>NZ_CP049905.1:3487643-3815286 GCF_011305535.1 Diaphorobacter sp. HDW4B
GACCGGCTTCAAGCGTACTCGGCCAGAGCCTTCTTCATCTTCTTCATGGCGGCTACTTCGATCTGGCGAATGCGCTCGGCGCTTACGCCATATACAGCGGCCAGCTCGTGCAGCGTCATGCCGCCCGATCCATCGTCGTTCACCTTCAGCCAGCGCTCTTCCACGATGCGGCGACTGCGTTCGTCGAGGCTTTCCAGAGCGGTCGCAATGCCATCGCTGGCAAGGCGGTCGCGCTGGTGGTTCTCGATCATGGCCGTGGGCTCATGGTTCGCATCCGACAGGTAGGCGATCGGGCCAAAAGCCTGTTCGCCATCGTCGCTGGGAGACGGATCCAGCAGCACGTCGCCGCCCGACAGACGCGTTTCCATCTCGATGACTTCTTCGCGCTTGACATTCAGCTGTTCGGCCACCATATCGATTTCATGGTCGGACAACGTGTCACGCACGACAGCAGCATCGTCCATGGCCGAGTCGGCCTTGAAACCTTGCTTCATCGAGCGCAGATTGAAGAACAGCTTGCGCTGGGCCTTGGTGGTCGCCACCTTGACCATGCGCCAGTTCTTCAAGATGTATTCGTGGATTTCGGCCTTGATCCAGTGCATGGCGTAGGACACCAGACGCACACCCTGATCGGGGTCGAAACGCTTGACGGCCTTCATCAGGCCGACATTGCCTTCCTGGATCAGGTCGCCATGCGGCAGCCCGTACCCGAGGTATTGGCGCGAGATGGACACCACCAGACGCAGGTGCGAGAGCACCAGACGACCAGCCGAGTCCACATCGTTTTCATTCTGAAGACGCCGGGCAAAAGTCTGTTCTTCCTCAGCGGTGAGCAGAGGCAGACGGTTGACGGCGGAAATATAGGCATCCAGATTTCCCAGCGGCGGAACCAGCGCCCAAGGGTTGGCAGGCGCCAGAGACGTCGAGGAGGATGCGGTTTGCAGGTTCATCAGAGACATCCTTTCATCTTCAATTCGGTTCATATTAGCACTCTGTTGGAGAGAGTGCTAAGCGATAAGTTCCGCACTTTTTTACTTGGGTATATGCGAATTTCTGATGGGGCTCGGAAAAGCGTGCCCGAACCGCATTTCCCCAATGAAACAGCATTGAACTACTGCTGGAAAACCCTTGCTATAGGCGGTTTTCGACTGTCGTTGTGCGCAATGCTTGTTGACATTGAACAGCGTATCGACCGCGAAAAGTCCGTGCCTTGGAGGGTCTATTGAACCCGCTTCCGCGTTGTCAAAATTGATAGCGGAGGCGAGTGATTGAGATGAATCAAGAATGCGGGGAATCCGGTGCCCGCCTTCACAGGTAGGCAGGCGGGCAGCCGGATGGGCATGGCCGCAGCTGTCAGGCGGCCATGTCAGCAACAGGCAGCTCACTCCCCAAACGTCGACACCGCCTTCTTCGCCCCCACGTCCACCTTCAACTGAAAGATGTCGGGGCGTGAGTAGTGGCCCGAGGCGTCGAAGTCGAACTTGCCGCGCGGGACCATGATGGGGTCGATGTCGGCGTAGAGAATGGTTTCGGCCTCGTAGTTGGGGCCGGTCATGATGGCGCCGGTCGGGTCGATGATGGCGCTGCCGCCGCGCAGCAGCACGGTTTGCGGGTCGTCGCCGAGGCTGCATTCGAAGTCTTTGGGGTAGGCCTCGCGGCGCAGGAACTGGCAGGCGGTGAGCACGAAGCAGCGGCCTTCGAGCGCGATGTGGCGCATGGTGGGCAGCCAGGTGTCGCGGTCGTCGGCCGTGGGTGCGCAGTAGATGCTCACGCCCTGGCTGTACATGTGCATGCGCAGCATGGGCATGTAGTTTTCCCAGCAGATCACGGCGCCGATGCGGCCGTAGGGCGTGTCCACGGCCTGCATGGTCGAACCATCGCCGAAGCCCCAGATCAGGCGCTCGCCTGCAGTCGGCATCAGCTTGCGGTGCTTGCCGACGAGGCCGTTCTTGCCGCTGAAATACAGGGCCGTGCAATACAGCGTGCCGCCGTCGCGCTCGATGCAGCCGATCACCACGACCACGCCGGTTTCGTGCACGGCCTCGTTGAGGATTTCGATCTCTTCACCGTTCAGGTCGATGGCCTGCTGGTAGTAGGTGGCGTAGGCATCGCGCGCCGTGGGTTTGCGCAGACCGATGGGGCTGCCGAAGCTGTTGCCCTTGGGGTAGCCACCCAAAAATGCCTCGGGGAACACCAGCACTTTCGCGCCGTTGCTTGCGGCTTCGCGGATCAGCGATGCTGCTTTGAGCGCGCATTCGATGCTGTCGGTGGGGATGGAAGAGGCCTGGATCACTGCGGCCTTGAAGGGCTTGGTCGCTGTCGTCATGTCTTGTCGTCTCCTGCGGTCATTGGAATTTGAGTGTCTGTCGCGCACTCTTTTATACGCGAGTTGCCTGACGGCGGGCCTTATCCGGCACGCGCTGGCGGTGAATTGCGATCGGGATTCCGCAGCGTGGCGACGAGGGACAATGCGCTCTTGAATTCAGCCAAGGACGAGAAGGAAAAGCGATGCGCGAACTCGACACCCACATGCCGCCCGTGAGCGTGCTGACCACGACCGTCGGCAAGGAAGAAGATGCGCGCCGCTTGGCGAGCGAAGCGGTGAGCCACCGGCTCGCGGCCTGCGTGCAGGTGGAGCCGATCACGTCGCACTACGTGTGGCAAGGCACACAGTGCGAGGACGCGGAATGGCGGCTGGTGTTCAAGACCTTGCCGACCGGCATGTTCGCGTTGCTGCGCTGGCTGCGCGGCACGCATCCCTACGACCTGCCGCAGATTCTGGTGCGCGAGGAGCAGGCCTCGCGGGAATATGCGGCGTGGGTCGAGGACCGTTTGAAGGTCTGAAAAGTCAGTCTGTGATCAGGCCGCCTTGCCCGGTTTCTTGCTGACGATTTCTGGCAGCGAGGTGGCGCTCGAATTCACGTTCACGCTGCGGCTGATGCGCACGTAAGGGCCGTTGAAGCGGCACACCACCTTGTCGCGGAAGGCCGATTCGACGAAGGTCCAGGTCATCTCGAACGTGCGTGCGTCGGTCCATTCACCGGTCGCCACCACGCGCATGTTGTCGGGCTGGTATTCGTGGTGCAGCTTGTTGCCGGTGATGGTGGTCGAGCCTTCCACGGCCTTGCCGATGCCGCATTGCACGACATGCGTGCCGCGGTCGTCTTCCATCGTGAAGCGGCATTGGCCTTCGCTGAAATCGAACTTCACCGCGCTGATCTTTTCTGCGTTGTCGGCAAACTCGTATTTGCGGCCCGAGATGGTTTCGGCCAGCGGCGAATGCGTGGCGCGCGGTGCGGGCAGCAACTGCAGTTGCTTGAGGCGCGACGGCAGCTTGCTGTTCGCAGTGGACTTGCCTGCGGTCTCGAACGCCTTGGGGAAATGCTTGTAGACCGCCTTGGACAGAAAGCCCGCGCCCGAAGGGTTCGCGCAGTTCATGGCAATCACCGCATTGTGTTCGGGGAACACCATCGAGTACTGACCGAAGAGGCCATCGGCCAGATACACGCCGTTCGGGCCGAGCCACCATTGGTAGCCATATTGGCCGGGCGTGTGCGGCTGCTGCACGGCTTTCACCCACTCGGCGGGCAGCAGTTGCTTGCCGTTCCACTGGCCGTTCTGCGCATGCAGAATGCCGAGCTTGAGCGCATCGACGGTCTTCCACGACAGGCCGTTCGCGCCGGGTGAAATGCCTTCCGGGCCCACATCCCACTCGTAGCCGGAAATGCCCAGCGGCTCGAAGAAGCGTGTCTTCAGATAGTCCGCCGTGGACTGGCCCGTGGTCTTGGTGACGATGGCCGACAGCATGTAGGTGGCGGCGCTGGTGTAGACGAACTTGGTGCCGGGCTCGAACTTCACCGGGATCTTGAAAAACTCCGCAATCCAGCTTGTCTTGATGGGACGCCACACCGAGCCCGAGGTCATCTTCTCGTGGCCGGTGCGCATGGTCAGCAGATCGCGCACGGTCATCGCGGCGAGATGCGTGCTCACGTCGGCGGGCAGGTGTTCGGGGAAGAACGAGACCACCTTGTCATCGAGTTTGAAGCGGCCTTCGGCAATCGCCATGCCGACGGCGCTGGCGGTGACGCTCTTGGTGAGCGAGTGCGTCATGTGGATGCGCTCGGGGCCGTAGGGCTGCCACCAGCCCTCGGCCACCACATGGCCGCTGCGCCACAGCATGAAGCCGTGCATCTCGTAGGCGTTGCGCTCGACCTCGTCGAGAAAATCCATGATGGCTGCGGACGAAACGCCTTGCGCCTCGGGCGTGCTGCGCAGCAGGCCATCCTTGGGAACCACGAGCGGTGACGCGGCGCTGCGTGCGAACGCCCCACCGACCGACATGGCCGCCGCGCCGCCCAGCGACAGGCGCAACAGGCCGCGTCGCGATAGCTCGAATGATGAGGTGGAGGAAGTGGGTGAAGTGAGAATGGAGGACGAAGTTGTCTGCATGAGGTCTCCTGACACGTTGTTGTGATTGACTGGCTGACGCGCAGATTCTGGTGAGCGAATCTGTCAATCTGCTGTCATTCCTCGGTCAGGATTCCTTGCTGCGGAAAGCCTCAAAAGTATCGGCGGTAGCCCTGCTTGCGTCGGTTGAAGAACCACCACAGCACCAGCGCAACGACCAGTGCGAGCACGCCGAGCGACGGTGCGATGTAGGGCTGCAACTGGGCCAGCGGCGGCTGCGGTCCGCCATTGCGCGCAAGCTGCACATCGGCCGCAGAGATCTTGCCTGCGGTGGCCGGGCCGTAGTGCTGCAGCACGTGGTTGGCGATGGCAGCGATCTGCTCGTTGGTGAGCGGATCGACATAGGATTTTTCATCGAAGCGCGGCATCAGCACTTCCTTGCCGGCGGCGTTGCGCTGCACGCCGTAGAGGATGGCGGCGATCAGGTTGTCGGGCCTGCCCAGTCCCGTGGCGGTGTTGCGATACAGCGATGGATAGGCCTGATCCGGCGTGCCCGAACCCGATGCCTGATGACAGCTTGCGCAGTAGGCGCTGAACAGCGATGCGCCCGAGGTCACTGCTTCCACACTGTTCTGAGGGCGGCTGCCGCGCTGCATGGGCTCTTCGCTGTGGGCCGTGCCTTGCGCATGTGCGCCCTCGGTGCGGTTGGCGTCGGCCGCATCGCGAAGGGGGGGCAGGGCCTTGAGGTACACAGCCATCGCGCGCAGATCGGATTCGGGCAGAAACTGCAGGCTGTTTTCCACCGCTTCGGCCATACCGCCCGCCGCCTGGCCCTTGCCTTCGGCGCGGCCGGTGCGCAGGTATTGCACGAGCTCTTCCACGCTCCACGCGCCGATGCCGCTGACCGGATCGGAGGTGATGTTGGGCGCAAACCAGGGGCCGAGCTGCGCGCCCGCAAACGCGCGTGACTTGTCGGCGGCCATCAGCGCATTGCGCGGTGTGTGGCATGCCGCGCAGTGCTCCAGCGCTTCCACCAGATAGGCGCCGCGATTCCATTCGGGGCTTTTCGACGCATCGGGTGCGAAGCGCTTCTTGTCGAGAAACAGCGTGTTCCAGCCCAGCATGCTCATGCGGATGTTGAACGGAAACGGCAGCTTCGTTGCCTGCACGGCCTGATCGACGGCGGGCACGCCTTGCATCAGATAGACGTAGAGCGCATGCAGGTCTTCGTCTGTCATCTGCGTGTACGAGTCGTATGGCATCGCAGGGTAGAGATGCGCGCCGTCCTTGCGCTTGCCTTCGCGCACGGCGCGCGACAAGTCTTCTTCCGAATAGTGACCGATGCCATGCGTTTTCGATGGCGTGATGTTGGTCGAGACGATGGCTCCGAGCGGCGTCTGCATCACGTAGTTGCCTGCCAATGGCTTGCCGCCGCCGGGCGCGGTGTGGCAGCCCGCGCAGTCGCTGGCCAGCGCCACCATGCGGCCTTTTTCGATGAACTGCGCGGTTTCCTTGGGCAGAGCGGAGAGCTGTTCGGCGCTGGGTTTGGGGGTCGTGGGGGTGGTGGGCTGTTCTGTCTGCGCGAAGCTCGCGTGGGGCAACAGCAAGCCGCCGAGTGCGAGTGCGCCGAAAAATGATGACCGAAGTGTCGAGCGGAGTATTGAGCGAAGGGATGATGATGTGCCGCGCATGTTCATCACCCCTTGCCCAAGGCTTTCTGGATGGAGTCGGCCGACTTGATGCCGAGCGCCGCCATGGTGAGAGTGGAATTCACCACGCTGGCCGACGCCATCGGGCCGCCGCCGGGCAGCCACAGGTTGTCGTGGTCCCACGCGCGGCAGTCGCCGTTGACGACCGAGTCTTTGGCGCTCGTGCCCATGATGGTGCCGCCCATGATGTGGTTGTTGGCGTTCAGCGATGTGGTGATGTTGAATTCCGTCGCACCGAACAGCGTGCCGATGTGGGTGAGCTGCTTTTTCGAAGCCTCGTAGCCCTTGCGCACATAGTCGCCCACGTCGTAGTACACGTCGGGGCAGGGCAGGCCGTGCGGGTCTTTGCGGGTGGTGCTCAGCGTCACGCGGTTGTTGGGATCGGGCAGCGGTTCAAGGCTGATCGACAGGTCCACACCATGCGACGAGCGGCGGCGGATTTCCGCGTCGAGCGCCTTGCCCGCGAGGCCCATCTGCAGCGCCTGTTGCGTGGCAGCCGTCACGCGCGAGATGTTGTTGATGATGATCTTGGTGGCCGAGTATTCATGGCGGAAAGCACCGTCGCGCGGCCCCACCATGCAACTGCTTTGCGCGGGACCGCGGCCAATCCACATGGGCTCGTTGGCCAGAAAATTGCAGTGAAAACCGGAGTGGTCCATCATGTTGCGACCCACTTGATCCGAGCTGTTGGCGATGCCCTTGGGGTTCTTGTCGTTGGCCGCGATCAGCAGCAGGCGCGGCGTTTCGAGCGCATTGCATGCCAGCACGAAATGCTTGCCTTCGGCCTTGTGCGAGACATGGTCCTTGTCGTACCAGTGCACGGCGGTCACTCGGTTGTTGGCGTCGGTGTCGATGCGGTAGACCACGGCTTCGGCGATCACCTTGGCACCTTTGGCTTCGGCGGATTGCACGTGGTGGATGCCGTTGTACATCGCGCCGATCGGGCAGATCGGCTGGCAGTTGTTGTTGCCGCAGCAGGTGGGGCGGCTGCGCCAGGGGCGCGTGCTGCGGCCCTGCGGAATCGGCACGCTGCGGTAGCCGTGCGGGTTCACCACATCGGCGATGCGTTGGTCCGCATGGCCCCAGGGCACCATGTCCATGGGGTAGGGCTTGCTGCGCTCGCTGGGTGACTGCTGCGCCGCGTCGTTGGGGCCCGCCACGCCCATCTCTTCTTCGGCGCGGCAGTAGTAGGGCTCGATCTCTTCGTAGCCGATCGGCCAGTCGCGGCCCACGCCGTAGGTGGTTTGCATCTTGAAGTCCACCGGCAGATGCCGCCAGCAGGATGCGGCCCAGTGCCAAGTCGTGCCGCCCACCACTTTCAGATAGCCTTGCTGAAAGCCCTTGCCGTCGGGGCCGGTCAGACCGACATAGTTGTTGGGCGGCCAGTACAGCGGCGCGGGCGCCATGGGCGATTGTGGATATAGGCCCTGGTAGTCCGCCCCCGCGCGGTTGGCGAACGGCATGTTGCGCCAGTTCTCCACCGCCTGTGCGCGCTGGATGCGCGGGCCGGCATCGAGCATCAACACTGCATGGCCCGCGCCCGCGAGTTGATCGGCCATGAGCGCGCCCACGACGCCGGTGCCGACGATGACGACATCGGCCTGCGCATCGCCATTGTTGTGAATGACTGGAGCTTTCATATCGGATCGTGGTGGTTTGTGGGTGCGTGTGTTTTTCTTGTGAGCGCGGATCGGTCTGCGAGCGTGGGGCTAGACCGCAGGCGGCTTCTGCGTCCACCACAACGGGCCGTTGAGGCAATACGTGGGCACGGGCAGAGCGTCCTGCACGGCGCTGTACATGAGCGCTTCGCGGTACGCGACGACCTGCGACGCCTTTGGCCCGACGACCGTGCCCGTGTACCAGACGGTGTTGATCGCGAGCGCGTGGTCCTTGAGTCCGGCCAGCTCGGCGGCGGCCATCAGCGCGGGTGAATCCGCTGCATCGTTGGTGAGCTTGACGAGTTCTGCCACTTGCGGCGCGAACGGGGCCGAAAGACGGTTTCCGGCCTCCAGAATGCGCCGCGCGGTGACGGGCGAAAGCTCGTTGTGCGCGGTGAGCTTGCGCGAGAAATTGAGGAAGGCCATCACCTCGGCCGAGGGTGCTGCGGCGACTTCCTGGCTGCCAGGTGTCTGCGCGATGGCTGCTGGCAACCATTGCCGCGCGGCCAGCAGCGCCGCCATGCCGGAGACACTGAGCAGCACTTGTCTGCGCTGCAATGAATGACCGAGATGGCCGAGCGTCGCTGCGCTGCTTGTGCTCGGCTCTGGGTGGGAACTGGATGGCATGACCGCTCCGTGTCAGTGTTGGCTCACTGCGGTTCAGTCTGCCATGAAGCAGGGCGGGCGCGGGCGCTGCTCCTGTAAGCCGGGAGGCAGTGCTGGCGTCAGCCCATGCTCATGGTTTGCAGGGTTGCAAGCGCCCCAAAGGAAAAAGCCCTGCGGGTCAGTGCAGGGCTTTCATTCGGTGCGAGGGGTGTCTCGATCAGGCCAGCAGCGCCTGCGCAAACTCGCGTGCGTTGAAGGTTTCGAGGTCTTCGACCTTTTCGCCCACGCCGATGAAGTACACCGGAATCGGCTTTTCCTGCGCGATGGCGGCCAGCACGCCGCCCTTGGCCGTGCCGTCGAGCTTGGTGACGATCAGGCCGGTGAGCTGCAGGGCATCGTCGAACGCCCGGACCTGGTTGAGCGCGTTCTGGCCGGTGTTGCCGTCGATGACCAGCAGCACCTCGTGCGGCGCGCTCGCGTCGGCCTTGGTGACCACGCGCTTGATCTTCTTGAGCTCTTCCATCAGATGCAGCTGCGTGGGCAGGCGACCGGCGGTGTCGACGAGCACTACATCCTTGCCGCGCGCGCGGCCTGCGCTCACCGCGTCAAAGCTCACGGCAGCGGGATCGCCGCCGTCCTGGCTGATGATCTCGACTGTGTTGCGTGTGGCCCAGACGCCCAACTGCTCGCGCGCGGCGGCGCGGAAGGTGTCGGCTGCGGCCAGCAGCACGCTTTGGCCGTGGTCGGCCAGATGCTTGGTGAGCTTGCCGATCGACGTGGTCTTGCCCGCGCCATTGACGCCCGCCACCATGATGACGGTGGGCGTGTGCTCGCCCACGACCAGCGGCTTTTCGAGCGGCTTGAGCAGCTCGGTCAGTGCGTCGGCCAGCAGCGATTTGACGGCTGCGGGGTCGGTGGTCTTGGTGTCCTTCACGCGCTGCTTGAGGTCGGCCAGCAGATGCTGCGTGGCCTTCACGCCGGTGTCGGCCATGAGCAGGGCGTCTTCGAGCTCTTCGTAGAGCGCGTCGTCGATCTTCGTTCCGGTGAAAATCGTGGAAATGCTGTTGCCGGTCTTGCGCAGACCGGCCTTGAGGCGGTCCATCCAGCCTTTGCGGTCACCGGCTGCGGTGGGCGCTTCGGGCTTGGCCTGGGGTTCCTGGACGGTGGGCAGCAGGTCCGAATTGCCCGATGATGGTGTCAGGTTATCCGCAGGCTGGGACGTATCCTTGCTGGCAAACGGATTGCGCAACCAGCTCTTGGTGCCCGAAGTGGCCGCCGGTTTTTCGGTGGTTTCGGGCGCAGGAGCGGGTGCTGAAGCGCTCGGGGCGGGCGTTTCGGGCGTGTCGGAAGATTTTTTCTTGAAGAAACTGAACATTGTCGGGTACTTAGAATCCTATCCATTCTATGAAACAAGCCATTTCCATTCTTGGCCTGCTGGCCTGTGCGCATGTCGCGGCGTTTGCCGATACGTCCGCCAACCCCATTTCGACTCCGGGTGCCAACGCGTCCGCGGCGGTGAAACCCGAAGCCACCACGGCCGATGGGGCGCAACTGTTCACGCTGAAAAATGGCATGCAGCTCATCGTCAAACCCGACAAGCGTGCGCCCACGGCGGTGCACATGGTCTGGGTGCGGGTGGGCTCCGTGGATGAGGTCGATGGCACGACAGGTGTGGCCCACGCATTGGAACACATGATGTTCAAGGGCACGGCCAAGATTGCGCCGGGCCAGTTCTCCAAACAGGTGGCGGCGCTGGGCGGGCAGGAAAACGCCTTCACCACGCGCGACTACACCGGCTACTACCAGCAGATTCCGTCGAATCGGCTCAAGGACGTGATGGAGCTCGAAGCCGACCGCTTCGCCAACAACCAGTGGCCGGACGAAGAGTTCAAGAAGGAAATCGAGGTCATCAAGGAAGAGCGCCGCATGCGCACCGAAGACCAGCCGCGCTCCGCGCTGTTCGAGCAGTTGAATGCGGCCACCTTCACCTCGTCGCCCAATCGCCGTCCGGTGGTGGGCTGGATGAGCGATCTCGATTCGATGACGCCCAAGGATGTGCGCGACTTCCACAAGGCCTGGTACGTGCCGCAGAACGCCGCCGTGGTGATCGCGGGCGATGTGGATGTGGCCAAGGTCTACGATCTGGCGCAGCAGATCTACGGCGTGATTCCGCAGGGCGCGGTGCCCGAGCGCAAGCCGCGCACCGAACCCGCGCAGAAGGGCATTCGCCGCATCGATTTCAAGGCACCGGCCGATCAGGCATTTGTCGCCATGTCGTTTCGCGCGCCTAGTCTGCGCAACCTGGACAAGCTGACCGACGAGGACCGCGATGCGCTCTCGTTGCTGATGCTCTCGGCCGTGCTCAGCGGATATGACGGCGCGCGTCTGGATCGCGCATTGACGCAAGGCGCGGACCGCGTGGCCGACAGCGCGAGCAGCTCGGCGTCGATCATCGGTCGCGGCCCTGGCACCTTTCTGTTGATGGGCGTGCCCGCCAAGGGCAAGACCACCAAGCAGGTCGAAGAAGCCCTGCGCGCGCAGATCGCGCGTGTGGCCAAGGAGGGCGTGAGCGAATCGGAACTGGCGCGCGTGAAGGCGCAGTGGAACGCATCGACCGTGTACGAGCGCGATTCGCTGTTCGGCCAGGCCAACGACCTGGGCGGCAACTGGGCCGGGGGCTTCCCGCCCGATGCCGATGACCAGATTCTCAAACTGCTGCGCACTGTCACGCCGGAACACGTGAAGTCGGTGGCGCAGCGCTACTTTGGCGATGACCAGCTCAACGTCGGCACCTTGGTGCCGCAGCCGGTGGCCCCCGGTGCCAAGCGCCCCGCAGCCCAGCAGGGCGCGGGCGGCGAGCGCATGCATTGAACGCCAACGGCACAGAAACGGATTGAAGATATGTTGTTGAAAAAACTCAAGAAGACGAGCGTTCGCGTGGGTCTGCTGGGCGCGGGCATGGCCTTGTTCGCGCATTCTGCGTGGGCGCTGCTGCCCATCCAGCACTGGACCGAGGCGAGCGGCGCCCGCGTGTGGCTGGTCGAAAGCCCGGCGATTCCGATGGTGGATGTGCAGATCGATTTCGACGCCGGTGCGCGTCGCGATCCGGCGCAGCAGATCGGGCTGGCCAGCGCTGTGGCGGGCATGAGCTCCAAGGGCGTGCGAGCCGGATCTGGTGCTGGGGGCAAGGAAGCGGCACTCGATGAAAACGCGCTGGGCGAGGCCTGGGCTGATCTCGGTGCCAGCTTTGATGCCAGCGCCGAGCGAGACGGTTTTGTGTACTCGATGCGTTCGTTGACCGACCCCGAACTGCTCGCCAAGGCAACGAGTCTTGCAGCGCGCCAGATCGGCGAGCCGAGCTTTCCGCAGAACGTGTGGCAGCGCGAGCGTTCGCGTTGGGAAGCGGGCCTGAAGGAAGCCAACACCAAGCCCGGCACCGTGGCGAGCAAAGCCTTCGCGGCCGATGTGTACGGCAAGCATCCTTATGGTTATCAGACCACGCCCGAGTCGCTGCAACGCATCAACGCGAGCGATCTGCAGGCCTTTCACAAGCGCTATGTGCAAAGCTGCGGCGCGCGCGTGAGCATCGTTGGCGCGCTCAACAAGGAGCAGGCCCAGCAACTGGTGAGCAAGCTGCTCGCGCGCCTGCCCGCCAAGGCTGCGGGCGACTGCGCCAAGCTGCCGGACATCACGCCCGTGCAGCCGCTCACACAGGCCAAGCAAGAGACCATTCCATTCCAGTCCGCGCAGGCGCACGTGATCATCGGCCAGCCCGGCATCAAGCGCGACAACCCGGACTTTCTCGCCATCCTCGTGGGCAACCACATTCTGGGCGGCGGTGGCTTCACCTCGCGCCTGACGCAGGAGGTGCGCGAAAAGCGCGGCCTGAGCTACAGCGTGGGCAGCGGCTTCTCGCCGGGACTGGATGCGGGTGCGTTCGTGGTCGGTCTGCAGACGCGTCCCGATCAGGCTGCCGAAGCCGTGAAGGTCTCGCAGGACGTGGTGAAGAAATTCGTCGAAGAAGGCCCGACCGAGGAAGAACTGCGTGCCGCCAAGGACAACCTGATCGGCGGCTTTGCGCTGCGCATCGACAGCAACCGCAAACTGCTGGGCAACGTGGTGAACATCGCCTGGAACAACCTGCCGCTTGATTATCTGGAGCACTGGACGGACCGCGTCGAAGCGCTTTCTGTCAAGGACATTCGCGATGCGTTCCAACGCATGGTGCAACCCGATCGCATGGTCACCGTCGTCGTGGGAGGCAAGCAATGAGACCCCGTTCTACCATGTTGAGTGAAGCCGCCAAGAAGAAGGCAGCCGCCGCAAGCAAGCCCGCAGCACCGGCACGTGGCGCGGGCGAAGTGCGCATCGTGGGCGGCCAGTGGAAGCGCACGCGCTTGCCCGTGGCCGATCGTCCGGGCCTGCGCCCCACGCCCGACCGCGTGCGCGAGACGCTGTTCAACTGGCTGGGGCAGGACCTCACGGGCTGGCAATGTCTGGACGTGTTTGCGGGCACGGGCGCACTCGGTTTCGAGGCCGCGTCGCGCGGTGCCACACAGGTGTTGATGAACGAGGCCGACATGGGCCTGGTCACGCAGCTCAAGTCGATTGCCGCCAAGCTCAAGGCGGAGAACGTGCGTGTGCTGCGTGGGGATGGCGTCGCGGCGATCAAGCAATGCGCTGCGGGCAGCATGCATTTGCTGTTGCTGGATCCGCCGTTTGACAGTGCGTTGTTCAAGCCTGCTTTGGAAGCCGCCGCCAAGGCCGTGGCGGCTGACGGCTACATCTATCTGGAAGCACCACGCGAGTGGAGTGAGGAGGAGCTTGCCTTGCTGGGGTTGGGGCGGTATCGACACTTGAAGGCGGGGGCTGTGCATGCGCATCTTTTGCGCAGGGCGGGGTGATTTTTTCTTTGTCTTTGTTTGGGTGATGCTGGGTGGTTGCTTATGGAAGCCGGGTCTCGCCCCGGCGGGCGAGTAACTTTTTGCTTGCGCCAAAAAGTCACCAAAAATCGCTTTCAATACCTCCGGCGGAACTCGCGGCGTTCCTTCGTCACTCTGCTCGGGCAACCGCCGGAAATCAGTTTGGAAGAGGTGTGATTCGGCACTTTGCTTCGCTCGTGCTGTTTTCATCTCGCGACTTCGCGAGATGTGGCGCGGGGGTTGTGTGCGGTGTTTGGGTGGGGGCTTCTTGCTCCCTCTCCCGCTTGCGGGAGAGGGTTGGGGTGAGGGCTCTGCGCTCTCTGCTCTCCGCTTTTTTGCTGGCTATGCGGTCTGGTACATCGTCACCACGCAGGCGCCGCCCAATCCCAGGTTGTGTTGAAGTGCGATGCGTGCGCCGTCTACCTGTTTGTCGCCCGCGCTGCCGCGCAGTTGGTGGGTGAGTTCGTAGCATTGCGCAAGGCCCGTTGCGCCGAGCGGGTGACCTTTTGACAGCAGGCCGCCGGATGGGTTGGTCACGACGCGGCCGCCGAAGGTGTTGTCGCCTGCGTTGACGAAGGCTTCTGCGCCGCCTTCCGGGCACAGGCCCAGTGCTTCGTAGGTGATGACTTCGTTCTGTGCAAAGCAGTCGTGCAGTTCGACCACGTTCACGTCCGAGGGATCGACGCCGGTCTGTTCGTAGACTTGCTTTGCGGAGGCCTGCGACAGGCCGTAGCCGACCACTTTCATCATGTCGTTGCCTTGCAGGCTGTCGGGCGTGTCGGTGGTCATGGCCTGGGCGGTGATGCGCACGTCGGTGCGCAGGCCGTGTTTGCGCGCAAACGATTCGGACACGAGCACGGCCGCCGCTGCGCCGCAGGTGGGTGGGCAGGCCATGAGCCGTGTGAGCACGCCGGGCCAGAGCATGGGGGCGTTCATCACGTCTTCCGTGCTGAGTTCCTTGCGCAGCAGGGCGAGCGGGTTGCGGGCGGCGTGGCGGCTGGCTTTGGCGCGTACTTTGGCGAAGGTTTCGAGCGGCGTGCCGTAGCGGTCCATGTGGGCCTTGCCTGCGCCGCCAAAGTAGCGCAGCGCAAGCGGCAGTTCGGGCATGCCGACCAGTTCTTCGGCTTTGCGGTCGAAGGCGTCGAACGGGCTCGGGCGGTCATTGAACATCGTGCCGAGTGCGCCGGGTTTCATCTGCTCGAAGCCGAGCGCGAGCACGCAGTCCGCCGCGCCCGAGGCAATCGCCTGACGTGCAAGAAACAGCGCCGTCGATCCGGTCGAGCAGTTGTTGTTGACGTTGAAGACGGGAATACCCGTCATGCCCACGTCGTAGAGCGCGCGCTGGCCAGCGGTGGAGTCGCCGTAGACATAGCCGACATAGGCTTGCTGCAGTCCGGTGTAGGCGATGCCCGCATCGGCCAGCGCAAGCCGCGTGGCCTCGGCCGCCATGGCCGGGTAGGGCTCGTTCGAGCCGGGTTTGGTGAAGGCGATCATGCCCACACCGGCCACGCAAACTGCTGTGCTCATGGTTTGGTCTCCGTTGCATCGGCAAGGCGTTGCAGCAGCGCGCTGCGGATGTCGCGCTTGAGCACCTTGCCCACTTTCGAGCGCGGTAAATCTTGCCAGATTTCCACTTGCTTGGGTGCCTTCACGCTGCCGATCAGCGACTTCACGAAGGCCTGTACCTGCGCCGCATCCGGCGACTTGCCCGCGTGCGGCTGGATCACCGCGACCACGCGCTCGCCCCATTTGTCGTCGGGCAGGCCGATCACGGCGCATTCATGCACTTCTGGGTGCTGCAGCAGCGCTTGCTCGACCTCGACGGAGTAGACGTTGAAGCCGCCGGTGATGATCATGTCCTTGGCGCGATCGACGATGTAGAGATAGCCGTCGGACTCGACGCGTCCGATGTCGCCCGTGTGATGCCAGCCGTGCGCGCCCGCTTCAGCCGTGGCCGCGGCGTTCTGGTAGTAGCCCATCATCACGAGCGAGCTGCGCACCACGATCTCGCCGGTCTCGCCCACGGGCAGCAGCGTGCCGTCCGTGCTCATCGTGGCCACCTGCACCAGCGGGCCGGGTTTGCCTGCAGACGAAAGCCGCTCGCGCGCGATGCTGCCGTCGGCGTGGAAATGGTCCTTGGGCGCCATCATCGAGATCATCATTGGCGCTTCGGTCTGTCCGAAAAGCTGTGCCATGACGGGGCCGATTTTGGTGAGCGCTTCTTCGAGCCGGGCCGCAGAAATCGGCGCTGCGCCATACCAGAAGCATTGCAGCGACGACAGGTCGGCGCTCGCCAGTTGCTCATGTGCGAGCAGCATGTAGATCAGCGTGGGCGGCAAAAAAGTGTGCGTGACGCGGTGCCGTTCCACCAGCGCGAGGAAGTCGCTCATATCAGGCTTTTGCATGACGATGATGCGACCACCCAGCGTCATGATGGGAAAGCACAGCACGCCAGCCGCATGCGTAAGCGGCGCGAGCGCGAGATAGACCGGACGGCCCTCGAACGGGTAGCCCATGAGCGTGAGTGCGGTCATGGTTTCGAGATTGGTGCCCGACAGCATCACGCCCTTGGGCAGGCCGGTGGTGCCGCCCGTTCCGGCGATCATGGCGAGATCGTCGATGGGCTGCACCTCCAGCGGCGCGTCGCTCACGCCGTCCAGCCACTCGTCGAGCGAACGCGCATAGGGCAGGGCCTGGTCGATGCAGATCCACAGCCGGATCTTGGGCAGTTGCTCGCGCATCTGCTCGACCATGGGTGCGTAGTTGCTGTGAAAGATCAGGCACTCGCAGTCGAACGCGTCGAGCACGTGGCGGTTCTCCGACGCCTCGTTGCGCGGGTTGATCGGGCACCACACCGCCGCTGCGCGCGAGATGCCGAACACGCACGCAAACGCGGTGGAGTGATTGCTGGAGAGCACCGCCACCTTGCTGCCCGGCGCAATGCCCGCTGCCTGCAGGCCGCGTCCCACGCGGTAGCTGATGCGCTGCACGTCGTCGTAGCTCAGATTGGCGTCGCCCATGGTCAGGCACGGCTGTGCCGGACCGAGCTGCGCGCCCTTGTCGAGATAGTCAATCAGCCGCATGGCAGAAGGCTCCTTGTAGTGGGGTCAACGCGTTCGTCGCGGATCAGTTGTGCACGGTCAGGATGGGCGGCTGCACGAGGCCGAAGGCGCGCAACGCACCCAGCAGCTCATGGTGACCGAAGGCTTGGCAACCGGATGCGAAACCCACGCGCTTGGGTGGTTGTTGCAGCAGCCACGATGCGGCGAAGGCGTTGAGCAGACCGGTCTGCTTGTAGTTGCAGTTGCCGTAGATGACGCAGTGCGCGCGACCGAGCGGGCCGGAGGCATGCACCGAATCGACCGACTTGTTGATGCGCGGATTCTCGCGCGGCGGCATCACGTTCATCACGCCGGCGGCGGTCTGCGCGAGCGCCTTGTAGCGGTCTTCGGTGTTCATGTCCTTGGTCGCTTCGAGTGCGGCCTCGACGATCTTGGGAACGCCCAGCATCAGAGGCTTGTTGAACACGCCGCCCAGCACCTTCACATTCGCCACGCGCGGATCGCGCTTGAACCAGACCGGGTGCGATGTGCCGCCCCATGGCAGCGCGAGAGCGACCTCGTGCTGGCCGGGAATCGAGAGCTGGTACAGGCCCGCGTCGGGTTGCCATTCCTTGTACTGGTTCTGCTCCAGATAGAACGCTTTGGACGTGGCCGCGTTCACGAGGATGGTCTGCGTGGAGGCAATCGTCGGGCTGCCGCCCCAGAACACGGCGATGTCCAGCGTGTCGAGGCCCGGCGTTTCAAGGCACAACTGGGCGGCGATTTCGCCGTTGGTGTACATCTGCGCGATGCCTGGTGAGAGCAGCAGACCCTTGGCCGCGAACTTCTCTCCCCATTGCTCGTCGAGTGTGATCAGCCAGTCCTGCTCGCCGGTCGTGTCGGTGTAGTGGCAACCGGTGGCAAGGCAGGCCTCGACCACTTCAGGGCCAAACTTGGCGAACGGGCCGACGGTGTTGATCACCACCTTGGCACCACGGAACAGCTCGATCAGCGCGGCCACGCTGTGTTCGACGGCGACCACGTCGAAGACGGCTGTCTCGACACCCGGCACATTGGCTTGCATGGCCGCATCCAGCTTTTCCTTGCTGCGGCCTGCGGCGATGAAGGGAATGCCGTATTCACGCAGATATTCGCAAACGAGGCGGCCCGTGTAGCCGCTGGCACCGTAGACGATGACGGGTTTTTTGTTGTTGGCGTTGTTGGTCATGATGTGAATGTCTCCTTGGATGATCGAAAGAAATCAGAAGCGGTAGCCCACGGTGAACGAGAGCACGTCGGGATCGGCGCGCACCTTGATCCGGCGTTCGATGTCGCCGACGCCGGGGGTGTTGGTGGTGATCTTGGCGGTGGTCTTGATCCAGTAGCGGCTGTAGGAAAGGTCGAGGAACCAGTTCTGGTCCATGTTCCATGTCGCGCCCACCTTCACGATGGGGCCCAGGTTGGGCGAGAACTTGGCGCGGCTGCTGGTGCCGCCAAAGCCTGCGTTATAGGTGGCGTTGGGCGAGCCATCGGTGAAGAAGGTGTAGTGCAGACCGGCACCCGCATGCAGTGCGAAGCTGGGCGTGGCATCCCAGGTGTAGGTGCCCATCACCGCCGGAAACCACGCGCGCACGGTGCCGATCTGGCCCATGGGCTGCGCGACGCCTGCGCCGTAGAGCTTGAGGATGGGCGGCAGCCCGCCTTGCAGCGTGACGGACCAGGGGCCGGAGATGCGGCGATCCAAAACCATCGCGGCCACGGTCTTGTTGCCGACATCCGTCTTGATGCCGTCCGGCGTGGTGCCCGCAGGGCCCCACATGTTGCCGGAGTCGACATTGAACATGGCACGGGCTGCGCCGAGCTGGATCGAGTTCTGCGGCGTTTCGGCATGCGCGCTCATCTGCGTGGCTGCCATCAACGCGGCCACAGCGAGTGGCGCGAACGAACGAGTGACGGTGAATCGTGGGGTGATCATGTGCATCTCCTTGGCTTACATGCCCATGCCGCCGTCCACCGACAGACCTGCGCCGGTGATGAAGCGGGAAGCGTCGCTGGACAGAAACACCACGGCGTCGGCCATGTCGCCCACTTCGCCCAACCGGCCCAGCGGTGTCTGTTCGATCACTGCGCCGATGGCGGCTTCGACGGACGGGAAGAGCCCTGCGGCCACCACGTCGGTCGCGAGTTTCTGGCCCATGATGGTGGGCACCAGACCAGGGTAGATGCAGTTCACGCGCACGCCGTAGCCGAGCTTGCCGGACTCCATCGCGCCCACGCGTGTCAGACGATCGACAGCCGACTTGGTGGCCGAGTAACCCGCAATGCCGGGGAAGGCGATGGTGGCCGCGACCGAGGCAATGTTGACCACCGCGCCGCCTTTCCCAGCAGCGCCTTCTGGGCGCATGGCGCGGAACGCGTGCTTCATGCCGAGCGCGGTGCCGACGACGTTCACATCGAGCATGCGGCGCAGATCGGCGGGGTCGATCTCGGCGACCAGCGAGGTGATCTCGATGCCCGCGTTGTTGATCAGCAGGTCGAAGCCGCCGAGTGAACGAATCGTGGCGTCCACCGCCGTGGCCCAGTTGGCGTCGTCGGTCACATCGAGTCGCACGAAGTCCGCCTTGGTGCCATTGGACGCCAGCGCACTGGCGGTTTCGCGCCCGGTGTCTTCCATCACGTCACCGATCATCACGGATGCACCGGCCGCAGCGAGGGCTTGGGCAATGGCTGCGCCGATTCCACGCGCGCCACCGGTAACCAGGGCCTTGCGGCCTTGCAGATCATGAGCATTCACGTTTGTCTCCTTTTGAGGAATTTTGGACACTTGTCAAGAAGTGCGAGGTAACTGTAATTTGAGTTTTGGACAGTCGTCAAGAAAAATTTGGACATTTGTCAAAATGCGCTGGACGATTGTCTAAATCTTTCGTTAGACCCTACAATCCACCTCATGTCAGCCCTTCCACGTACCCGCGACGACAAGTTCAACGAGCGCCGAGCCGAACTCGGTCAGGCGACGCTTGAAACCTTGGCAACGCTTGGCTATGCGCGCACCAGCCTGCGCGAGATCGCCCAGAACTCGCCGTATTCACACGGCGTGCTGCACTACTATTTCTCCGACAAGGTGGATCTGATCCTGTGCAGCGTGCGCCAGTACAAGTCGGTGTGCGTCACGCGCTATGACACGGTCTCGGCGGATGCGCACAGCTATGCGGAACTGCTGGAACGCTTTTGCGACAAGATGGCCGAGACGCTGCGTGACGAGACGTCGATGCATCGCCTGTGGTATGACCTGCGCTCGCAGGCGATGTTCGAAGAGGCGCTGCGCGACGATGTGCTGGCCATCGACAAGAGCCTCGAACACATGATCTGGCGCGTGCTCACGCGGTTTTCCGAATTGGCCGATGCGCCCGTTCGTGCATCGAGCGAGGTGGCCTACGCGATGTTCGATGGCGTGTTCCAGCACGCGCTGCAGAAGTATCTGCAAGGCGATCAAAGCGCGCTGGTGGATCTGCAGGCAAGCACCAGCCTGCTCGTCAAGCAGCTGATTCAGGAGCCCGAGGCCAAGCCCGTCGCCAAGAAGACGAGCAAGAAAAAGGCCTGAAGATTGCCTTCAGGCCGGTGTGCTTGAGCGGCCGCGTTGGGCCGATCAGCCCTTCAGTCCCGGAAAATCATCCTCGAAGAATTCATGCTCGCCGCGCTCTGCGGCCTGCACCTTCTGCACCTCGTCCTTGCGCAGTTGCACGCGGCGGATCTTGCCCGAGATGGTCTTGGGCAGCTCGGTGACGAACTCGATGCGGCGAATGCGCTTGTAGGGCGCAAGGCGTTCGCGCGCGAACACGAAGATGTCTTTGGCCAGATCCTTGCTCGGATGCGTGCCGGTGGTGAGGATCAGATACGCCTTGGGCACGGCCAGACGCACGGGATCGGGACTCGGCACGATGGCGACTTCGGCCACCGCGTCATGCTCCATCAAGGCGCTTTCCAGCTCGAACGGGCTGATGCGGTAGTCGCTGGCCTTGAACACATCGTCCGCACGACCGACGAAGGTGATGTAGCCATCGGCATCGCGCTCGGCGGTGTCGCCCGTGTGGTAGTAGCCCTCGCGCATGACCTGCGCAGTCTTCTCGGGGCTGTCTTCATAACCCACCATCAGGCCCGTGGGGCGCGGCGACAGGCGCAGCGAGACTTCGCCTTCAGTGCTTTCCTTGTCGTCCACATCGAGCAGCACCACGTCGTAGCCGGGCAGGGGGCGGCCCATCGATCCGGGCTTGAGCTTCTGGCCGGGCGTGTTTCCGATCTGTGCGCAGGTCTCGGTCTGGCCGAAGCCGTCACGCAAAGTGAGGCCCCAGGCATCCTGCATCTGGTCGATGATTTCGGGATTCAGCGGCTCGCCCGCGCCGATCACTTCGCGCAGCGTGAGGCCTTCGCGCCACTGGCTCAGGTCTTCCTGGATCATCATGCGCCACACGGTGGGCGGTGCGCACAGGCTGGTGACCTTGTGGTCCTGCATGGCCTGCAGCAGGGCCTTGGCGGAGAAGCGTGCGTAGTTGTAGATGAAAATGGTGGAGCCCGCGATCCACGGCGCGAAGAAGCAGCTCCATGCATGCTTGGCCCAGCCCGGCGAGCTGATGTTCAGATGCACGCCGCCCGGTTGCAGGCCGATCCAGTACATGGTGGAAAGGTGGCCGACGGGGTAGCTCTGGTGCGTGTGCAGCACGAGCTTGGGCTTGGACGTGGTGCCGCTGGTGAAGTACAGCAGCAGCGGATCATTGGCGAATGTGCGGCCTTCGGCGGTGAAGGCCTTGGCGTGCTGGTCGGCATCGGCAAACGAGTGCCAGCCTTCCTGGCGCGCACCGACGTTGATGCGCGTGTACTCGCCCGAGAGGCCGCTGAACTTGTCGGTGTGTGCGCTCGCGACGATCACGTGGCGCACGCTGCCGCGATCGAGTCGATCCTGCAGATCGTCGGCGGTGAGCAGCATGGTCGCCGGAATCATCACCGCGCCAAGCTTGATGCACGCGAGCATCAGCTCCCACAGCGCAAGCTCGTTGCCCAGCATGAGCAGCACGCGGTCGCCGCGCTTGACGCCCAGCGCGCGCAGCCAGTTGGCGACCTGCGAGGAGCGCACGCTCATCTCGCCAAAACTGCGCTTTGTCTGGCTGCCATCCTCTTCGACGATGTGTAGCGCCGTGGCTTCGTTGCCGCGCGCCATGTGGTCGAAGTAGTCGAGCGCCCAGTTGAATTCGCCCAGCTCCGGCCAGCGGAATTCCCGGTAGGCACGGTCGTAGTCGGTGCGGTGCTTCTGCAGAAAATCACGCGCGGCGAGGAATGCGTCGCGCGATTGTTCGGGGCTGATGTGTGACATGGGCGCTGGTCTCCTTGGATCTTCTTCAAACCTTCGTGCATGCGCCAAAGCGCTGCGAGATACCTTGAATGTAGAGCGATTGGGTCGCACGCAGAGGCACGCTTACCGCAACGCTGGTTGCAAAAAGCGCCAGATATTCCACGGCATGACAAACCCGTGCCGGGCTGATTGTTGGCGGGCAAGAAAGCCGCTGTCTGTCAGCCAGCAACGGGTTTCGAGATTGATTTGAGAAAGTCGAGCATCGCCCGCAGCTTGGGTGGAATGCGCGGGCCGGGCGCATGCACCGCATAGGCCATGCGCGGCGCGTAGCTGCCGGTGAGCTGCCACTGCGGCAGCACCTGCACGAGCTGGCCGGTGGCGATGGCGGGCTCCGCCACGAAATCCACGACCAGCCCGATGCCGGTCTGCGCATCGGAGCGCAAGGCTTGCAGCAGGCCCAGACTGCTGGCGATGGTGAGCGGGGTGTTCAGCCGCACTTTGACCGGCGGCGCAACGGACGCATCCGTCGCATCGGCAGGAATGAACTCGACGGTGTTCTGAAACGCGCCGTAGCCCAGCGTCATGCAGCGATGCGCGGCGAGATCGGCGGGCGACTTCAACGCGGGATGCGCCTTGAGATAGTCAGGGTGCGCCACCAGCAGATAGCGCACCTCGCGCAGCGGATGCGCGACCAGCGACTGCGGCAGCGCGTCGTGCGTGGAGATGCGAATGGCCAGATCGATGCCTTGCGCATTCAGATCGACCATCGCATCGCTCATGCTGAGCTGTACATGCACTTGAGGCCACTGGCTGCAAAAGTGGGGCAGCAGCGGCGCGAGCCACAGATCGCCGAACACCACGGGCGCGCTGATGCGCAGCATGCCCTGCGGTTGCTGGCGATGGGCCGATGCCAGCGACACGGCTTCTTCGGCGCTTTGCAGCATGTGCTGGCAGGCTTCATGCACTTCGGCACCCACCTCGGTCAGCGAGAGCGCGCGGGTGGTGCGATGCAGCAGTTTCACGCCAAGGCGCAGCTCCAACCGGCCCACGCTGCGGCTCACGGCCGAAGTCGTCAACCCCAATTCGCGCGCGGCGGCGGCGAATCCGCTGCGCTCGACGACATGCGCAAAAACCTCCAGATCGGCCAGCGGCAGGGCGTCGTAGTTCATGGTCATGCAGTGCGTCTGGCGCAACGTGAAGGGCGGGTCACTGTTGAAGTGGAATCAACAAATCTTTGTTTGCGGCAGTCATTGTTGATTCTGTCGATGTGCGACATCATCCAGCAAAACCAAGGCGCTGCCAATGTGGGCAGCGAGGATGAAGAACACCATGAGCAGCACGCAGAGCACTTTCAGCCCCCGGATTTCAAGCAGCAACGCAGCCAGCACAGCGCGCACGGGCGGCGTCTGGCGCATGGCGCTGGCGATGGCGCTGTCGGGCACCATCGGCCTGTTCGTGATCGAAAGCGGCTTGCCCGTGGAACTGGTGGTGCTGTCGCGCTGCGTGATCGGCGCGTTGGCGCTGGGCCTGTGGATCACCGCGCGCCGTGAGTGGATGACGCTGGCTCGCGGCGATCTGCTGTGGATGGCGGTGGGCGGCATGGCGCTGGTCATCAACTGGGTGGCGCTGTTCCATGCCTACGCGTTTGCGGGCATCGGCATTGCGACGGTGGTCTATCACGTGCAGCCGTTTTTTCTGGTGCTGGTGTCGGCTCTCGGTGGCGAGGTGATCGGCTGGCGACGCGTGCCGTTCATGGTGCTGGCGCTGGCGGGTGTCGTGCTCAGCAGCGGCGTTGTGCACGAGATGCAGCAAATGCAAGTGGCGCAGACGGCTGCCGCCTCGCACGGGCAGGCCGTGATCTACGGCGTGCTGCTGAGTCTGCTGGCCGCCGCGCTCTACACGTTGACGGTGGTGGCCACGCGGCGCGTCAAGCAGGTGCCGCCCGCGCAGACCGCCATGCTGCAGATGACGGCGGGCGGCGCGGTGCTGGCGCTGTGGGCCTTGCCGATGTTGCTGGGCGGCGCAGCATGGCGCTCTGCTTCAGTGCCGCTGGCGCAGACGCTCATCTGCATCGCCACCTTGGGGCTGGTGCACACGGCCGTGATGTATGTGTTGATGTACGGCGCGTTCCAGCGGCTGGGCGCGGCGGCGATTGCGATTCTGAGTTTCATCTACCCGGCCATCGCGCTGACGGTGGACCTGCTGTGGTTCGGCATCCGGCCCGATGGTTGGCAGTGGCTGGGCATTGCGATGATTGCGGCCGCGATTGCCGGTTACCGCATCAGCGAGCTGCGTGCAGCCAGAGGCTGAAACATGCTGCAGTGCAATGCATAATGCGCCCGAAGGAGATTCACATCCATGGCGCAAAACGTGCTTGCCATCTATCCAGGAACGTTCGACCCGATCACGCTCGGGCATGAGGACATCGTGCGCCGCGCATCCCAGCTGTTCGATCGCGTGATCGTGGCGGTGGCGGCGGGCCATCACAAGAAGACGATGTTCAACCTCGAAGAACGCATGGCCATGGTGCGCGAGGCCTGCAAGCCTTGGCCGCAAGTCAGCGTGGAGAGCTTCGACGGTCTGATGCGCGACTTCGTGGTGGCGCGCGGCGGCAAGGCCATGGTGCGTGGTTTGCGCGCGGTCACCGACTTCGACTACGAATTCCAGCTCGCAGGCATGAACCGCCATCTCATGGCCGATGTGGAAACCGTGTTTCTCACGCCGGGCGACAAGTACCAGTTCATCAGCAGTACCTTCGTGCGCGAGATCGCCACGTTGGGCGGCGAGGTCGACAAGTTCGTCTCGGACAACGTGCAGCAGAAGCTCAACGAAAAGCTGGCGCTGTTGAAGAAGCCGTGAACGGTTGAAGCGTTTGAAGAATGAAGGCAGACCCCGAGGGGTCTGTTTTCATTTTCAGCCCTGCTGGGCAGCGGTGAGCGCCGCGCGAATCTGGCGCACGTTGTGGATCATGGACGTGGGGCCGGCGCTGCCCATCAGGTACCAGCCCTTGGGATCGAGGAACAGCACCTGGCCGCGCTTGCCTGCCGTGGTGGCGCGGATGGTGGCGTTGTCGAAGACCTTCTGCGATGGGATGGCAACGCCACCACCAGCGGCCGAGCCGGTTGCGGCGTTGCGGTCGATGACGTAGAGCCAGTCGGGGTCGATGCGGGCGATGTCTTCCATCGTGAACGACTGGCCGCGCGCAGGCACCTTGTCGGCGGCGAGGGCGGGTTGCACGCCGAGCACATCGTGCAGCAGGCCAAAGCGCGAGCCGGGCGCCTGCGCGCTCAGTTTGTCGTTGATGGCCAGCACCAGCAGGCCACGGCCCGCCTTGGCGGTGATGGGCTTGAGCGCGGCGATCTCCTCGGTCACCTGCTGCATCAACTGCTCGCCCGCGCGTTGCTTGCCGTGGAGCGCGGCGAGCGTCTGCACGTTGCGGCCCATGTCTTCAAGCAGATGCGCGCCGCGCGTGCTCATGTCGAGCGTGGGGGCGATGCGCGAGAGCGTTTCGCTGCGGGCAGCGGAGCGGCCTCCGACGAGGATCAGGTCGGGGCGGATCTGGCTGAGCGCATCGAAATCGGGCTCGAACAGGCTGCCTGCCACCGGGTACTTCGAATGATCCGCAAAGGCTTGCAGGTACTGCGGAAAGGCAGCGCGTGGTACGCCTGCAACGGGCAATCCCAAACTTTGCAATGCATCCAAAGCGGCCAGGTCATAGGTCACCACGTTGCGTGGTTGTGCGGCGATGCGGACCGTTCCCTTGGCATGCTGAACTTCCATCGGGCTCGGGTTGATTTGGGCCGACGTCAGACCGTGAAACGCAGTTGTACCAAGGGCTGCAGCCCAAGTGAGTGCTTCGCGACGGGTGAGCGGGCGGGGTGTGGAATTCGTGGTCATGGCGGGCTTTCTGATGTCGTTGAAATAGAGCACTGAGAAACTTGTGCACAAGTTCATCTGGTTGACAAATAACTTGTCATTGAAGATGGCTTGCGTTGACACAGTATCGCTGGATTGTTGTAATAAGAATGAATTCTATTTGCATTTTCGTTTTTGAGGGAAAACATGTCCATCTCGCATCGCCATACGTTGTTTGCCTTGAGTGCTATCGCTTTGGGTGTGCACGGTCTGGCCAGTGCCCAAACTGCACCGACCGAAGCCGCAACCGCAGTGGTACTTCCAGAAACAACTGTCCGCGCAACCGCCGAACAGGAACTCAAGCAGGCACTCGGCGTTTCGATCATCACGCAGGAGGAGCTGACCGAGCGTCCACCCGCCAACGACCTGTCCGAGCTGATCCGCACCATGCCGGGCGTGAACCTGACTGGCAACTCGGCCTCGGGCCAGTTCGGCAACAGCCGCCAGATCGATCTGCGCGGCATGGGCCCGGAGAACACGATGATCATGATTGACGGCAAGCCCGTGCAGTCACGCAATGCATCGAAGATGGGCCGCACCGGTGAGCGCGACACGCGCGGCGATTCCAACTGGGTGCCGGTCGAGGCGATCGACAGCATCGAAGTGATCCGTGGCCCGGCAGCTGCGCGCTATGGTTCAGGCGCTGCGGGCGGCGTGGTCAACATCATCACCAAGAAGCCTACCGACAAGCTGTCGGGATCGGTCACGGTCTACACCAGCCAGCCGCAGCATTCGGAAGAGGGCGACACCAAGCGTGCGAGCTTCAACCTGGCGGGCCCACTGGCAGAGAACCTGTCGTTCCGTCTGTTCGGCAACATGGCCAAGACGGATGCGGACGACACCTCGCTCAACAGCCATGTCTCCGATCTTTCTTTGGCACCGGCAGGCCGCGAAGGCGTGCGCAACCGCGATCTGAACGCCATGCTGCGTTGGGACCTGACACCGCAGCAAGTGCTGGAGTTCGAAGCGGGCACCAGCCGCCAGGGCAACATCTACGCGGGCGAGCGCCTGATGAACAGCGACACCAACGCCGCCAACATGCAGGCGCTGCTGGGTCAGGAAACCAACATCACGCATCGCAACACCGTGGGCCTCACGCATCGCGGCAAGTGGGATTGGGGCACGTCGCGCCTCGTGTTCCAGTCCGAGAACACGCGCCGTTCGCAGTATCCCGTGGGCCTGGCGGGTGGCCCGGAAGGATCGATCACGTCGACCGATTCGGCCAACATGGTGACCTCCAGACTGAACAACTATTTTCTGAACGGCGAAGTGAACACGCCGCTGAACATCGGTGGCCAGCGCCACATGCTGACGTCGGGCTTCGAGTACCGCAACGAGAAGCTCAACGATCCGGGCGCGAATGCGCAATCGTCGACCAGCGGTTCCGGCGACAGCATTGCCGGACTGACCGGCAGTGGCACGCGTTCGGGCAAGTCGGATGCGCAGACCTGGGCCTTCTATGTGGAAGACAACTTCGAGCCGGTCAAGAACCTGGTCTTCACACCGGGCCTGCGTTTCGATCACCACAGCCAGGCGGGCAGCAACTGGAGCCCGAGCGTGAACGCGACCTATCACCTGAGCGAGCAATGGTCGGTCAAGGGTGGCGTGGCGCGTGCGTTCAAGGCCCCCAACCTGTACCAGACCAACGTCGACTACCTGTACTACACACGCGGCAACGGTTGCCCGCTGAGCTCGCCCAACATGGGTGGCGGCTGCTACATCCGTGGCAATCCGGACCTGAAGGCGGAGACCAGCGTGAACAAGGAGCTGGGGGTGGCGTTCACCGATGGTGCAGGTCTGGACGCGAGCCTGAGCTACTTTCAGAACGACTACAAGAACAAGATCTACGCGGAGATGAACGACGGCACGTCCGCTGTGGTCGGCACCACGCAGGTGTTCCAGTGGATGAACGCCAGCCGCGCGGTGGTGCGGGGTCTGGAAGGCAACTTGACGGTGCCGCTGCTAGGCAATCGTGGCGACACGCTCAAGTGGGTGAACAACTTCACCTACATGATTAAGAACCACAACAAGGCCAACAACCAGCCACTGTCGGTAATTCCGAAGTACACGGTGAACTCGACACTGGACTGGCGCGTGACGCCGGTGTGGTCCACACAGGCTTTCGCCACGTTCTATGGCCGTCAGGAACCACGCACCATCAACACCGGCGGCGCGGCGGCCACCGGCGCTTCGTTGACCGAACTGGGCTCGTACGCCACCTTCGGTCTGGGCGCGCAATACAAGATCAAGGAGCAGCTGTCGATGAACTTCGGCGTGAACAACATCGGCGACAAGCGCCTGTTCCGCACGGCATCGAACTCGGCAGGTGGCGCGGCCACGTACAACGAACCGGGCCGTTCGTACTACGTGTCGCTGACCGGCAAATTCTGAGTGTTCCCATGCATCGATGAGGTCATCTGGGCGGCGCGCGCAACGCGTCGCTCGGACACGACCTCGTGCACGAAGCGCATCTTCTTCTGCGCCTGCGCGCTCAGCGCAAACGGATAGGCGTCGATCTGCCCGAGGCTGCGCGTGAGGCTGTTGAGCAGCAGCGTGGTCGGCACCAGCGCCGACAGCATGCTCTCGAACGGCGGCGGCGGCATGAGAAACGGATCGATGGTCGTGAAGTGTTGATCGCCCAGGGGACTGGGCACATTGATCTGCGTGTCGAAGCTCTTGGCGGTTTCCAGCAAGTCCACGAGATGCAGGTAGTGCGCCCAGGTCTCGGCCCAGTCTTCCCACGGATGGGCTGTGGCATAGGCGCTCACGTGCGTGTTCTGCCAGAGATGATCGGGCACGGGCGTGCGGGCGTAGTAGTCCTGCAGCGCCTGACCGTAATCGTGGCGTTCGTCGCCGAACAGCGTGCGAAATTCTTCCAGCCGATGGCCGGTGCCGCGCGCGATCAGCACATCCCAGAAATAGTGACCGATCTCGTGTCGCAGATGGCCGAGCAGCGTGCGGTAGGGCTCGTGGAACGCGACCCGGCGCCGCACGCGTTCGTCGTCATCGGCCTCGGCAATGTTCAGCGTGATCAGGCCCGAGGCATGTCCGGTGAGCACCGGCATGGAGCCCGGCAGATCGGCCAGAAACTCGAAGATCGGCCCGACTTCGCCCGGCAGGTGCACCAGTCCCAGCCGCACGTCGATGTAGAAGAGTCGTCGCTTGGCGGCCTCGATCTGACCCCAGCGCCTGACGTTGAGCGGCTCGGAGAGATCGGGCAGCAAGCGCGTTTGCCGGCATGCGGGGCACAGCGCGTCGTGGGGTGTCTGTGGTGTGTTGATCAGCGCGAAATTGCAGACCTGATAACGCGTGCGATTGGCGCACATGCGGTAGCGCAGATAGGGCTCTTCGCTTTCGCTCACGCCTGCGTTGGAGGTGTTCTCGTGCGTGACGCCCAGACCCGGCCGCGGCAGGCGGCGCTCCCACAGGTCGCCGCCTTCGCTTGCCGGTTGCAGCGCGACGACGTCCACATGCTCGCGCACGAAAGCCAGCGTGCTCCCGCAATGCACGCATTGGAAGCTTTCGAAGAACACCAGAAAGCCGCAGTGGCCGCAATGGAATAAGCGCATGGTGGGTGGATTGTGTCGTGGCCGGGTGAAAAAATCAGTACCGGGAAAACAGCAATGCCACAACCTTTGAGGGGCTGTGGCATTGCGGATCAGGTGTGGCAGGGCGCGCAGGCCCTGCATTCAGAGTGCAACAGACTTCAGCGATCGTCGCCACGACCACCGCCTCGTGCCAGCATGACCAGCACGGCGGCAGCGGCACCGGCGGCGGCTGCAATCACCAGAGACTTGGCAGGTTGCTCCTGCACATATTGGTTGGTGGCGTCGGCGGCCTGGTGGAACTGGCGGCGCGCACGCTGGCTGGAGTCAGCCATGTAGTTGATGCCGCGGTTGGCGAAATCCTGTGCGCGAGCGGCCAGATCTTCAATGCGCGAACTTGCACGCAGTTGCTCGTCCCACTCGTCCAGCTTTTCTTCGGCGTCGTCCAGTGCGCGGTTGGCTGCACGGCGTGTGCTGCGGGCCGCTTCCTTGGCGGAGTCCAGCGCGTCTTCGGCAGCGCCCTTGGCGGCGTCGGTCACTTTGTCTGCAGCCTTTTGCAAATCGCTCATTGAATATCCTTTCGTTGTAGTTCTGCAGTGGCGCGCGCTCCTCGCGCAATGCCATTGCAGTGACGGATTGGAGACCGGATATCGCATTCCGTTCTCCGGTTCATGGTCACTTGCGGTTGATCAGTCCCATGACGAAGGTGATGACCGCAATCACGATGAAAACGAAGAACAGTATCTTCGCAATACCAACTGCACCCGAGGCAATTCCCCCAAATCCGAACAGGGCGGCAACGAGTGCAATCACCAGAAATACTACTGCGTAATGAAGCATTTTTTTCATCCTCTCCAAATTCTCCAGATCATCTTGCGTATCTGAAGGTACGCAAGCCTGGCTGGTGGAAGGACAACTCTATTTCCCGCTCATGACGCAAAGCGACAGTAAGGGGGCCCAACGCTTGTAGGACTTGGCCTAGTCCCCACCGGATCGACGAGAGCTCACTGCCCCGTGCTGTGCGGCAGCGTGGCCGACACGAGAGTGCCTTCGCCGGACGAGGAGGTGACGGCGAGCCGCCCGCCCGCCGCTTCCACCCGATGCTGCATGCCCGCGAGCCCATGTGCGGTGGGCGAGATCATGTGGGTGTCGAAGCCGCTGCCGTTGTCCCGCACCTGCACGGTCACATGCGTGGGGTAGTCGTGCACGGTGATGAGCACTTTGCTGGCGTTCGCGTATTTGCCAATGTTGGTGAGGGATTCTTGAATCAAACGGTAAACGGTGAGCTGTGACGAATCGGACAGCTGCACGGGCTCCAGGCTGACGTCGATGTGGAGCTTGGAGCGCTCGCCGAATTCGCGCGTCAGGATCTCCAGCGAGGCGGTGAGCCCCAGGTTCGAGAGCGACGACGGGCGCAGGTCTTCGATGATGCGCCGCTTGAGCGCGATGACGGTGTTGAGCGTCTGCACCAGATGATTCAGGCGCGCGGCGACGTCCGGCGCATTGACATCCACATGCGATCTGAGCCGCGCCACGTCCAGCTTGGCGGCCGTGAGCAGCGCGCCCAGCTCGTCATGCAATTCGCGGGCGAGATGGCCGCGCTCCTCTTCGCGCACCTGCTGCAAGTGCGTGGCGAGCTTGCCGAGCGAGGCCGTGCGGTCGCGCACGAGCTGCTCCAACTGGTCGCGCTCATGCGCCTGTGCTTCCTTTTCCCGATCACTGACTTCCTGCAGTGCCTGGGCCTTGCGCAGATACATGTAGAAGGCGAGCAGGCCGATGGCGGCCACGGCGGCAATGCCGATGCGCGAGAGCCGAAGCGAATGCATGATGGCGGCGTTGGAGTCGTCGGCGCGTTGAATCGTCCGCTGGATCATGCGCTGCGAGGTGGCGCGGATGGCCTCCATGTGCCGAAGCCCGACATCGGTGGTCACCACGAACTGCCACGCGTCCTCGTTGCCGTTGCGGCGCAGTTGCAGGCTCAGGTCGAGCTCGGAAAGGCGTCGGGCGATCTGGTTGGACAGGTCGGTGAAGTCGCTGCTGTCTTCGGGAAACTCCCGCAGCAGCCCGTGCAGCTCGGCGACGTTGCTACCGATCGCCTTGGCACTTTCGGCATAGGGCTCGATGTATTGCGAATTGCCGGTCAACAGATATCCGCGCAAACCACTTTCTACGCTGAGCATTTCGCGCACCAGCCGATCCAGTGCTCGGCGCGTGTTCTGGGCCTGCTCCAGCCGTTGAATGGCGGCGTTGGAGCTGATGTATCCCGCCTCATTGATGGCGACCAACACCACTGCGGCCAGTATCGCCAGCAACATGTTGACGGTCATTTTCGAGAACGGAAACTTGCGCATGAATGTTAATCCTCGTAACACATTTCGATGGAACACCGATCAATTCTTACTGTTCCGTGGCATCATCCAATTGACTAAGTAATGAACCGGGGATCCTCTGCACAAATCGATCGTCAAGCAGCCAGAAGCAGATCGGGATGGGATTCAAGGCGAAAACCGCAGGGATAGCCGTAGCTATCCCGAGGATTTTCAACGCGGAAGACCGCCCGAGGCTGCGCTGGCATGCGTCGATTTGATTTGTGCAGAGGGTCCCTCGGGATCAATATTAGTCGCTAGTTCACTTATCAAATCAGTAGCAACTGATTGGAAAGTATCCGAATGATCAAAGTTGGAATCGTGGATGACCACGCGATTGTCCGCTCGGGACTCAAACAGTATCTGTCGGAGCATGTCGATTTGCGTGTGGTGGGCGAGGCCGCCAATGGCCGTGAAGCCATCGATCTCATTCGCGCACAGGAAGTGGATGTGTTGGTGATGGACCTGGCCATGCCCGGTCAAAGTGGTCTGGACGCGCTGGCCATGCTTCGCGCCAAGGCGCCGAACATGGGCATTCTCATTCTGAGCGGTTACCCCGAAGAGCATTACGCCATCAACCTGATTCGCCAGGGCGCGAGCGGTTATCTCAACAAGGAATGCGACCCCAAGGAAATCATCGAGGCCATTCGCACGATTGCGCTGGGCCGTCGCTACCTCACGCCAGCCGTGGCCGACCTGCTCGCGCAGCAACTCAACCGCAAGGATGATGCACCGCCACACGAGCAATTGTCCGAGCGCGAATTTCAGGTGTTCCTCAAGCTGGCGCGTGGTGAGACTGCGGGCGACATCGCCAAGTCGCTGTCGCTGAGCGTGAAGACGGTCAGCACGTACCGCACGCGTCTGATGGAAAAACTGGGGCTGTCGTCCAACAGCGACCTGACCTACTACGCCCTCAAGAACAAGCTGATCGATTGATCCGCTGGCCACGGGCCCAAGCTCAATGAAAAATGCTCTGCACGCTCAACGCGTCAGAGCATTTTTCATTGAACAAGACTGCGCAGTCAGGAGATCCGGTTGACGTCGACGTGATTGCGGCCATGCTCGATGCAGTAGTCCACCAGCGCCTCGATCTCGTTGGACTTGTCGAACACCGCATCGACTCCCAATTGCGCGCAGCGCATGCGCACGTCGGGTGTGGCGTAGTTGCTGAGCACGACCATTTTCTGGGTCTTGTTGCGTTTGCGGCAGGCTTCGAGCACGCCCAAGCCGCTGCCCTGGCGCAGGAACAGGTCGATGATGGCGAGATCCCATTCGGCCGGATTGGCGGTCAGCCAAGCCTTGCCGGCGTCCTCCGTTTCGGCCGTGCCTATGGCTTGGACGTCAGCGAGCTCCTCCAGCGTGCCAATCAGATTCTCGCGAATCGTGGCGTTGTCTTCAACGATGTAAGTGCGCAATTTCACGTCTGCCCAAGATGAATTCGATATCCCGATGTGTCGCGTTCTTTTGCGGGCCGGGAATCGGCGAAACGCGCAGTGGCTACTTTACGTGCCCAGTGAATGTCATTCTGCCAGTGCCCACTGGCTTGCTGCGTGGGAAAGTTCCTACTTGTCGGTAGTTTTTTCCGAAGCGCCGCAGACCGGACACTCGGGATCGCGGGCGGTGCGCATTTCGGTCCAGTGCATGCTGCGCCCGTCGAGCATCAACAGCCGCCCGCTGAGCGACGGGCCCGCCGTTTCGACAATCAGCTTGAGCGCTTCGGCCGCCTGCATCGAGCCGATGATGCTGACCATGGGCGCGAACACCCCCATGGTCGAGCAGGCCACTTCCTCGAACTCGTCGTCGGGCGAGAACAGGCAGGCATAGCAGGGCGAAGCGTCCTGGCGCGGATCGAACACGCTGATCTGCCCGTCCATGCGGATGGCTGCGCCCGCGACCAGCGGCTTGCGCTGGTGCACGCAGGCGGCATTGATGGCGTGGCGGGTCTTGTAGTTGTCGGTGCAGTCGAGCACGACGGTGGCGCACTGCACCAGGTGCTCCAGCGCCTGACCGTCCACGCGTTGCTTGAGCGTGCGGACGTTCACGCCCGGATTGATGGCCAGCATGGCCGCGCGGGCCGACTCGACCTTGTCCATGCCCACGCGCTCGGTGGTGTGGGCGATCTGGCGCTGCAGGTTGGTGAGGTCGACCTCGTCGTCATCGACCAGCGTGACCGTGCCGACGCCTGCGGCGGCGAGGATCAGGGCGACGGGAGAGCCGAGGCCGCCCGCGCCGATGACAAGGGCGTGGGCGGACAAGATGCGTTCCTGCCCCTCGATCCCGATGTCGTCCAGCATGATGTGACGCGAGTAGCGCAGTAGTTGGTCGTCGTTCATCTGTTTGTCTTTTGGGCTTTTGGTTCGCTGGTCGTGCGGAGGTGACGATACAGGCCCTCATGCGTCGTTGTCGAAGCCTTGCCGTACATGAGTACTGTCTGCGGCTTCACGCCTAGCCTGAGGGCCTGTCTCGTCATTGTGGTTGGGGGTTCAAACATCGTGCTCGCTGCTGAGGGTGTTGTTTGAAAACCGGAACCGTCTATCCCTGCATTTTCGATCGGGCAGGAAAAAGGCCGGGGGAACCGGCCTTTTGTCTGGCATCGCTTGCGCGTTGCGTCATTCTTCTTTCTTGGCTTCTGGACGTTCTGTCTTGGACTTGCTGGCCAGGACGGTCACGCCGCGCAGCTGGTTGATGGCCTGGTTGAGCTGGAAGTCCTTGTCGGAGCCGAACTCGGGCAGCTTGTCCTTCTTGGCTTTTTCCTTGTCCTTGGACTCTTCTTCCAGGCGCTTCATGGCTTCTTCGCGCGCTTTTTCGCGTGCGGCGTCCTTGACTTCCTCGCCTTGACCGCTGGAGAGGTGCTTCTCCAGATCGGCTTCGCGTGGACGCAGGGAAGCGTAGAGATCGCCCTCGGCGGTTTCGTCAACCCACACGTCGGGCACGATGCCCTTGGCTTGGATGGAGCGGCCGCTTGGCGTGTAGTAGCGGGCGGTGGTCAGCTTGATGCCGGTGTCGGGACCGAGCGGACGCACGGTCTGTACCGAGCCCTTGCCGAAGGTCTGCGCGCCCATGATGGTGGCGCGCTTGTGGTCCTGCAGCGCACCGGCCACGATTTCGCTGGCCGAGGCCGAGCCTTCGTTGACCAGCACCACCAGCGGAACCTTCTTGAGTCCGGCGGGCAGGCTGCGCAGCGGATCGCTGCCGCGGCGTGCGTAGTCTTCAGGCGCTGCCTTGAATGCGGACTTGCTCTCGGGCAACTGGCCGTTGGTGGTCACCACGGTCACGTTCTCGGGCAGGAAGGCGGCGGAGATGGCGACGGCTGCGTCGAGCAGGCCGCCCGGATCGTTGCGCAGGTCAAGCACCATGCCCTTGATGTGGGGGTCCTGCTTGTACAGGTCGTCCACCTTGCGCACGAAATCGTCGACCGTGCGTTCCTGGAACTGCGACAGGCGCACCCACGCATAACCCGGCTGGACCATCTTGGCCTTGACGGACTGGGTCTTGATTTCTTCGCGCGTGATGGTCACGGGGAAGGTGCGGCTTTCATCCTTGCGCAGGATGGTCAGCGTCACCTTGGTGTTGGGTTCGCCGCGCATCTTCTTGACGGCGTCGTTGAGCGACAGGCCCTTGACGGCCGTGTCGTCGATCTTGGTGATCAGATCGTTGGTCTTGAGACCGGCGCGATCGGCAGGCGAGCCTTCAATCGGCGAGACGATCTTGATCAGGCCGTCTTCCTGCGTGATCTCGATGCCCACGCCCACGAAACGGCCGCTCGTGCCTTCGCGGAATTCCTTGAACGACTTCTTGTCGAAGTACTGGGAATGCGGATCGAGGCTGGAGACCATGCCGGAGATGGCATCGGTGATCAGCTTGCGGTCATCGACCTGATCGACGTAATCGGTCTTGATCAGACCAAAAACCGCCGACAGTTGCTGGATTTCCTCCAGTGGCAGCGGAGTCATGCCGCTGCGCGCCACGGTCTGCAAAGACACCGTGGTGAGCGCGCCAGCGAAGACGCCGACGGAAATCCAACCTGCTATTTTGAGTTTTTGGCCCATATATATGTCACCTTGACCGAACTATTACCATCTTAGTACGGTATTGACCTCGGACAGTTCCCGGGGTTCCCATTGCCTGACAACTTGTTGCGCGCCTCCCGCAGCAGCGGCAACTCGAATGCGATCGATGCGCTCGATTGCGAGTGAATTCAGCATAAAACACTGGCAATCAGGCGCAAAGACAACCATTGTGACGCAAGCTGGGGATTTTCCCGCTGGAAACAAGGGCTCTTCAAGCGCGCCGGTCGGAAAACCCACGTCGGCGCGCCAAAGATCAGGCTTTTCCTTGCGAAGCCACGGCAGCAGCGGCCTTGGCGGCGGCTTCGGCGTCGCCCAGGTAGTAGTGGCGGATCGGCTTGAGGTCGTCGTCGAGCTCGTAGACCAGCGGAATGCCGTTGGGGATGTTCAGGCCGACGATGTCGTCGTCCGAAATGTTGTCCAGATACTTGACCAGCGCACGGATGGAATTGCCGTGGGCGGCGATGACCACGCGCTTACCCGAGCGAATCGTTGGGGCAATGTCGTCGTTCCAGAACGGCAGCACGCGGGCCACGGTGTCCTTCAGGCATTCGGTGAGCGGCACTTCGCCGTCCTTCAGGTTGGCGTAGCGGATGTCGCCGCGCTCGCTGCGTGGGTCGGTGGCTTCCAGCGCTGGAGGAGGTGTGTCGTAGCTGCGGCGCCAGACCAGAACCTGGTCGTCACCATACTGCTTGGCGGTTTCCGCCTTGTTCAGACCTTGCAGACCGCCGTAGTGGCGCTCGTTCAGGCGCCAGCTGTGCTCGACGGGCAGCCAGGTGCGGTCCATTTCGTCGAGCGTGAGCCACAGCGTGCGGGTGGCGCGCTTGAGAACGCTGGTGTAGGCCAGATCGAACTCGTAGCCTTCGGCCTTGAGCAGGCGACCGGCATTCTTTGCCTGTTCGACGCCAGTCGGTGTGAGATCGACATCGGTCCAGCCGGTGAAGCGATTCTCAAGATTCCAAGTGGATTCGCCGTGGCGAATCAGTACCAGTTTGTGCATGGGTTACCCTCGAAGGAACAGGCCAAAACCCATCATTCTAGAATTGTCGGGTTTGCCAATCCCAAGGACGTTCGTGAAATTCATCTTAGACAACTGGTATTTGATCCTCATTGCCCTGATTTCCGGCTCGATGCTGCTCGTTCCCATGTTCAGGGGCGGAGGTGTCGGCGCGCTCTCGACCGCGCAGGCGATCCAGCTGATCAACCGCGAAAAGGCCATGGTTATCGATGTGTGCGAACCTGAGGAGTTCGCGGCGGGCCACGTCAAGGGCGCCAGGAACGTACCGTTGGGCCAGCTCGAAGAAAAGCTGCCGCAGGTCGTCAAGAACAAGGCGCTGCCGGTGATTCTGGTGTGCACCAAGGGCGCGCGCGCCAGCCGTGCAGCAGGTGTGGCCAAGAAGCTGGGCTACGACAACGCCCAGGCGCTGGCCGGTGGCCTGACCGCCTGGCGCGAAGCCTCGCTGCCGGTTGAAAAGGCGTAAAGCGCCTTCATCTGCGCCCCCATGTGCGTCACCATGCGAGGCGGCCTGAGCCATCCGGTTGCCGCCCCTCGCGTCACAACTACAACTGAAAGGAACACCCCATGCAAGCCGTCAAGATGTACACCACCGCCGTCTGCCCCTACTGCATTCGCGCCAAGCAGATCCTGAAATCCAAGGGCGTCGAGCAGATCGAGGAAGTCCGCGTGGACACCAACCCCGACGAGCGCGTGAAGATGATGGAAATCACCGGCCAGCGTACCGTTCCGCAAATCTTCATCGGCGACACCCATGTGGGCGGTCACGATGACCTCGTTGCGCTGGATGGCCGTGGCGGTTTGATGCCACTGCTGCAAGGCGCGTAAAAAAATCTGGCGATGCCCCCGCACATTGCATAATGCTCGATTCCGCCCGGAGTTGTTTTCGGGCGAGCTTGTTCAGACTGAAAGATCCAATCTCATGGCGACCGAAGACACCCCAGTGTTCCAGATTCAACGCGTTTATCTGAAGGACCTGTCCCTGGAGCAACCCAACTCTCCGGCCATCCTGCTGGAACAAGAGCAACCCAATGTGGACATCCAGCTCGGCGTGGAAGCCAATCCCGTCGCTGAAGGCATTTTCGAAATCGCCGTGACCGCCACCGTGCAGACCAAGATCAAGGACAAGACCGTGTTCCTGGTCGAAGCCAAGCAAGCCGGCATCTTCGAAATCCGCAACATCCCAGAAGACCAGATGGGCGCCATCGTCGGCATCGCTTGCCCACAGATCGTGTACCCCTACCTGCGCGGCAACGTGGCAGACGTGATCACCCGCGCTGGCTTCCCGCCTGTGCACCTGGCTGAAATCAACTTCCAGGCCATGTACGAGCAGCAACAAGCTGCCGCTCAAGGCAATGCTGTCGCTCAGTAATTCATTGCGCTGAACGGCTTCCAGCCAGCTCATCCCCGCGAACGGCTTCGGTCGGCGCGGGGATTTGTTCTTTCTGAGCCGTGGTTTCTTCGCCGAACTGCCACGGAACTCTTGTTATTCTTGCCGTCATGAAGATTTTCGTCATCGGAGCCGGGGCCTGGGGCACGGCGATCTCCATGAGCGCTGCGGGCAATGCGGCCAACAGCCACTCGGTCACACTCTGGGCGCGCGACGCTGCGCAGGCGCAGCAGATGCAAGCCGAGCGCGCCAACACGCGCTATCTCAAGGGCGGCACCTTCCCTGAATCGCTGCAGGTCGTGAGCGGCGATGTCGCGCCTCATGTGGCCGACGCCGACCTGATCGTGCTCGGCACGCCCATGGCCGCCTTGCGTGAATGGCTGGTGCAGCTGGCCGATGTGAAAGTGCCGGTGGTCTGGCTCTGCAAGGGCTTCGAAGCGGTGCCCGCCAATGCCGCTGCGGGCTCGGTCGGCCTGATGGCGCATGAGGTCTGCCGGCAAGTCGCGCCCAAGCTGCGCAGCGGCGTGCTCAGCGGCCCCAGTTTTGCCGATGAAGTGGTGCGCCACCAACCCACGGCCTTGGTGGCCGCAAGCGCGCATGCCGACGTGTCCGACCTGCTGGTGACCGCCTTCCACAGCGGGGCCATGCGCGTCTATGCCAACAGCGACATCGTCGGCGTGGAAGTCGGCGGAGCGGTCAAGAACGTGCTCGCGATTGCCACGGGTCTGTGCGACGGCCTGCAGCTCGGCCTGAACGCCCGCGCGGCATTGATCACGCGCGGACTTGCCGAGATGACGCGTCTGGGCATGGCGCTCGGCGCGCGCGCGGAGACGTTCATGGGGCTGTCGGGACTGGGCGATCTGGTACTCACCGCGACCGGTGACCTGTCGCGCAACCGCAAGGTCGGCCTGCTGCTTGCCAAGGGAATGTCACTGGAGCAAGCCGTGCAGTCGCTCGGCCATGTGGCCGAAGGTGTCTACAGCGCGCGCACGGTGCTGGCGCGCGCGCGGCTGCTCGACGTGGAAATGCCGATCACCGAAACCGTGGTTGGCCTGCTCGATGGCGAGTTGCCCATCGGTGATGCGGTTCAAACGTTGATGACGCGCGATCCTCGCGGGGAGTGAGTGCTTGCGATCTGCGGCGATGCCGATGGTGCGTCCGCAGTTGTCAACAAATGCCTTTCTGGGGCTTCAATCGGCTTTCGTCAAAACATAGGCTGAATTGACTTGCCGGAAAGCGCGCTTCAGTGGATTCTCCGCCCCCAGCCAAGCGACACCCAATAGTCGCGGTTGACGGAGGATTTTCGATTGAGTAGCAAGCAAAATAACTTTCTGTTCGCGCGAGATGCGCGCATTTATCGTCGCAGCGTTCTGGGCCTCATCGGCTTGGGGCTGGTGCCGCCCATGGCTTTCACGGCGCTGGTTTCCTGCCGCGATCAGCAGACCACCAGTCACGACACGCTGCCGACCATGCAGGTGCCGCTGCTGCATTTGCCATCCATCCACAATTTTCGGGATGTGGCCGGTGTGAATGAGCAGGAGCCCTACCGCAACCAGCAAGGCGTGGTGCTGCGCACCAGAACGCTGTACCGCTCGGGCTGGATCAGCGCGGACGATGCCGATGCACGCCGCCTGCGGACGCTCGGTGTGGATGTGGTCTACGACCTGCGACCACAGGAGCTGCGTCTAAGCCATCCGGATCGCGTGCCGCAAGGCGTGGAGTACGTGCCGCTGTTCCAGAAGACAGCGTCGTCATCCAGCCCACTTTTCGAACCCACGGTGTCGCCCAAGGCCATGGAAGATCGCATGCGCTTTTTCGTGTCCGACCAGAGCATGCGCACGCGCACCGTTTTTCTGCTGGAGCAGATGGCGTTGGTCGATGGTGCGCAAGTCTTTCACTGCACACAGGGCAGCGATCTGACCGGCTGGATCACAGCCTTGCTGCACACCATCGTGGACTTGCCGCAGGATGTGATCATGCGGGACTATCTGCTCAGCAACGACCGCCTGACGCACGAAGCCGACGCGGAGACCGCCCCTACCAAGGTGCAGGCCAGCTATCTGCAAGCCGCCATGCACGAAGCCGCCTCGCGACATGGCTCCGTGCAGCGTTTCATCAACGACGGTTTGCGGCTCAGCGCGGACGTGCAACAGCGTCTGCGCGCCAAGCTGCTGGTGTCTGCCTGATCGATTGGATCAGAGGCCCAGTTCCAGCGCCAGCAGTTCTTCCACGGTCTGGCGACGGCGGATCAGGCGCGCCTTGCCATTCGCCTCGACCAGCACTTCGGCTGCCAGCGGACGCGTGTTGTAGTTGCTCGACATCGAAGCGCCGTAAGCGCCCGTGTCGTTGATCACCAGCAGATCGCCGATGCCCGCACCCGCCAGTTCGCGCGGCAGCACCACGCCGCTATCGCCCTGCGTGAACACGTCGCCTGATTCGCACAGCGGACCCGCCACCACGCTGGGCTGCGCTGGCAGTTCCTTGCCATCGCGGCGCAACACCTGCATCGCATGGAAGCTGCCATACATCGCAGGACGCATCAGCTCGTTGAAGCCGGTGTCCACCAGCACGAAGTGATTGCTGCCCGCGTTCTTGGTCGCGCGCACGGTGCCCAGCAGCACGCCGGACTCGGCCACGAGGAAGCGGCCAGGTTCGATTTCAAGGCCCAGCGAGTGGCCGACGATGGCCTCGGCCTGCTTGCGCGCGGCGTCCCACAGGCCGTGGTAGTGCGCGGTGTCGATGGTCGCATCGCCCTTGCGATACGGAATCGACAACCCGCCACCCGCCGAGATCGCGTGCAAATCATGCCCCGCGTCCTTGGCCGCCTGCACCAGCTTGACCATCGCGCCGCAGACTTCCTGCAGGTGCCCGTAATCCACACCCGAGCCGATGTGCATGTGCAGCCCGGCCAGCACCAGCCCGCCCGCCTTGATGGCCTCCAGCGCCGCCAGCAGATCGCTGTGCCAGATGCCATGCTTGCTGTGCTCGCCACCCGTGTTGGTCTTGTTGCTGTGACCATGCCCGAAACCGGGGTTGATGCGCAGCCACACATGGTGACCGGGCGACGCCTTGGCCAACTGGTGCAGCATGTCGATCGAGCCCGCATTCACCGGCACCTTGTGCTCGACCACGGTGGCAAGGGTCGCTTCATCCATCACATCGGCCGTGAAAACGATGTCGCTGGGCTCGCCAAAGCCCGCCTTGAAACCAGCGGCCAGCGCACGCAGGATTTCCCCGCGCGAAACCGAATCCACCTTCACGCCTTGCTCGCGCATGAGTTGCAGTATGTGGATGTTGGAGCAGGCCTTCTGGGCGAAGCGGATCGTGTCGAAGCTCTTGAGCTGCGCGATGCGCGAGCGGATGGTTTCGGCGTCGTACACCCACAGAGGGGTGCCGTATTCGTCGGCCAGTTGCCAGAGGAGGGTGGGGGTGAATGGGTTGGACATGGTGTTTTTCTATCCTTGGGATAGTGGGATGATCGTTGTTCTTTGATATTTGGTCGAATACTTTGATTTGTTGTTGTTATTCGTTTTTGATATGGTCTGGTTGTTGAGTGCGGCTGCCCGGGGCGAGACCCGGCCAGCAGAAAAAAAATCCACCCATCCAGGCAGGAACACAAAATGCCCAGCATCGCAGATGCACCACCCCCACCACGCATCACCCACCGCCACATAGAAATCTTCCGCGCCGTGATGCTCGCAGGCGGCGTCAGCGGCGCAGCCCGCTTGCTCTACACCTCTCAACCCACGGTCAGCCGCGAACTGGCCAGACTGGAAACACTGCTCGGCTATTCCCTGTTCGAGCGCGTGCAGGGCCGCCTGCGCGCCACAGCAAGAGCGCTGTCGCTCTGGGATGAGGTGCAGCGCAGTTGGCAGGGGCTCGATCACGTGATCGATCATGCGATTGCACTCAGCCAACCCAGCCAAACCCAGATCAGCGTGCTCAGCATGCCCGCGCTGAGTCATGCGCTGCTGCCCGGTGCGCTCGCCCGATTGCAAAAGGGAAAGCATGGCCCGCTCGCGGTGAGTGTGGCGACGCAGGATGGCCCGCTGCTGCAGGAGTGGATGTCTGCCCAGCGCTTTGATCTGGGCCTTACCGAGCAGGCGGATGCGCCTCCCGGAACACGCGCGGTGGCCTTGCCAGCGCAGGACGAAGTGGCCGTCTTGCCCGCGAAGCACCCGCTCGCCAGGAAGCCCAAACTCAAGCCCGCCGATTTCGCAGGAGAGTCCTTCATCAGCCTCGCGCGTGATGATCCTTATCGTCAGCAGATCGACGCGCATTTTGCGAAAGCGAAAGTGCAGCGGCAGATGCTGCTGGAAACACACAGCGCCATTGCTGTCTGCGCCATGGTGCAGCATGGACTCGGCGTCGCGATCGTGAATCCGCTGACCGCGCGAGCCTGTGCGGGCGATCAATTGGTGGTGCGGCCGCTGACCTTCTCGATTCCCTTCCAGGTGCATGCGCTGCTGCCGCTGCATCGGCCTGCGGTGAGTGGTGTGGACTGGCTGCTGGATGCGTTGAAGGGCGAGGCCAAGTCGGCGCGTTGAAGTGACCATCGTTTGTTTCCGCTGTTTTGTGGCATGGTGCACATTTCGGCGAGAAAGGATGGCAAATGCCCAAGGTTTTCAAATGTGCCGCGCCAACCTCCAGCCTGCTTTGTTCCAGTCTGGACACGGCTTGGTATCACGACAGTTATGCGCTTGACCTGCAGCGAGATGGCCGCAGTGCGTTGCAACTTTATCTCGATACAGTCTCTCGCACGCCTGCATGGATTGATGCGGCCATGCGTATGCGCAACAAGCTGGGAAATGCCTTTTTTGGCTTGAAGGACCTTGGCGCACTGAGTGAGGTCGATGCGGCTGTTGATGCAAACAACTATGCCTTGGGGCAGCGCATCGGCATCTTCAGCCTGCTGGAGTTGCGGAATGCGGAAGTGGTGCTGGGAGACAGCGATCGGCACCTTGAGGTGAAGGTGTCCGTCCACAGAAGTGATACGGTGGACGGCATGCGCGTGGTCATCACCACGGTCGTGCATGTACGCAATGCGTTGGGCAAGGCGTACATGTTGGTGGTGGCTCCTGCTCACCGCCTCATAGCACCCGCAATGCTTGCGCGGTTGCAGGCAGTCAGATGATGCACAAGCTGTGTGCGCCGTGCGCCAGGCTGGCTTTTTAAAACTCCAGGTTGTCGATCAACCGCGTATTGCCGATGCGAGCCGCGCCCAGCGCCACCAGCGGCGCGCTGGCCTGTAAGGATGCGTCGGCGGGTGCCAGCAAATCACTGCGGTTGCGCACCGTGAGGTAGTCCGGCTGCCAGCCTTGGGCGCGCAGGGCATCCATGGCCTGCGCTTCGAGTGCGGCGAGCGGTGCATCGCCTTTGCGCGCGGCGTCGGCCAAGGTCTTGAGGGCTTGCGACAGCGCCATCGCGCGGTGGCGTTCGTCGGTGTTCAGATAACCATTGCGCGAACTGAGCGCGAGGCCGTCGTCCGCGCGCGCGGTGTTGCCCGCGATGACGTCGATGGGCAGCGCAAATTGCTGCACCATGCGGCGAATCACCATGAGTTGCTGGTAGTCCTTCATGCCGAACACCGCCGTACCACCGCCCGTGGTGGCGAACACGCTGGAGAACAGCTTCATCACCACGGTGCACACGCCCGTGAAGAAGCCGGGACGGAACGCACCTTCCAGAATGTCGGCGAGCGCTGGATCGGGCTGGATCTTGAACAGTTGAGGCTCGGGGTACAGATCCTTTTCACGCGGCGCGAAAAGAATGTCGCAGCCCTGCGATTGCAGCTTTTCGCAGTCGGCATCCCAGGTGCGTGGATAGCTGTCGAAGTCCTCGTGCGGCAGAAACTGCAGGCGGTTCACGAAGATGCTGGCCACGGTCACATCCCCATGCTGCTTGGCGATGCGAACGAGCGAGAGATGGCCGTCATGCAGATTGCCCATGGTCGGCACAAAGGCAGGCTTGCCACGTTGGGCCAGAGCGGCGCGAAGTTCGGGGATGGAGTGGGTGATTTGCATGACGGTGAAAAGCGAGAAGGCTGTGCTGCCGCGAAGTCTACTGAATCGGCAGGATGCGTGGGGGCAAGTATCCGGCGGGAAATGGGGAGTATCTGAGCCCGGACCGCTGTGCGACGTCAGGCCCCTTCGAACATCTTGCGGTGTTTGGCCCGTTCGCGAAGCCGCTCGAAATTTGCCTGACCTGTGAAATGAAGCGACGTTGCGCGAAGAGGTGCTTTCTGGTAATCGACACCAGATTTGTCCACGTTGTTCATTTTTCGATAATTTTTTTGATTTTTGAATAATGATTATTCGACACCACGATTGCGTGAATTAAGTGAATGAAATGTGGTGGAGTTTTGGTGTGTATTTCTGTCGATGTGTTATTTGAGAAATGCCCGTTTTGTGAATATTTGAGAGTTATGCATGTATTTGAATTTGAATGATATTGAATAGTGGGTCGGTATTTTGGCTGTATTGGGATTTTTCTGAAATATCTCGATTTGTGTATTGAAAAATTAACTTTGTTTCCTTTTGTTTGATATATTGAATTGGAACCGATTGAAATGATGGTCGTGCAGGTGGGGATTTTCGGGGTGCACGAGAAATCGCTTTGAACGGGGAATGAAAAATCAATATATGCAGTGGGAGGCTGCTCTATGTTCAATCTGAAACGAAGTGCTTTGAGTACGGCTGTGCGATGTGCGGTGACTGTTGCGGGTGTGAGTGGGGCAGGATTTGCCGTTGCCGGGCTGGTGGATGCGTCCTATCCCACTGGCACAACGGCTGGGACATGGACGGTGGACCGATATGCCCCGGCCGTTTTCGCTGCCGGTGGAACAGTGGCGGGTCGCAGTGGGGTGCTCAATCTGGGTGTCGCGCAGGCGGATTCCTTGGCCAATCGGCCCGCCGCATACAACACCGCTTTCTACAACACCCAAGGCCGTGGAATGGCGATGAGCGCGGGGGGCTATTCGGTGATCTACGGAAGCCTTTTCATCCCGACCAGTTGGACCACGTCAAGCGGCATTGCTGCCAACCGCCGCACCGACATGTGGGGAACTGCTGCACCGGCCACCGGCGGAGACACCTGCACGGCTGCGGGCTGCGACCACTTCCCGATCCTCGGATTTTCCAATGCGGACGTGGCCAGTCCCACCACAGCAGGTGGTACGGGGCGATACCGTGTCTGGGACACGCAAACCGGCTGGCAGGAACTCAGCGCCATCCCGGTCAAATATGACCAGTGGAGCGACATGTGCATCGCGTTCACGGGCACAGAACTCAAGAGCTACATCAATGGAGCGCTGGCCTACACGCAAAGCGATCTGACGCATGCCGACGTTGCCACGCTGGGCCCGACCACCCAGTTCAGTCGCATGATGATGCAGGCCTACAACTTTGGCAGCGACTACACGGCGCAATGGAGCAGCATCGGATATGGCCAGCTCGCCGCCGTTGCTGCACAGACCGGCAACGGGCAGAACACCAATGTGAGCACCGGTTTTGCCACGTCGTTGACCGTGGTGGCGCAAGACACATCCGGAGCGCCATTGCCCTGCGTGCCGATCACCTTCACCGTGCCGGCATCCGGCGCGTCGGCCACGTTGAGCACGATGACTGTTTTCACGGATGTGACCGGAACAGCCACAGTCACGGCAACGGCTAATGCGACGGCGGGTGCCTATGCGGTGACCGCCGCAGCGCCTGGACTGGCAGCGCCAGCCAGCTTCAATCTCACCAACGTGACACCGGTGGTGGTTCCGCCCAAGGAGCCCACCATCAGTGCCGCGGCACCGATCCCGACACTGGGCCAATGGGCGCTGATGGCGCTGAGCCTGCTGGCAGGGCTGAGTGGCATGTTCATGCTCACGAGGCGTTCGAGCGAACGGCATCGTTCGTGATGGACTTTGGGCTCCAGCTTGCATGCGGCTGGAGCCCGCCTTAGTTGTCTCAGTCGCCTCAGTCCCCGCAAACCCGCTGCCCCGAACTCGTCGCCTGAGATTGCGCGCGCGCTGCGGGCGAGGGGTTGAGCGGGCCTGCGTTCACGTTGATCCATTGACTGGCGTTGGTGGGATGTGGCTCCATGGTTTCGAGCTGGTTCACGCGGCGCAGAAAGCAGAAGTTCTCGAATGGCACGGGCGGCTGGTAGCCCTTGATGCCGAAGGCGGTGGCCTCGGGGCCGATGTATTCGCTGATGGGGGCTTCGTATGAACCGTAGGCGTAGCCGCCGCGTCGGCTCGCGCCGGGCAGGCCGAGCTCGACCGAGTTGGTGCCGGGGGCAAATTGTGCGCCGCCGCTGCTTCCGGGCGAGAGCGTGACGCGCACCGCACGGCGCACGACGCGGGCGTCTTCCTTGGCGGACCAGATCATCTTGAAGCGGCCCAGTTGCGCGCCAGTGGTGGGCACCAGTCGTGTGGCAAGGCGTGCGGGTGCGGCGGTGGGCGGAAGGGCGCTGCTGTCGATGTCGTCATCGAAGATGTCGACGGTCACGCTGCGCGATGGATCGGTGGTGAAGCCGATGAGTTTGAAGCGCGACGTCTCTTCCTGCGGCAGATCGGCATAGCGCTCGCCCACCGTGCCTTCGAGCGCTTCTTCGATGAACACGTAGGCCGGCTCCACGCCCGGCGAGGTGTAGATGCCAAGCTCGGCCTCCAGTCCGTGCAGCGACACGAAATAGCCCTGCGCGTCCTTGTCGAGCCGACCGACATAGTTGACGAAATCGCCCTCGCGCAACGGGGCTGGCAGATGCGGTTTGCAGCCCAGGAGCGCCACGGCACCGATTCTTCCGGTGCCGCTTTGAACGGGAATTTCCCCACAGGTAAAGCGCTTGACAGCAGCGTCCGAAGGCCGGTTGCCGGAGGGGCACAGCGCATCGCTCGGTCCGCGCGGAATGCATACGGGAAAGCCGGTGCGCGCATGCACGGGCGAGTTGCCGGGGTCGAGCGCAAAGCGCTGATCCTGTGTGGTCTGCGTGCGGCCGTAGATGCCTTCCGGATCGTTGAGTTTGAGGCGCGCGGATGCGGCGTTGTTGCCGGTGCCGGGCTCGGAGCCGACGACGATGCTGCCATCTGCGCCAAAGCTGCGGATGAAGCCGCCACCCAGATGCAATGCGCCCTGCGAGATGCGCACCGAGCCCGCGAGGTAGACACCGTTGACGATGTTGCCCATGACCTCGACTTCGGCTGGCGGCAACGGGCATTGTCTGCCCGCGAATTCGGGAGTGACAGGGCAGGCGAGATCGGCGGGGCGCAGGTCCTGCAGCGCCAGGCCGCTGCGGTTGGCGTTGATCGTGGACCGCAGGTCGCGGCCCTTGAAGAGTTGCTGCGCGGTGAGGTAGCCGCCCGGCATGGTGATCACCAGATTCTGCGGAAGGCGCACGTCCACCCCGCGCACGCGCAAGGTGGCTGCCGATGTGCGGCTTGCGGGCTGATCGAGCGTGAAGCGCTCGATGTGGCCGATGATGGCAAAGCCCGTCGGCGGCTGCACGGGCTGCGCCTGCGCGACGGACACCAGTCCAAGCCACAGCAGTGCAAAGCAGAGGATGGTGCGGACTTTCATGGCAGCTCCTTTCGTGAGCGCAGTTCGGAAAATGGCGAGGATGCGGGCGATGCGGGCGGTCTGGAGACGAACGGCTCGGGCTGCCAGCCATGCGCCTGACTGCGGCTGAACGCCAGCGGCGCGCCGGGCAGTGGCGCGTATCCGGTGAGCGAACGGGCTTGCGCGAGCAGCGACTCCGGCACCACGTTGCGGCCGCTGCGTGCCAACGCTTCCACTGCGGTGCGGGCCGCGGCTTGGCCGAGCACGAACCAGAGCGATTGACCTTGCCGCTCGGCGTGGTCGGCGACCGCCAGCGGGACAAAGAGGATCAGCCGGTGATCGAGTTCGGGTGCTTCGAGCGGCTTGGCGCGCATGCCCGAGAGTTCGATCAACTGCTTCAACGTGATGCCTGCCTCACGCCAGCGCGAGCGCAGAGAATCGACCTCCGCTGCCGGTGCGAATGCGGCGACGCACAAGCGGGTTCCCGCAGGCCATTTGGGCGTGCGCTGCGTTTCAGAAGAGATGCTCAAACCGCGTGGATCGAAGGTCCATCGGATGCAATCGGCCGGTGCGTTCTGCAATTGCTCCATGGCGATGCGGGCCTGCTGCTCAAGACTGGGAAGCAGCGGCCATTGCCAGCCGGAAGGGTCGGCGTTGCGCGCCTGAACATCGAGTGTGGCGATGCTGGGAAGACGCTGGTCGCGCAGCAGTTTTTGCTGTGCCGGAAGCAGCGCGCTGGCCACCAGCGCAAACACATCGCTTGGCAAACCGCGATCCGATGGCAGCAGTCGCAGTTGCCGACCATGCACGCCGCCTGCGGCATTGGTTTGATCGAGCACGCTTTGCACGCCCGCCATCACTTGCGCGCGTGCGTCTGCATGTGCGATCCCTTCGAGCGCAACGCCCAGTCGCAGCTCGTTCGACGAGATGCCGCTCTGGGGTTGCGCTGCATTGCCAAGCCATGGCCAGAAGGCGTCGAGCGCGGCTACTTCATCGTGGGTCAGCGCGTATCGCGGCATGGCGGGGTGGAGTGGGCGGCCTGTCGCATCTCGTCCATCGCGCAACGCATTCGCAAGGTTCAGACGACTTGTTTTTCCTGCCGCCCATCGAATGTCGGGCGCTGCCACGTTGGCCTCGCGCGAGCCTTCGCCCAGCGGACCATGGCACTGCACGCAGGCCACGGCCGAGGCGGGCATGGGCGCGCCGGAGACCGTCGCTGGCTGCGTGAATGGGCGCGTGCCGTAAAAGAGCGCGCGGCCTTGTTCTGCTGCTGGCGTCCATGGGGGCAATGGCTCGCTGGCGCGTGCTGAGCAAGGCATCTGCAGCGCAGCCAGCCCGGTGGCCGCGGCGAGCAGCAGAGTCAGGGCACTGTGCGGCGACATGATGGCTGGCACCGTTTGCGTTTCAGGCTGCGGCGGCGCGCAGCCATTGAAGAATGTCGTTGGCGCTGGCCAGGCCCAGCGACCGCAGCCAACGCGACTTGCCCGCGTGGCCCACCCAGATCTGCGCGGGATGGTCGGCCAATGATGCGGCATGCGCGCCAAACGCGCGCAGCACCTCGTCGATGTCGCGTGTGTGCGCCGCGTTGCCGGTCAACATCCACCAACGGGCCTCTGCGCCGATGCGTGCTTCGTGGCGTTCGGCAAAGCGCGAGACGGCTTGCGGCGAATCGCCCAGCGGATCGATGGACAGCGAAACCAGCGTCGTCTGCTGTGCCGAATCCTGCGCTTGCAGCATATCTTGCAACTGCCGAAAAATGGCGGTCTGAGGTGGGCAGAAGCTGCTGCAGCCCGTATAGAAAAAGTTCACGGCAACCGGCCCGCGTGCAAGCAACGGGCGCAAGGCAACGGGATCGCCACGATGGTCGAGCAGCGTTACATCGGGCACGCGCGGGGCTTGCGCGTTCCAGTGGGGCGTTGCCGTGGTGCGCGCACACAGAACGCGTGGCCAGCACAGCGCGGAAACGGCGGCACCAGCGGCTGCGCCCGCGAGCAGACTGCGGCGTCCGGAGATCATGGCAAACCTCCCAGCACATGCGAGCCGAGCGCTCCTGCATGAAACGGCAAATCGTGCGAGGCGCTGCTCACCAGCAGATCGATGCTGGTCTGGCCGGGGGGCTGCGCGATGCGCGCTTCGTAGATGCCGTCGCCCGCAAAGCGCATGGTGCGGCGGGTTTGCCAGCCGCTGCGTTTGTCGAACACCAGCAATTGCAGATCGCGCACATCGGCCAGCGGCTGTGCCTTGTCGCCTTCGCCCACCGAGAGCGCCGCGCGCACCAGCCAACCCTCGCCATCGGTCTTTACCTGCAGCAGACGCGCGCGCACCTGCGCAGCGGCAGCAACGACGGCGCTTTGGTTCTGCGTGCCGATCACCGGCACTTCGAGCGCAACGCATTCCGCAAAACGCGGCTGCACGCCGCTCACCACCAGCTCGTAGTTGCCGCTGCGTGGCGCGCGCAACGTTGCGCGGTAGCGGCCCTCGCCCAGCGACTGCAAACCATCGTCGAGCAACAACAGCGCGAGCGGGCTGCGGCGGTAGTTCGAGAAGCTGCCGATGGGCGCCATCATGCCTTCGGTGTATTGGTAGATCTGGCCGTCGTGGGGGCTGGCGACATACATGCCCGCGCCATCGGGCAGGCGTTGCAATCGATGTGCGCCGCTGCCCGGCGCAAGGCTGGGCGCGGCATCGCGCGGTTGCGCACCCACCGCTACCTGCACCGGCTTGGCCTTGCCGTTTCGCAGATCGGCCAACGACAACAGCATGGCGCGTGATGCGACGGCGCTGTGCAGATAGGCGAAACTGCCGCTGAAGGCGATGTCGGTGATGGCGGACTCCAGCGGCAACTGCTGCAGCACGCGCGTCGTGGCGACGTCGATGACGAGCACATCCGTGGCGGTTGTGGCGAGCGCGTGGCGGCCTTCGTCGAAAAGTGCAATGCGTTGAACCGCGCTGGTGGTGTCGATGTGCTGCTGCGCAGTCCCTCGCGCATCCAGCCACACCAGCCCGCCAGCGGCGGGCGCGGCCAGTGCGCGCTGCGCCAGAGGGCTCCAGACGGCGTGCAGCAGGCGGCCAGTCGGGGCGACCTGTGCGATCTGTGCGCCTTGCCCGATCTGTGCAGGGACGCGCACGATGCCATCCACCCCCAAGCCCAGCGGTTCGCTGGCCTGATCGGGCAACAGCCAGGCCTGCACGCGCGGCGCGGCAATGCGCTCGGGATCGCTTTGCGCGTTGGCGATGCGCAGCCACTCGTCACGACCGGCCTGCGCCACCCAGATGGCGCCGCCAGCCTCTGCCAGCGCAACCGGGCGCGCGCCGTTTGCCAACTTGTAGCTGCGCCGCACGCGCCGTGCGTCGGTGTCCACCACCAGCACCTGATCGACTTCGGGCAGCGCCAGCCACACCTCGTGCACATCGGCGCGTTGCAGCACGGCGACGGGCGTGCCGGGCAGGGTCAGCACATCTTCGAGCTTGGCCTGATTGAGGCGCAGAAACGGGTTGATGAAGGTGAGCGTGTTGTCCGTGTTCACTGCGAGCAGGCGGTGGATGTTGAAGTCCACGGCCGCGCGTCGCCCCAATCCCGGTGATGCGAGCATGCGCACCTTGTCGCGGCATGCCAGTTCGCCTTCGGACAAGGTCGGCAGCGGCTTTTGCAGCCAGGCAGCCAATCGGCGCGCAGGCAGCGAAACAGGCTGGCCTGTGGCTTCGTCGCGCAGCGTGAGTTCGAGCGTTGCCAATCCATCGGCGGGCAGGGGCTTGAGCTGCGCCTGCACCTGCACCGCGCCTTCGCCCTCGGCGCGCGCCATCCGGATGGGCGAGCATGCATAGAGCGCGGCCGCCACCGGCAGCAGCCATCGCAGGAGGTGGGACGGTTTGCGCATCTCAATGCATCCAGTGGTAGATCCAGCCGATGGCCAGCTTGCCCACGGGGCCGCCGTTGCTGGCGATGCGGATGCGAATGGCATCGATGCGCTCGTCAGCATCCACGCCAGCGCTGAGAAACGCGGCGGTGGTGAAATCTCCGGGCAGGCAGACGTGATCGGTCACGCCCGCAACGGGCGGCATGTCGTCGAACCCGTTGTTGCCCTGCAAGCGAATGCCGAGCGTGGCTTCGTAGTCGGTGCCGACCGGCGCCAGCATGGCCGCGAACAGGCCGACGCTGCGCACGCCCGATGTGAAGCTGAGCGTGAGCGCGCCGGAGTCGGGCGAGGTGATCATCAACAGCGGCGTGCGCCGTTCGAGATTCACATCGAGCCCGCCCGCCGGTGAGCAGACCGAAGACTGAATCACCTGTCCTGAAACCGGCGAGTTCACGGTGACTGCGCACTGGCCGCTGCTGTGCGCATAGGCACCAGCGGCCAGACGGATCGGCATGGGCGGAATGTCGCCGCTTCGCAGCCAGCCGATGAGGTTGCTGTTGTTGAAATCGGTGGGAAACATTGCGTTGGCCATGGCAGTCCTCAGGGTTTGATGGAGTCGGAAGCGGAGTGCGAAGTGGGGTCACCCGATGGCGCGTGCACGCGCAGGATTCCCCATGCGCCGCCATCGAAAAGGAAGCTCGCCTGATCGCGCAGCAGGTAGTCCTTGGGCAGTGCGGCCTTGCCACCTGCGACCATGCCCAGCGTCACGCCCATCATCGGACCAAAGCCGTTGTAGATGCCTTGCCAGAGCATGCAGCCTGAGGGCAACGGGCCGCTTGAAACGTCGCAACGTGCAGGGTCGAAAACGCGCGATTGCTGATTCCATGGATTGGGTCGGAAGCCATGCCCGGCCACGGTGAGGCCTTGCTGGCGCGTGTGGCCGCCGGCATGCACGAAATGCAGGCGCATGGGCGTGCCGGCCTTGGCGTTGATCACCGGCGTTTCAGGGTCGCAGGCGAGCGGCCCGTTGCCGTTCGGTGGCATGCCCGCTTCGCATTGCGTGCCTTGCTTTGCGGAACTCAGCACCGCGGTCAGATCGAAGTTCTCGTTGCGGTCTCCGAAGTCCACCGACGGGCTGCCGACGGTGCGTGCCCACAGCGGTTCTGTCTTGAAGTTGATGGCCTTGACGCCGTAGTCGTCGGGCTCTTCCGCACCCTTCAGATCCGGCACGGGAAAGCCGCCGCGCACGGCGCTCACGGCATCTTGCTTGAGCAGCACATGGTCGCCATAACGATTGCCATCTGCTGTGCAGACGGTGCGCGAGGTGCCGCCGGGGAAGTTGCGCTGATCGTCGTCGCACACGCGCGAACCCTCGGGGCCGATGACGAGTGCCCCCGCAAGCCCATGCACTGCGTGCTTGACCACATCGCCAAAGCTGCGCAGCGGCAGGCCACCGAATTCGACGGGCTGACTGGCAACGCGCGGGCCACTGCCATCGTTCACGCGCTGCAGATCGCGCGCCGACCAGACCAGCGTGCGGCTGCACCGGTCAGCCTCGCGCTCGGCGTCGTTGCGGCACGCGGGAACGAGCGAGCCGGGTGTCTGCGTGAGCGATGTGGCGACCGGCGATTCGGCGGCCAGCAGCGCGCCGTTCCAGCTCACGTTCGATCCGTCTGCGTGCACCGGGTTCTGCGCCACGCGTGGTGCGGACAGGCCCACCGTGCTCGACATGGTGAACTGGTTGAGGTTGAAGCCATCGGTGATCATCGGCAGAAAGTTGTAGTACGCCTCGGCCTCGGTGAGCGGGCTGCTGCGCGGCACGGCGGGCGCGAGGTGGTTGCGCAGCTTCACTGTGATGCACTGGCCTGCGGCGGCGCGCAGCACCAGCGGTTCGACGGTGCGCTGCTGGTTGCGGAACTGGTTCTGCAATTGCGCCCAGATGGCGCTGTGCGTTGCGGGCTGCGGCTGTGCGGGATCGGCACCGTCAAAACAGCCCATGTCGGTGAGCTTGCTGGCGTCGCGCTGGCAGGTCTTGCTCTCGCGGTTGAGCACGTAGACCACGGCATGCGGGTCGCGGATGCCGAATCGGCGGCTGTATTCCAGACCGGCTGTGGCCGAGCCGCAGTTGCCCATCAACTCGCAGACTTTGGCGACGCTCACGTCGAAGCTCTTCACATCCATCGATTCGCCAGCGCTTCGGCCACTGGTGCATGCGGCGAGTTGCGCTTCGAGCAGTTCGGGCGTCGCCGTCGCCGTCGCCGTGGCGCGCGGCACGCGTGCGATGCGCCGGGCGACCTGATCGGCGGTGTTGGCAAGCCCGCAATTGCGCCCCTGCGATGGATCGCAGTACGCGCGCAGCGTGCCCCACATGCCGTCCCACAACTGGTCGACGGACGAGCCGAAATACAGATAGTCGGCCTGCGGCAGATTGAAGTGGGGAATGCGCACGTCGAACTCGAAATGCTCGGAAATGCCGATGGGCTGGGCGTTGGTGTAGCCCGAGTTGTCGGAGTCCGGCATGCGCAGCCACTTGGTGCCGTTCATCGTGAAGATGTGCTGCGCTTCCTGCGATCCTTGAACCAGGCGGATCTGCACCGGATCGCCCTCGTGGCTGGCCAGAATCGGTGTGGCCACGTCTCCGAACGCGCGCCAGGATTCGCCCACATGCAGGGCGGGGCGCGTGGCCGTGACGCGCGCGGCGCAGAAGCGGCGGAATTCCTCATCGCTGCGCGCCTCGAACGCAAAGTTCGGCGCAGTGCCACCGGGGCTCCATTGGTTGGATGCGTAGAGCGAGCAGTTGAAATCCTGCCGCCATTGCTCGGCCTGTTGGACGACGGAGCGCAGGCGCGCCTTTTGCTGTGCGGTGGACTGCATGGCGCGCAGCGTGGGCGAGACCAGATCGACCTCGGTCTGCGGCGCACGCCGGTTGCTGTTTTGCGCAATCCATTTCACATAGCTGCGCGTGGCGAGATCGCGGTCGCGCCTGGCATGCACGGCGCTGGAAAAGCCATTGGCCATGTCGCGCAGACAGTCGCTGTCGCCCACCTGGCAGGTGCTGCCGTCGGCGCGCTTGGAGGTCTCTGAATAGTCAAATCCGCCCAGCGACGGGTTCCAGTGCACATCGGCAATGCGCAGCGCGAGCGGTTCGTTGCGGTAGTTGACGAGTTGCGTGCCGGGGTCTTCGCTGGCGATCACCAGCGGGCGGGCAGGGTTCACCGCGACCTGCCGTTCGCCGAAACGGCGCATCGACACGTCGCGTGGCAGCTCGGTGTTGATGGGTTCGAGCGCGAGGTTGTAGACCATGGCGAAGTCGGCAAACGCGAGTCCGAATTCGCGGCGTGTCTGGTGTGCTTCGCCGCTGGTGCAGTTCACGTCGTTGCCGACCTGATAGGGGCTGCTGCCCGGTTCGTTCAGGCAAGTGGGCGAGACGATGGTCGCGCGTGTCGCGGTCGGCCCGCCGTCCTTGCGCTGCGGGTGGCGCAGCGGTGGGCGTGGCTGCAGCATGGCGATCTGCTCGTCGCCCAAGCCACCTGTGGGAGAGGGTGGGGCGCTCAGGTCCGCGCCGCCGATGACTGCTGCAGTCAAACAGGCATCGGCCTGCGCTTGGATGGCGCGATCCTGATCGGTGGCCTGTGCGCCGAGCGCCGCCACGCGCTGGCGTTGCGCGAAGGATGCGCGAATGCCCGCATCCAGCGCTTGTACGTCGTTCACGTTCGCGCCCGCCACGGCCGCGCAGGTGTTCAGCACGCTTTGGCGTTGGGCCGGGTCGGCGGGCAGTTCGGCGCGCCAGACGGAGTTGGCGGGCTCGATCACCAGCGCTGCATACAGGCCATGCTGCTGGTGCGAACTGGGCCCGAAGTGGTCGTGCGTGAACACGGTGCGCAGTGTGTTGTCCTTGCCTGCGAGCGGGCCGTTGCGCACCAGAATCGGGTCGGCCCACCAGCGCTGCGTGGTGCGCTGCGCGCCGCAGTAGGGGTGGTGTTTGTTCAGGCGTTCGAGGTAGGCGTGGTCGCCTTCGTTCGCGCCTTGCGGTGGGCACAGGCCCTTGGCGGCGAGCTGTGGGTCGCGCGCGGCGTTGGCATGTATCGCGCCACCGGGTTGGAACAGCGGATGTGGCTTGGGCGCAAGCAGCCTGCGTCCGGCAGTGTGGTTGATCGCCATGATGCGCTCGCGCACTTCGTCGGGGCTGTACGCGCCGTCTTCGTAGTTGAAGCCGTTGCCCGAGCCGTCGGATGAGGTGACGTCGAACTTCACCAGATGGATGTGCTGGCCGATGGTGTCGGTGGGGGTGTAGATCTGGAAGTCGTCGGCGTTGAGCGCGCTCGGCACAAAGTTGGACGATTTGAAATGGATGCAGTCGCCCGAGTTGGCGCGAAAGAACAGCGGCTCGGGCATCTTCGTGCGGTTGTTCGCGTTGATCACGTCCTTGATGTCGTCTTCCAGAATCACGATGCGGCCTTGCGGGTCGAACCAGCCGTGGCGGTTGACGGTGATTTCGGTCTGTATGAAGGCCGCGCGGTAGTCGCGCACTGGCGCGTTGATCGGGCAGGGGTTGGCGAATGGCGCACCGGGCGCGCGGCCACGGCCATTCACGCGGAACAGCGGCTCGCCCTGCGGCGCAGGCATGCCCGCTGTGGTGGCCGAGAACGCCGTGCGGTAGCCGTTGCCGAAGGTCCACCAGGAAGGGCGCGGCTGCGTTGTCATCGGGGCAGGTTGCAGACCACCCTCGGCAAGCGATCCGGCTTGCGCGAGTTGGCCTTCATGGAATTGCATGGCTGCTTTTTCGGCCGGAGTGCCTTCATGCGGCAGCACGTCGATTTCAAGCGTCTTCCATTCGCCCGCGAGCGCTTCGAATGCGGTGGGAAACTCGCGCGCGACCTTCGCTGCGATGACCTGCGCGGCCTCTCCACCTTTGGCCTTGGCTGCATTCAGCAGCTTGCGGTAGCCCGGCGTTCCGGGTCTCTCGCGCCAGAGCATCGAGACCTCGCCGCGCTTGACCACATGGCGCGGTAGGCCGCCGTCCACCACTTTGTTTGCATCGGGGGCTTGCGCGTAGTTGGTGTAGCCGGGATCGTTCACGTCCATGTCGAGCACGGGCTGCGGTGGCCGATGGCCGGGCGATCCCGCCACGTAGAACGGGTAGCCGCGAAACGCCGCGCTCGGCATGGGCGCGAGCGCAATGCCGGGCAGCGGAACGAGCGCCGGGGTCTCGATGCCCGACGTCACTTCCGCATCGGGCAGGCTGCGGCTTTGCGGGTTGTTCTGTGCGCTCACGGGCTTTTTCGGATCGAAGGTGCCGCGATGCAAGCCGTTCTCGAACGCATCGTGCACGCGCCAGAGCTCCCACATGCCCTGCGCGAAATGCGGATAGAGGTGGCAGTGGAAGATCGAGTCGCCCACGGTCAGGTTGCGATTGCCCGATCCGCCGAATTCGATGCCGTAGCTGAAGGTCGCGCCTGGCGAGATGGTCTGCGAATCGAGATAGGTCGAATTGGGGTCGCTTGCATCCATCACCCACTGGTGCGCGTGCAGGTGAAAGACATGGGTCTCCTTCGGCCCTGCATGCAGGTTGCGGAACACCACCGGGTCGCCCAGATAGCTGTGGTGCACGTTGGATGGATCATCCGGATAACGCGCGCCAGTGGGGTGCTTGCCCTCGCTGTCCCACTTCAGCACTAGCGCCGGATCGCCATTGGCCCAGGACGAAAGAAAGAACTCTTCGGCGCGGCATTCCGGGCATTTCGCAGCGGGCCCCACACCGCGTTGCGGCTGTGCGGCATAGGCGGTCGAGCCCATGCTCGACACGCCGTAGTTGATGCCCATGCCGTCCTTGATGTAGTGCAGCGGGTTGTCCTCATCCTCCAGTTCGGGGAAGGCCTGCACCGCATGCACCTCGTCATGCAGCACCACGGTGAATTCGCGGAACGCCGGCTCGCAGCGCTGGCCGTCGACCAGCGTGTCCTTCATGCGCTCCTCGCAGCGCTTTTGCTGCCTGGGGCTGCGCACGATGATGGCGTTGATGTCGCTGTGCACGATCTCGCCGTCCCTGACCATCGAAAGCCGCTCGTAGTCGACTCTCTCGTAGGGGTGCGCGTTGCTTCCATTGGCTTGCGTGGCCACGCTTTTCATGGCGTCTTCGCTGATCTGCGAGCGATACCAGCTCGATTGCGGCGGCTCCACATTCACCGCTGCAAACAGGCCCAGACCGATCTGTCCGCCGTCGCCTTCGCCGCCGATCGGTGCTGCGGTGGAATGCGCAAAAAAGCTGCCTTCATGGCGCGCGGCCCACAAGGTGACGGAGGTCTGGCCAGGCTGGATGACCGAGCCGCTGCGGTAGCGGCCTTTCACCTCATTCGATGTGTTGTGATGAAAGAAGATGCCTTGCCGTTCGGGCAGGCCCACGTAGGTGCCGTCGCCCCCGCACACCGCATTCACCGGGCAGTTGCGTGGCTGCTCCACTTCCAGGCCCGAGATGAAGAACGATGCACTGCGCGTGCGTGGCGCGTCAACGCTGACTTTGGACAGCGGCTTGAGCTGGCGTGACGAAGGACTGCCGATCGGGTCCATCAAATGCGCAGGGGCTGCGGCCACGCGTTGGCCGTTCAGCGGCACGGTGGGGTCCGGCGGCTTGCCGCCTTCTTCTTCCCACTCGGGCGAGAGCCAGTTGTGCAGCGTCACCTCCAGGCAGCCGCCCTCGTGCACGCGCAGCACCAGAGGGCGAGGGCGCTTGTCGTCGCGCAGTCGGGCGTTGCCGGGACCGATCGCCTTGCTGGAGTCCAGCGCCACCACATCGCGTTTGAGCGCATACATCATTCCTGCAGGAACAAAGGCGCCAAAGCGATTGAGCACATAAGCCTGTTCGAGCGCGACGATTTCGGCGCGGATGGTGTTGCCTGCGCGGCACTGCGTGGAGGCCTGGGGAGGAAGTGGTTCCGTTGTCTGAGGCTGCGGCTCCGGCATGGATGGCGATGTCGTCGGCGCAGTGCAGGATGCGGTCGCCGCAGCACAGGCAATGACCAGCATCCGCAGCGCACGTGACCATGCGGATGGCCATGAAAATGGCATGCGCGTGTGCTCTCCGACTCCCGTGGAACGACTGAATCGCATCATGTTCTCCCTCGCGTGCGAAGCATTCGGGCGCGGCAAGGCATGCCAGCATGCAGGCGTGCATGGCCGCTGGGCGGGTCATTGAGTAGCCAGGCTACGTCACCGTGGTCATGTACCGGGAGTCGTCTTGCGCGGCTTGCGGTACAGGAGCTATCCCCGCCAAGCCTGCGTGCTGGTCGCAGCGGTGGCGCTGCGACGCTGTCTCCACGTCCGTGCCAGTTCTTCTCTCCATGGAAGAAGGGCACATCGGTGCGCGGATTTCTAATTCATTGGCACGCAACCTACGGAGTCAAACCTGGCGAGCGGGCAAGTCCGGTGCGCGTTGCGCGGATGTCTGCCATTGGTCGGCGAACATGGCGAAAGTGCCTGAGCGCTCACTTCGTTTGTATCGAAGGAACCGTAACATGAGAGCGTCAGACTGTTGTAACGAGCGCGACGATTGGAATTGTTAACCAATTCCAAATTGAAGCAAGGGGTTTGGAGGTCCCCTGCCGGATTCACGACTCTTGCGATTGCTTACCAAGCGTGAACTTGATCGTTCGGAAATTCCCCGGATTTGACCGCTCGCACATAAGCCTCGATAGCACCGCGCACCGAGCCCGCGTCCTGCATGAAGTTGTGCACGAACTTCGGGTTCTTGCCGAGGTTCACGCCCAGCATGTCGTGCATCACCAGCACCTGGCCTGCGGTGCCGCTGCCCGCGCCGATGCCGATGGTGTGGCAGTGCGGCAGCGCCTGCGTGAGGCTGCGCGAGAGTTCGGCGGGCACCATCTCCAGCACCAGCATCGATGCGCCCGCGTCCTGCAGCTCGGCGGCCTGACGGCGCAGCGTGGCGGCGGCCACATCGTCACGGCCCTGAACGCGGTAGCCGCCCAGTGCGTGCACGGTCTGCGGCGTGAGGCCCAGATGCGCGCACACCGGCACGCCGCGCTCGACCAGAAACTGCACCACGGGCGCGGTCCAGCCACCTCCTTCGAGCTTGATCATGTGTGCGCCCGCCTGCATCAGTCGGCTGGCGCTGCGCATGGCTTGCTCCTTGTTTTCGGCATAGCTGCCGTAGGGCAGATCGCTGATCAGCCAGGCCGTGGCCTGCGCACGGTGCAGGCCACGCGCCACGCATTCGGTGTGATAGGCCATGTGGTCCAGCGACACGCCCACGGTGCTGTGCAGGCCCTGGCAGACCATGCCCAGCGAATCGCCCACCAGAATGCACTCGATGCCCGCCGCATCGGCCACGGCCGCGTAGGTGGCGTCGTAGGCGGTGATCATGGTGATTTTCTCGCCCGCTTCGCGCATCTGCGCCAGACGCGGCAGGCTGATGGGTTTGCGCTGCGGCATGGGGGAGGCGGGCGGAATCGTGCCGTAGGGGGTTCCGGTCGTGGACGTCGCCGTGGACGCGGGTGCGGGCGTGTTGCTGGTGCTCATGGAAGTGCCTCCGTACTTTTTGGAAATTGGGCGAAGTCTATAAGACTCGCCGGAACCGCGCCAAAGAGCAAGGACATGGGCGACTGCGCGGCGTCGATCCGCTGCTGCATGGAATAATTTGCGCCCCATGCTCGCCACACAGATCGACTTTCCGAACCCGCACGACCCCACCGCAACGCGCCTGCGTTGGCGCTTTGGAACGCCGTTGCGGGTGTGGCAGGCGCATGCGATCGATGAAGTGCGCGGCGTTCTGGAGGCGGTCGATCAGGCCGCGCGCGCCGGTCGCTGGTGTGTAGGCGGGCTGGCGTATGAAGCGGCGGCCGCTTTTGACGTCGCTTTTGACACCGCTTTTTCCACGCGCATTCCGAGCAGCGGATTGCCGCTCGCATGGTTTGCCGAATTCGATGCGCCCGTGAGCGCCGATTCCGATGATGCCGAGGCCAACCAACAGCTTGCGCACATTCACTGGAAACCCGGCCCGCATTCCGAGCAGGCACGCCCTGCGTTCGAGGCCGACATCGCGCGCATTCACGCAGCGATTGCGGCGGGCGAGTGTTATCAGATCAATTACACCGCGCCGCTGCATGGCGAATTGTTCGGCTCGTCCCGAGCGCTGTTCGATGCCTTGCGCGCATCGCAACCCGATGGGTATGTGGCGTGCATGGATTGGAATGGCGAGCAGATTCTGAGCCTCTCGCCCGAGCTGTTTTTCGATTGGAATGGCGAGCAGTTGCTGACGCGCCCGATGAAGGGCACCGCCGCGCGTGGTGCAACGCAGGAAGAAGACGAGGCGCTTGCGAATCACCTGCGCACATCCCCCAAGGAGCGCGCAGAGAACGTGATGATCGTCGACCTGCTGCGCAACGATGTCTCGCGCATCGCCACGCCGCACAGCGTGAAGGTGCCGCGTCTTTTTCATGTGGAAGCCTTGCCGACGGTGTGGCAGATGACATCCGACGTGACTGCGCGCACGCGCGAAGGCACGCGCCTGGTGGACGTGTTCGCGGCGTTGTTCCCATGCGGATCGATCACGGGCGCGCCCAAGGTACAGGCGATGCGCCTGATCGCCGAACTCGAATCCGCACCGCGTGGCGTGTACTGCGGCGCGCTGGGCATCGTGCGGCCAGGGGATGTGCCGGGCAGTCTGCATGCCACGTTCAACGTGCCGATTCGCACGCTCACCGTGCGCGGCGATCAGGTGCAATGCGGCATCGGCAGCGGCATCACGTCTAGTGCGAATGCGGCGGACGAATGGCAGGAGTGGAAACACAAACGCGCCTTCATCGACCGCGCCTTGCCGCCACTGCAAGTGCTGGAAACCTTGGCGTTGGAGCAAGGCCGTTTCAGGCATCTCGACAAACACCTTGCGCGCATGCGTGCGTCGGCTGCGCATTTCCATTTCGATTGGCCCGAAGCGCAGATCGAGCAATCGCTGAACGCGCTGCGCGAAGCCCATGCACAAGGCACTTGGCGCGTGCGTTTTCTGCTTGGCGAAAACGGCGTTTTCGAAGCACAAGCGTTTGCTTTCAGCGCAACGCAGCAGCCCGTGAAGCTGGCCTTGGCCGATCGCGCATTCACCGCAGCGCACAGCGACTTTGTGCGCCACAAGACCACGCGCCGCGCGCATTACGCGGCGTTTGAACCGGCCATCGACAGCGGCGTGTTCGACGTGATTCTGTGGAACGAAGCGGGCGAAATCACCGAATGCACGCGCGGCAACATCGCCATGCAGATGGACGACGATGGCCGCTGGATCACGCCGCCGTTGTCATGCGGCCTGCTGCCCGGCGTGGGCCGCGCGCTGGCCATCGAGTCTGGCCGCATGCAAGAAGAAGTGCTGCATGTGCGAGACATAAGCAAAGTCCGCACATGGGCCTTCCTCAACAGCCTTCGCGGCTGGCTGGATGTGGTTGTTGTTCGTTGAGCGTTCGGTTTGTCGCTCGTGCGGGGGCGGCAATACAGCCCCTCATGCGTCGTTGTGGAAGCCTTGCCGTATCGGCATACTGTCTGCGGCTTCACGCCTAGCCTGAGGGGCTGTCTTGCCGTTGTGGCTACCAACTCGACGGCCCACTTCGCTTCGCAGGTCCGCTCCAGCAAGCGGAAACCAAGACCAATACAAAGTCGGCGCTCTGCTCGCACCCCGCATCTCACGAAGTCGTGAGATGCCGCACGAGCGAAGCGATGTGCCGTAACTTCCTCTTCCAAACTGATTTCCGGCGGTTGTCCGAGCAGAGTGACGAAGGAACGCCGCGAGTTCCGCCGGAGGTATTGAAAGCGATTTTTGGTGACTTTTTGGCGCAAGCAAAAAGTTACTGCCCAGCCGGGGGCAGTCCCGGCATCCGCACTCAACCCCCTGGCAGAACAACAAAAAACTCAATGCGCAGGAAACGCCAAGAGGTATTCATAACTAACCTGCGTAACCCGCAAATCCCCCGCCAAAGGCACCCTTAAAACAGCCACCAACTGATTGGTCCCCACAGCCGGAGTCACACGCACAACCCCATCGGCATCCGAAATCACCGGAGTCCCCGACTCCCCCAGAGCAACCCGAACCCCTTCGCGAGGCCGCCCATCGAACAGCACGCGAAACTCCACAGCCTCCCCCGCATGCGCAGCCTTGTGCGACACAGCCACAATCTCCAGCTTCTGCCCCAATTCTTGCTTGGCGATCACGCCCCATTGAATCAAGGTCTTGTGAAACTTGAGCGCATGCACGCCGCTCGTTGCGCCGGGGTTTTCGTTCATCGGCTTGTTGACCATCGGCCCGTCGCCCACTTTGCTGTAGAAGCCGTTGTCGAATTCGGCAGACAGCATCGCCGCTTGCTTGTTGGACGCTGGCGTGACGCGCGCGCCGCCGGGCATGGCTTCGATCTTCACGTCGATCTTGCGACCGCGTCGGTCATACGCTTTCACGCTTTGCAGTTTCTCGATGGGAAAGGTTTCGAGCTTGCCTGCATGGCCGCCGAACTGCACGGTGTAAGCGCCGTTGGCATCGGCCTCCAGCCAGACGTTGTGCGCTTGCGCGATGACGGGTGCGCAGGTCAAAAACACGGTGAGCGCGGCGCTGTGGACAAGAGTGTGGAGTCGATTCATGAAGAACAAAAAGGGGAGTCTGTTGAAGGAGGTGGAAGATCAGAAACGCGCTTGCACGCCCACTTTGAAGGCACGCGGCGCGCCGGGTGTGTAGAGCTGCGTGCCGCCGATCATCGAAGACGATGTGGCATGGACCTTGTCGGTGAGATTGCTCACCACTGCATAGATGCGCAGGCCGCTGCTTGGCAGGTCATGGCTCACGCCCGCATCCCATGTGGAGAATCCGTTGTAGTGGGCGGCATTGGTGTCGTTGACCGCATAGCGGCCCACGTGTCGCCAGGTGAGTGACGTTTCCCACGAAGGGGCGGCGCGCCATGTCACGCCGAGCGTGGTGGTGCTGCGCGGCACGCCTGCCACCTGATTGCCGATGAGTGCGGCGTTGCCGTTTTCGAGCACGCGGGAACGGGCGCTGCCCCAGGCCAAATGCAGGTCGACGCTGCGATGCGCAGCCCACAGCGCGCTGGCTTCCACACCCGTGCGGCGGGTGCGGCCGTAGTTTTCGTACAGGCCTGCAGCCACCGCACGAATCTCGTCGGAGGACAGCATGCGGTACGCGGCGACGTCGAGCACCAGACCTTGCATGGGCTTGATCTGCGCGCCCACTTCGGTCTGGCGGAAGATGTTGGGATCGAGATGGGCGGCACCCAGCGCGTATTTGGCAAAAGTGCTTGGCAGCGCAAAGCCTTCGGACCAGCTCGTTCGCAGCAGCACACCCGGAGCGACCTGCGAGCGCACGCCGATCTTGGGGCTGGCGTGCGATGTTCTGTTGAGCGCGCCGCAGGGATCGGTTCCTGTTTCCGGCCCGTTGCGTGAGCAGTCTCCGGTGAAGCGATCCCAGCGCAGGCCTGCGGATATCTGGAACAGCGGATGCATCGGTGCATCCAGCTCACCGAAAGCGGAGAGACTGTTGAGCTTCGACGTGCGGTCGCCGATCGCCGGGTTCACACGCGTGCGGTTGTTCAGGCCGTCGTAATACTCGTAGTCCGTGGCTTCGCGAAAGGTCTCGATGCCCGCCACCCATTTGAGCGGCGTGATCGCTGTTTGGTGACTTCCATTCAAGCTCATGCCCGCGCCGTAGACCGTGCGGTCGTAGCTCTCCTCGCGCTGTCGCCAATTGATCGTGTTGGCCGGGCGGCTGAACCAGCGCGAAAAACTTTGCTGCGTGGTGTAGGCAAATCCCAGCCAGGTAAGCTCTGAGGCGAGTGTGTAGCGCACGTCGGCGCGCAGCGTGGCGAAGTCTTTCTTTGCGCCATCGTTCATCGCGCGCGCGTCCTTGCCGTAGGGATCGACGGCGAATTGCGCACCGGTCAGATAGCCGGGGTTGTCGCCTTCACTGTGGTGCAATCGGCCCGAGATCGAGAATTCGAAATCGCGACTCGCCTGCTTGCTCCAGCGTGCCGAGAGCGTGCTGCGGTCGTTCCTCGATTGCGCGCGAAAGCCGTTGCTGCGGTAGTGTTGCGCGGCCAGATTGAGATGCTCGCCTTCGCCGATCTTCAAGCCGAACGCGGCCTGCGCATCCAACGTGGAGTGCGATGCGAGGCTCACATCGACGTCCTTGTATTCCTCATGCTTGCGTGTTTCGATGGCCATGAGACCTGCTCGGTTGAAGTTGCCGTACAGCGCAGAGACGGGCCCCTTGTAGACCGTGAAGCGATCGATCTCCAGCGGCACGACCACGTTCAGATCGACATAGCCGTCGGCATGCGACATGGCCTCGTTGAGCGGAATGCCGTCGAGCACCACGCCGATGTCGCCGCCATGCCCGCCGCCACCGAAGCCGCGCATCACGATGGCATCGCCCACGCCCGAGAGCTGGTAGCTCTGCACGCTCATGCCGGGCACTTTGCGCAGCAGCTCCTGCGGGTGGCTGATGTGCGCGTCCTGAATATCCTGCGTGCCCAGCTCGGTCGATGAGTAGGCCGCCGCCGCGCCGCGTGCGGTCTGGCCCTTGATTTCGATGGTGGGGAGCGAGGCGACGGTGGTGGTATCCGTCTGGTTCGATTCAGTGGCTGATGCGGCGTTGGCAGAAAAAGAAAAAAGTGCGCAGAGCGTTGCGGCGAGCGGGGAAGGGCGGAATCGTGATGGCTTCATCGTGCGGGATGCGAGATGCATGTCTCCTTGTCGTTTGACTGAGGACATGCAAGTCTCGTACCCATCACCAGCCGTGGCTGTGCGGTGTCATCGGCAGCCTATGCAGTCACTTGCCCCAGCTTGGTGCATGGCTGGGGCAGTGTCGTCATCCGCGTTGCCGCCGTGCGTGGAATGACGGTTTCGGTGTCCGCTGAGCTTTCGTTTTGGATGCGGAATTGAAAGCCGGGCTTGCACCTTGAGGCGTGGCTGACTCAGAGCCGCTCTTTCACATAACTGCCGCGATCCATGTCGACGATCTCGACGCTGAGCTGCACCATCAGGCCTGCAGGATGCGGCGTGTGCTTGCGCAGCACCACGGCGATGTGTTCGGCCAGTTCCTTCTTGGCTTCGGGCGTGCGGCCCGACAGCAGGCGCAGTTGTGCGTGCACGAAGCCGCGACCTGCGGGTTGGTTGCCGATCTCGAAATGCTCGATGCGATTGGTGCGGCTCTTGAGGTCGGCCTCGTCCTTGACTTCTGGGTGCGAGCACAGCGCAGCGTTCACGTCCTTGAGGATTTGCGCTTGCGGAAAGTCGGTGAGGTTGGCGCTGTAGTCGATGACGAGATGAGGCATGTCGGAGGTCTCCGCAGAACGAAAAAAGAAAAGAGAGAACGAGAAAGAGAAAGAGAAAGAGAAAGAGAAAGAGAAAGAAAGACGAAAGGCGAGATCAGACCGGCGTGTAGGCGAGGCGCACGTAGATCGGCGCGAAGGCTTCGGCCTGCGTGATTTCGATGAGCGTTTCCTTGGCCAGTTCGAGCAGCGCGATGAAGGTCACGACCAGCACGGTGCTGCCCTTTTCGGGTTGAAACAGCTCTTCGAATTCGACAAAGCGGCGGCCTTGCAGCGTCTTGAGCACGTTGCTCATGTACTCGCGCACGGAGAGTTCTTCGCGCGTGATCTTGTGGTGCTGAACGAGTTTGGCGCGCTTCAATATGTCGCGCCAAGCGTCCTGCAGATCGACCAGTTCCACATCGGGAAAGCGTGGCTGCAGGCTTTGTTCGATGTAGACCTGCGCGCGCAGAAAGTCGCGGCCATATTGCGGCGCGGCACCCAGGCGCTGGCTGGCGAGCTTCATCTGTTCGTATTCGAGCAGGCGGCGCACCAGCTCGGCGCGCGGGTCTTCGGGCTCGGCTTCGCCTTCCTGCTTCTTGGGCGGCAGCAGCATGCGCGACTTGATCTCGATGAGCATCGCGGCCATCAGCAGGTATTCGGCGGCCAGCTCCAGATTGCGGCTGCGGATCTCGTCGACATAGCTCAGGTACTGCTGCGTGACCTTGAGCATCGGGATGTCGAGGATGTTGAAGTTCTGCTTGCGGATCAGATAGAGCAGCAAGTCGAGCGGACCTTCGAACGCTTCGAGAAAGATTTCCAGCGCGTCCGGCGGGATGTACAGATCCTGCGGCAGCGCGAACAACGGCTCACCGTACAGACGAGCGAGCGCGACCTGATCGATGACGTCAGGCAGACCATCCGCGCCGGCCTTCTGCCCGGGCGTGTCGTCTTCGGTGATGGACGGGTCGTTGTTCTTTGCCATGGCGGGCGCTCAGTCAGCTCGGAAGGCGGCTGGGCGCGGGCATCGATCGATCAGGAGTTGGTCTGGTAGACGTAAGGCTTCTGCGCGACGCGGCCTTCGCTGTATTCCTTCTGGACGTCGCGGTCGATTTCCTTGTCCCACAGCAGCGAGCGGCCGAATTGCTGCTGCTTGTCCAGCTCGGGCTTCTGTTCCTTGAGCTTGTTGATGAACTGCGTGGTATCGGATTGGTAGTCGGGGCGACGGAAGAAGGACATGGCTTTTTTCTGTGGAAGGTGATCCATCCCGCCGACCGCAATGTGCAGCGCGGGGGAGTCAGATGCGCATTTTAGCCGTTGCGCCGTTTCCTGTGGTTTTGGTCCTGCCGAGCCCACTGAGCGGGCCACCTTGGCGTAGATGGAGACCTTGCTGTCTCAGGCGCTGGCAGGCGGTGACGGTGCGTTGGTGTCAGCGGTCCGTTGATGACGCCTGAAGCCACCGCCAAAGTGTGGACCGGCTGACCCCCAATTTCTTCGCCGCCACGCCGGGCTTGCCCTGACTGGATTCCATGGCTTCACGAATGCGTTCGGCAAGCGGCATGTCATGCACGTTTGCGTCGATGGCTTCGCCTTCTTCAAACAACTCCGGGCAGTCATGCCGCAGCTCGTCATAACGTATGTCCTGCACGTGTGAGAACGACAACAGAAACACGGCAATGCGCTCCGCGATGTTTTCGAGTTCGCGCACATTGCCCGGCCAGTCGTAGGCGGTGATGCGGTCCATGATGCCTTCCAGCACGCGCTCCGCAGGCAGCCTGGAGCCGATGCGGGCGAGGCAGTGGGCGACCTGCGGCGTGATGATGGCGGGGATGTCTTCGCGCCGTTCGCGCAGCGGCGGCAATGCCAGGCGCAGGGTGTTCAGGCGGTAGTACAGGTCTTGCCGAAAGCGTTGCTCCGCGATCAGCTTGGCGAGCGGTTGGTGCGTGGCGGCGATCACGCGTATGTCGATGGGAATGGGGGCTGTGGCACCGAGGCGCATGATTTCGCGCTCCTGCAACACGCGCAGCAAGCGGGTCTGCAGCGGCAGCGGCATGTCGCCGATTTCGTCGAGAAACAGCGTGCCGGTGTGCGCCGCTTCGAGCAAGCCGCGCTTGCCGCCGCGCCGTGATCCGGTGAATGCGCCTTCTTCGTAGCCGAAGAGTTCGCTTTCCAGAAGCGTCTCGGGGAACGACGCGCAGTTCACCGCAACGAAGGGCCGACCGGCGCGGTGGCTGGCGTTGTGCATGGCCTGCGCGAAGACTTCCTTGCCGGTGCCGCTCTCGCCGGTGATGAGCACATTGAGGTCGGTGGGTGCGAACCGGCGGGCGCTGGATTTGGCTTGTTCCAGCGCGGCGCTGCTGCCGATCAGGCTGTCGAAGGTGTGGCGTGCGGCATGCTGTTGTCGGCGCTGCATGATGCGCAGGCTGGTGTCGGCCGCTTGAATCGTGCGAGCGTCGTACAGCGTGAGCGCCGCGCCGACGATGCGGCCTTGCTCGATCATCGGCGTGCGGTGCGCCACCCAGTCGCGCTGCGCAAAACGGATGGCGATGGCGCGATCGATCTGGCCGGTCTCGAGCGTGGTACGCAGCGAAAATTCCGGCGCAAGCTCGGACAGCATCTGCCCTTCGAGCCGGATGCCCGGCCCAGCCAGCACCTGCTGCATGGCCGGGTTGGCGGTGATGATGCGTTCGTGTTGATCGACCGCGACCACGGCTTCCTGCAGGTTGTGCAGCACGCTGTGCAGTTGCTCGTAGCGGCTGGCTTCGAGACGCGCCACGCGCGCGAGTTCAAGCGCATCGTCAAAGCCCTTGCGGATGCTGTCGAGCGAGTACGCGAGCAGCCCGTGCAGACCGGCTTGCTGCGCGAGTTCCACCACCAGACTCGATCCGACGATGACCTCGAAGCCCTCGCGGCGCAGCGCGTCGAAGCGCTGGCGCGCATCGTCGGGTGTGCGGTAGGCGTGTTGGCTGATCTCGATGTTGAGCAGCTCCTTCACGGCATCAAGTTCGGGAATCGTGTGGCCGTACATCACCACGCCCACACGCGGCGCGATGCGGCTTGCGCGGATCAGCGCCTGGAACAGATCGAAGCCGCTGAGCTGAATGGTGGCGACCGGCGATTGCAGGCCCGCGCGCAGGATGCTCGCGTTCGAGCCCGCGCTCACGAAGGCATCGACCTCGCCGCGCTCGATGCGGTCCTGCGCGATGGCCAGAGCCTGCTCGAAGCTGCCATCCACCACTTCGATCTGCGCGCGGTCGGCGTATTCGGCCACCACCGGCATCGCGAATTCGCGGATCTGGCGGTAGCTCATGAAGCACAGGCGCGGCAGACCGGACGCGGACGATGCGGAATGCGTGGTGTAGGTCGGCATGGGTTTGTCTTGCATGAAACGTTATCTGTTTCATGAGTGTTGCATGAAACAGTTTGAAGTCAAGCATCTGGCTGGATTTCGTTGCAAATCAATGGCTTATGCGTCTATCGAAAGCTGGCACGCCGAATGCAACCCCCCACTGAAACATTCATTGGAGGCAGAAATTGGCACTCGAACACATCACCGTTCTGGATTTGACGCACATGCTTTCCGGCCCCTACGGCACCATGCTGCTGGCCGATCTGGGGGCGCGCACCATCAAGGTCGAGCCGCCCGGAACGGGTGAGGGCACGCGCCGTCTGCTGGAGCACGATCCCGACTATTCGCGTGACGGCATGGGCGCGTACTACCTCACGCTCAACCGCAACAAGCAAAGCGTTTGCGTCGATCTGAAAAGCGAGGCGGGGCGTGCGGTGTTTCTCGATCTGGTGAAGCAGGCCGATGTGGTGTTCGACAACTTCAGTGTCGGCGTCACGCAGCGGCTGGGTATCGACCACGAGACGCTGGCCAAGGTGAATCCGCGCATCATCACCTGCTCGGTCAGCGGCTTCGGGCAGACCGGCCCGGCCACGCAGCGTCCCGCGTTCGATCAGGTGGTGCAGGCCATGGGCGGCGGCATGTCGATCACCGGCACGCCCGAGACCGGCCCCACGCGCAGCGGCATTCCGATCGGTGATCTGGGCGGCGGCATCTTCGGCGCGCTGGGCGTGCTGGCCGCGATTGCCGAGCGTGATCGCACGGGCGTCGGTCAGCATGTGGATGTGTCGATGCTCGATGTGCAGATATCGCTGCTCAACTACATGGCGACGATGTACCTGATGTCCGGCATCGTGCCCGAGGGCATCGGCAATGGCCACTTCGTGCATGTGCCGTACAACAGCTATCCGACCTCGGACGGTCACATCATCATCGCCTGCATCGGTGATCCATTTTTCGTGCGCTTTGTGGACTGCATCGGCATCGACGAACTGCGTGATCCCGAATACCGCAAGCAGCCCGTGCGCTATGCCGTCAAGGCGAAGATCGATGCGCTGGTGAGTGCCAAGCTGCGCGAAAACACCACGGCTTACTGGCTCAAGTTGCTCAGCGAAGCGCGCATTCCGTGCGGCCCTGTCAACAACTTTGCGCAGGCCCTGAGCGACCCGCAAGTTGTGGCGCGCGACATGGTGGCCGAGGTGACCATGCCCGATGGCGAGCGTCTGCGCATGCCGGGCAATCCGGTCAAGCTGTCTGCCGCAAAGGCCAAGACCTTCACCGCGCCGCCCACGCTGGGCGCGCAGACCGAGGCGGTGCTGGGCACGGAGCTGGGCTATTCGGAAGAGCGGCTGCAAGCGCTGCGCTCATCCGGCGCGATTGCTTGAAGAAAGGGCTGCGCCATGGAACAGATTTTCGTCACCGATGTCGCGCCGCGCGATGGCTTGCAGAACCAGCAGATTCCCGTTTCGACCGACGCCAAGCTGGAACTGATCGACAAGCTGGTTGCAGCCGGTGTGCAGAGCGTGGAGACAACCAGTTTTGTCTCGCCCAAGGCCGTGCCGCAGATGGCCGATGCGGGCGAGCTGGTGCCGCAGGTGAATGCGCGCTGGCCGCAGTTGCGCAGCTCGGTGCTGGTGCCCAATCTGAAAGGATTGGAGCGCGCACACGCCGCAGGCGCGAAAGAGATTGCCGTCGTGCTTTCGGCCACCGAAACCATGAACCGCAAAAACATCAACATGGGCTTGAACGAGGCGTTGGAGGTGAGCGAAAAAACGCTCGCCGCCGCGCACGCTCTGGGCTTGAAGACGCGCGCCTATGTGGCCGTGGCGTTCGAATGCCCGTTTGAAGGCGAGACCTCGCTCGATGAAGTGCTGCGGCTGTCTGCGCGCATGCATGCAGCGGGCGCAGGCGAGATCGTGATTGCCGACACCATCGGCGCGGCCTCGCCAGCGCAGGTGAAAGAGCGCATGAACGCCGTGAAGAAAGTGGTGCCGCTCGCGCAACTGGCCATCCATCTGCACGACACGCGCGGCATGGGCGTGGCCAATGCATGGGCGGCGCTGGAGGCGGGCGTGCGGCGTTTCGATGCCAGCGTGGGCGGCATTGGCGGCTGCCCGTTTGCACCGGGTGCGGCGGGCAATCTGGCGACGGAAGACCTCGTGCTGATGGCCGAGCGTAGCGGCTTTTCCACAGGCATTTCCATCGACGGGCTGATGGATGCGATTGCGTTCGCGTCGGCGCAATTGCAGCGGCCGCTGGGTGGCCGGAGCATGGCGTGGCTGCAGCGCGAAAAGGCCAAGCGCGGCGGCATTCAGCCCGAGTGATTCCATTCGACAAGCAAAAAATCAAAGCAAGGAGACGCACATGCATCGCGCTGGAAAACAGCATCTTTCGCGCCGTCCGGCACTGTTGGCGCTGTTGGCGCTACCTGCCGCATGCGTCGGCATGATGACGCTGCCCACGTCTGCCTGGGCTGACACCTATCCCAGCAAACCGATTCGCCTGATTGTCCCCTTCGCCCCCGGTGGCGTGACGGACACCGGTGCCCGCGTGGTGGCGGAAAAGCTCAGCGAGCGTCTGGGCCAACAGGTGGTGGTGGACAACAAGCCGGGCGCATCCGGCAACATCGGCACGCAGCTGGCGGCGACGGCTGCGCCCGATGGCTACACGCTGGTCGTGGGTTTTGATGGCACCATGGTGGTCAACCCGCATGTCTACAAGAAAGTGCCGTTCGACACGCTCAAGGACTTCGCGCCGGTCAGCAAGATTGGCGATGCGGCGCTCATCATCGTCACGCACCCGTCGGTGCCGGTGAAGGATCTGCAGTCGCTGATTGCGTACTCGAAAAGCACGCCGGGTGGGGTCTCCTACGGCAGCGCGGGCACGGGCAGCACGCCGCATCTGGCGGGTGAACTGCTCAAGGTGAAGACGGGCGCGAACTTCGAGCATGTGCCCTACAAGGGCGGCGGCCAGGCCATGGCCGATGTGGTGGGCGGCACGCTGCCCATGCTCTACACGGCGGTGGCGGGCGCATACCAGTTCGTGCAGCGCGGGCAGGTCAGGGCGATTGCGGTGTCCACGGCCAAGCGCCTGCCATCGCTGCCCAATGTGCCGACGGTGGCCGAATCCGGCGTGCCGGGCTTTGTGGTCAATTCGTGGATCGGCATCCTCGCGCCCGCAAAGACGCCGCAGCCCATCATCGACCGGCTGCAGAAGGAACTGAACGCCGTGGTGCACAGCCCGGACACCAAGGAGCGTCTGGCATCGCTGGGCATCGAGTCCTCGGGCAACACGCCAGCGGAATTCCGCGCCGAGATCGAGACCGACCTGAAGAAATATGCGGATGTAGTGAAGACTGCAAACATTCGTGTGGATTAGCATCGCTGCCAACCCAAAGCCGCCATCACGCGTTAGAGTGCCGTCCACGGCTTGGTCTGCCTGAAAAGGATCATGATGAAGACGATGGATGGTTCGACAACGAGTGCAACTGGAAGAAGAAGGACACCTCATGGCAATGATGCGCTTGGCGCGCGCGGGTTTGGCAGCAACTCTCGCGGTGGTGACGATGCTGGTCGGGTGTGACGACCAGCGCATCAAGGAACTGGAAGAAGGCCTTTCCACAGAGGTGGACGTGCGCGCCAAGTTTGGCGAGCCCGCCTACATCTGGCAGGAGTCCGACGGCTCGCGCACCTTCGAATACAACCGTCAGCCCATGGGCGCGCGCAACTACATGATCACCATCGGCACGGACGGCAAGATGAGCGCCTTGCGCCAGGTGCTCGCGCCGCACAACTTCGAGAAAATCCAGCCCGGCATGACTCAGGAACAGGTCCGCCGCATGCTCGGCATGCCCGCCAAGGCCATGCCGTACGAACTCAAGCAGACCGTGGAATGGGACTGGAACTGGATCGACCCACCGACAAGGCAGATGCATTTCACGGTGGTCTTTGGCCCCGATCACCTGGTGAAAAACAGCTACAGCGCCGAAAAGCTCCACGATGGACCATAAGGAGGGGCATCCCCCTGAGGCGCTGTCGCGCCTTCCCCCTTCTCTCTGCGTGCTTCGCACTCCGGGAAGGGGGACAACGCCAGCGGCCTGGCAAAGCCAGTTCCGCGGCGTTCGCTGGCATGGCCTGCTCCGCGGCCTTTTGAATCTTTGAGCACATAGCGCCACTGGCGATGGGCAGAGCCTTCGTTCAACGACGTCAGACATCTCGCGCAGTCGCGAGATGTTCCGGGCACGAGCAACGCGAAGTGCCGTGAATACCTCTTCCAGACTGACTTGCGGCAAGCTGTCTGAACGGAGCGCCTTCGGCGCGCAGAGAGTTTTGCCGCAGGTATTCGAGCGCGTTTTTGGTGACTTTTTGCGCGCAAGCAAAAAGTTACTGCCCAGCCGGGGGCAGTCCCGGCCTCAAAAACCAACCCCTCAGCAGAAGCAAAATCAGGTAGCAACAGTAACCCCGAGGTGACGGGCGAGCTCCTCTGGCTCAGCCACCGGCCGGAGCACTACAACAAGCGGTGAAGCTCGATAGCTCAGTGGGCTGCCTGAACGGCTTGCTCCGCACATTTCATCAAATCCTGTGCCCAGCGAACGCGGGGCGAGGTTCGCTGCCACAACAGGCCCAGCTGACGCGTCGGCAAGGGCTGCGCGCTTTGGAGTGGTGGCAGCGCGAGCTTGTGCAGCTCACGCCCCTGCACCAGTGTGTCTCCTACATCGGGCACGAGGCCGACGCCCAGTCCGCGCTCCACCATCATTGCCACGGCCATGACCGAGTTGAGCTCCAAGCAAGCATGGGCACGAACTTCCTGCGCATCGAGATAGCTTTGCGCCAATTTGCCGCCGGCGAGTGAGCGGTCGTAGCGCACAAGTGGGCGTTTGCGCAGCAACTCCAGCGGGTCGATGTGAGCATCCTTGGGCTGGCACAGCAGCACCAGTGTTTCTTCCCGCAGCGCAGACCAGCAGATGGTCTTGGGCAGGTCGAAAGCGGGCTTCAGGCAGATGGCCACGTCGAGCTCGCCCTGAGCCAGCGCGGTGTATAGCTTGGGCGTGTTGTCCACCGTCACATGCACTTGCACGCCCGGATTGCGCTGCAACAGGCGCTGCAGAACATCGGGAAGAAAGCTGTGCAGGACGGTGTTCAGCGTTCCAAGCCTGAGTTCGCCGCGATCTGCCTCGGAGGTGACCCAGTCGCGCAGCTCGTCGCAGTCCTGCAAAAGCCGCTGACCCTTCTCGAACAACCGTTCACCTGCAGCGGTAGGCCGCACGCTCCGGCCATGGCGTACCAGCAGCGTAGCGTCCAGTTCGCGCTCCAGTGCGCGCATCTGCTGAGCGACAGCGGCGGGGCTGATGCCCAACTGGCGCGCGGCGTCGGACATGGAGCCGAGCTTCACGACTTTCAAGAAATGGTGGATGTATCGAGTCTCCATATCCAACATTTTCTTCAAAATGAAGAAAGCGACGAGCAGTGTTTTTCCGCGTGCGGTCAAGGGACACTTGCGTTATCCATTCAAAGTTCAAAGGAGACCGCTCATGCGCTTTGCACCTTCACGCCGCCAGTGGCTGACATCGACGGTTGCGGCTGTCGCCACCGCGCAAATGCCCGCATGGGCGCAGTCACGTACGCAACCGGTGCGCTTGGTGGTGCCGTTCGCACCAGGCGGCGGCAACGATGTGCTTGCGCGACAGATGGCGCATGGGCTGACCGAGCAGTTCAAGATCAACATGATTGTCGAGAATCGCCCCGGCGCTGGGGGGAATCTGGGTACGGAATTCGTGGTGCGAGCAGCCGCAGATGGCGGCACATTGCTGCTTGGGCACACAGGCACAGTGTCGATCAACCCGGCGCTCTACGCGGGGCTCAAGTTCGATGCCACCACTGATCTGCAGCCGTTGGCGATGTTTGCGTCTTCCGCACTGTTGCTGGTGGTTCCTGCATCGTCGCCCCACAAGAACGTGGCCCAGCTGGTGCAGGCCCTGCGCAGCGGCAAGTCCAGATCGTTCAATTACGCATCCAGCGGTTCCGGCACGGGCGGTCATCTGACGGGCGAGCTGTTCGCACACGAGCTGGGCGTGAAGGCCACGCATGTGCCATACAAAGGAACGACGCCGTCGCTCACCGATGTGGCAGGCGGAGTGGTGGACTTCAGCTTTGGCGTGATTCCATCGGCCTTGGCCTTGATGAAAACGGGCAAATTGCGCGCACTGGCCATCACCAGCGCCAAGCGTCATGCGCTGTTGCCACAGGTGCCGACCATTGCCGAAGCAGGCGTTCCGGAGCTGGCAAAGTTCGAGAGCACGCTGACCTACGGCATTCTTGCGCCCAAGGGGACGGCAAACAACGTGATCAGCCTGCTTGGGGAGCAGATTCTCAAGGTGGCTGCCACACCTTCGTTTCAATCCAAACTGGGCGTGGAAGGTGCTGAACCGTTGTTGGGTGATGCGGCTGCATATGGTCAGCGCATCCGTTCGGAAAATACCAAATGGGCGGCGGTTATCAAAGCTTCCAACGTGCAGGTCTGAGGTGCGCCCATGTCATCCCTGATGCACGACTACCTGACTCCCGAGACGCCGCGTCCGCTGTTTTCCGATGCGCAATGGCTGGAGGCGATGCTGACCTTCGAGTCCCAGCTTGCTCAGGCCGAGGCGGAATGCAGCGTGATCTCGCAAGACGCAGCAGATGCAATCTCGCGCGCATGCGAGTGCGTCACCATTGACCGCGATACCTTTGTTCGACAGGCGCGGCAAAGTGGGGCGATCGGTGTTGCGCTGGTTCGCCCGTTGCAGCAATGGCTTTCCAGTCATGCTCCCGATGCCGCCCAGTGGTTGCATTGGGGCAGCACCACGCAGGATGTGGTGGACACGGCCAATGCGATGCTCACGCAGGAAGCGCTCAAGGATTTGCAGGCATCGCTGGGCGGGCTGTGCGCGCAATTGGAGCGGCTGGCGAACGAACATGCTGACACGCCGACGATGGCGCGGACACTGATGCAACCCGCGCAGGTGACAAGCTTCGGTTTGAAGTGCGCACAAATGGCCAGAGCCTTGGTCTGGCAATCCGAGCAATTGAAGAGCGCTGCACAGTCTGCGCTGGTGGTTCAATTGGGCGGCGCTGTGGGCAATCGCGCAAGCCTTGGAGACAAGGCATTGCCCGTGGAGAAGGCGCTTGCACGTCGTCTGCAGCTTGGCGTTTCAGGGAGCGGATGGCATACGCAGCGGGCTCCATGGATGCGGCTTGGCATGGAGGTCGCCGTCCTCTGCGGCAGCTTCGCCAAGCTCGCGAAAGACTGGGCTTTGCTGTCGCAGTTCGAAGTGGGAGAAATCAGCGAATCCACGCACGGAAGCACATCGAGTGCCATGCCCCACAAGCGCAACCCGGTGCACTGCATGCAGGCCATAGCGCTGACGCAGGCCGTGCCGCAGATGGCGGCGACGCTGCTGTCCTGCATGCCTCAAGCACATGAGCGAGCCTTGGGGGAATGGCAGGCAGAGGTCGCCCAATGGCCAGCGCTGTGGCGACATGCGATTGCTGCATGCAGTGCGCTGGAACAGGCAGCCGAAGGCCTTCAGGTACATGAGAGTCGGATGAAGGCCAACATCGATGCGTTGCGGCAGGTGATTTTTTCCGAGTCATTTGTGCAGGCTTTGGCTCCGCTGCTGGGGCAGGTGAAGGCGAGTGAGCTCGTGAGTGTGCAAAGCGAGCGGGCGCTGACCGAGTCGCGCCCATTGGGACTACTGCTGCAGCAATGGCTTGAGCATTCTGTCGAGTCTGGTGCCCCGCGCCATCAGGCCTACGAGATGATAAGCAGCGTGGCCGATTTGGATAACGCAGTGGCTGCGTCTGCACACGAATGCCGGAAATTGATGGAAGAATGAATGCTCCGTCTGCAAAGCCCACCATCTCGAATTGAACTCGCCATGCCCACTCCCTCCGAAACCTCCATCGAACAAGGCCTCATCAACCGCCGCCGCGTGCTGGGCGATGCCTGGGTGGACCAATCCGTCGCCAACGCCAATGCGGTCAACGTCGAGTTCCAGCGTCTCATCACGTCCTACGCGTGGGACCAGATCTGGAGCCGCCCCGGGCTGGATCGCCGCACGCGCCGCATCATGGTGCTGGCGATCACGGCGTCCATGGGGCGTTGGGACGAGTTCGAACTGCATGTACGCACCGGCCTGCAGGCCCCGCGGGGTGACGAACAGGCCGCGCCGCTTGATCTCGAAACGCTCAAGGAAGTGCTGCTGCAGACCGCTGTCTACGCGGGCGTTCCAGCGGGCAACACGGGCATGGCGATCGTGCTGAAGGTGGCGCGCGAGTTGGGGCTGGAGCTGGCACCGGCGGATTTTCACCAGCCGATGCCCTGAGCCTTTCATCACAGGCGGATCACGACCTTGCCGAGCGGTCCGCGTTGCAGATGTGAACACGCTCGGGGTGCAGCGTATGCCAGCGTTGTGAGGTCTGATGACGAGTGGGCATGGAGAAATTATTCATAGATGGATGAAAATCCGATAAAAACCAATATCTATGAATTTTTCTTGGAGAAAAACCAGAGTCCGCAGCGAAAAAACCACGCTGTAGCGCAATCGCATCAAAGAAAATATTCATAGATTTGCACAAATCGAGGATTTGAATAACATCTATGAATGCCACGCCAGAACACCAGTCCCGCCGAGTATCCGCAGGCCGTCCTGCGGCAGATTGAGCTGCTTGCGCAGAACATCGTCATCGCTCGCAAGCGGCGTGGCGAGACGCAGGCGCAGTGGGCCAAGCGGCTGGGGGTGTCCCAGCCCACGATGGCGCGCATCGAGCGCGGTGATCCGTCCGTGGCGATGGCGTCGTATGTGATGTGCATGTGGCTCATCAACCAGGCCGAGGGGCTGGCTGATCTGATTGCACCCGACCGCGACAGGGCGGCGCTGGAGCAGGAGGTTCGCAAGGTGCGCACTTCCGGTCGAAAGTCGACAGCAACGCAGTGGCCCGCAGCGCAAGTGCCAGCACCGACACTGCGTGTGATGGAGCCTCGGCCTTCGGTCGGCAAGGCCAATGCGGCTGGGCTTGCGGCGCTGCTCAACCCACAAGACCAAGCTGGTGGGATGAAGTCATGACGACCGCATTGCCAGACGGCGTGACCCCGCGCAGCTACGTTCCGCAGGACAGGCTTTTTCTCTGGGCGCTGATCAACCCGGCGCGGCCCATGCTGGTGGGCGAGCTGCAACTGTCGGCGCTGGTGCCCGATTGCTCCACGTTCATCTATGGCGCGCAGTGGTGGCATTTTCCATTGAGCGAGGACTTGCCGTTGCTGGCGGGGCAGGAATTCAGCGCAGGTGAGAAAGGCAGCGCGCCCGGAGCCATCGACGATGCGCGTCCTGATCGCTGGGGCGAGCGCATCATCCGCCATATCGACCGACCTGCGCGGCTGTCGATTCTGGAGATGCTGCTGTTTGCCGGTGACGATCGTTTTGGTGCGCTGGGCGTTTCTGTGTCGGCCGAGCAATACGTGCCGCGCCATCTCGGGCCTTATCCCCAGTTGCGCGACTTGGCGCAGTTGAATGCCGCCATCGAAGAGGTGCAGCACCAGTCGCCCGTGACCGACGCCATGCAGCGCCTGCTGCAACCCGGAGTCACGCTTGGCGGTGCGCGGCCCAAGGCGTTGCTGCAGACCGATCAAGGCCCGCGCGTCATCAAGTTCAGCGAACTTGATGACGCCGTGGACACGCCGCTCATCGAGCACGCAACGATGACGCTGGCCGCCAAGGCGGGCATCAGCGTGGCGCAAACGGCGGTGCTGCCCATACCGCGCAGCAAGTCACGTCATGCACTGACCATCGAGCGGTTTGATCGTCACGAAAACATGCGCTTGCATTGCCTTTCAGCCAGAACGCTGTTGCGCGCCGCAGGGCTGGAGGAGAGCTATGCGGCGCTTGCCTCCGTGTTGCTGCGCATTGCGCATCCGGACAGGCAGATCGCCATGCGCGAAGAGCTGTTCAAGCGCATGATCTTCAACATCCTCATGGACAACACCGACGACCACGAGCGCAACCACAGCGTGCGCATGATGCTCGATGGCTACTACGAACTCACGCCCGCTTATGACGTGGTGCCGTCGCTGCAGAATCTGGGTTATCAGGCGATGAGCGTCGGCAATTCAGGTGCGGAATCCAGCATCGACAACGCGCTTACGGCCATCAACGAATTTGGCATTCGCAGACCGCGCGCCATCGCGTTGATTCAACAAGTGGTGCGCGTCGTCGATCGCTGGAAAGCGCACTTCACCAAGCTGGGCGTGAGCGCATCCGACATGGAGTTGCTGCGCGCCAGCATCGACCGCGATGCGCTTCGGTTGCAGCGCAAGGCGTATTCCTGAGCCTTATCCCAGCGCCACCGCAAATGCCGCGCTGATGCCGCAGACCACTGCCGCGCAGGCCATCAGCCTTGGAAAATAGGGCAGAGCCACCACCACCAGCACGGCGCCCAGAGTCAGAAATCCCCACCAAGCGACAAAGCCCACGGTGGCGCCCAAGCCGGTGATGCAAGCCCACAGTGACGCGATGAGCAGGGCGCTGCCGATGGCTCGAAAAGTCCATTGTTGAAGTGGCGTGGGGGATCGTCTCCCCGTGACCTGCTCGCAGTGCCTGTCCATTGCCAGACACAGCGACAGCATTCCTGAAAAGCACAGTGCAGCAGTGCATGCGATGCTGAAGAAAAGTGGTGTCGTCATGCGCCGCCTCGCAAGCACCAGAGCAGCACCCCCGCGATGGCTGCAAGGCCCATCATTCCAAGCCAAGCACGCAAAGCGGTTCGCGCGCAGAACACCCAGAGGGCAATGACGGTGTAGATCACAAAGCTCAGCAGACTTGCCGTGAGCACGCTGTTGGCGCGCGAGACCCCCGCGACATGCGGCAGGGCCAGCGCGAGCACGGAGGACAGCAGTGCCGTGAGCGCGTAGCCGCCCAGGCTGGCGGCAAGAACACGGCTCAGAATGCCCAGGCGGTATGCGCCAGAAACAGTGCGCTGCTTCCTGGCCTTCATGGCGCAGCCCTTGGCTTGTGATGTTGCTTGCTGTGTTGTTTGCCGTATTGTTTGCAATGGACCCGCCATGCGAGATAAGCCAGGAGAACGCCGAGCAGCAGGGTGGTCAACTCGACCCACGCGCTTTGCGCATCGCCGCGTGTGGCGTAACTCACGACATGCTGTCCGGTCGTGAAGAAGTTCAGCAAAGGCAGGCCGATGCACAGCGCCGAGGCGAGTGCAAACTGCTCCACCCACGCGCGCAGGGCGGGGCGAATCCACGCGTGGACCAGCGCCAATCCGCACACGATGAGAAAGGCGCGGATCTCCCAGAGTTCACGACCTTCCATCGCTGCCGGTATGAGCCGATTGGCGTACAGATAGGCCACCGACGCGATGCCGATGCCTGCCAGCGAAGCCACGTTCATGGCCTCGACAAAGCGGTAGAAAGCGGGCGTTGCCTGGCCGAATTCCTGCTCGCTCTTGCGTCGGCGCTTGACCATGAAGAGAATGCCGCCCATCGCAATCATCGCCGTGCCCAGCAGGCCGCTCACGAAGTAGAGCCATTTCATGCTCCAACCGCCAAAGTGCACCACGTGCAGCGCTTTGATCATGTCGTGGACCTGGTCGGAGGAGAACTTGTCCGGCGGCTGGGCGCGCTGCACATTCAGCACCTCGCCGTTCACGCCGTCGAAACTGACGATGCTCGGCGGGTTGAGGACTGTCTGCGCAGCGGCATCCGCAGTGTCGGACTTCCCGAACACACGCACGGTCATGTGGCGGTCGCCCGGCTGATCGACCATCACCATGCGTGCGGGCCGGCCTGTCAATGCCTCTGCTTGTTGCAACAGCGGCTCCAGCGGCAAAAGATCTGCAGGCGTGCCGGTTCGTGGGCGTGCGGGGGCGGTGGCTTCGGGTTTGAGTTCCTTCTGAAAGCGCGCATGGGCTTGCGTTGTGCCATATGCCGCTTGCAATGGCTGCGGCATGTAGGTGGAGTAGAAAAACGCCACGCCGGTATAGACGATCATGAAGAGAAACGGCAGCGTGAGCACCGCCGTGGCGTTGTGTGCGTCCAGCCAGGATCGCTGTCCCTTGCCGGGGCGAAAGGTGAAGAAGTCCGCAAAGATGCGCCGGTGCACGACAACGCCGGAGACCAGCGTCACCAGTGCGCACATGGAGACAAAGCCGACGATCCAGAAGCCGATCATGTCGCCGTGCAGCATGTAGTGGAACAGCATGAAGTGCCGTCCGCCTTCGGTCTTGCGGCCCCAGGGCGCGGGCAGAATTTCACCCGTCGCCGGATGCATGACCGCCTGATGGTTGATGCCACGGCCTTCGCCGCTGCGCCAGGCCAGCAGCATGGCGTCGGCGGGGTGCTTCGGCAACTCGATGCGCCAGAACCGTGCATCGGGCGCTGCGTGTTGCAGATGCTGAACGGCGAGTTCGGTGATGTGGCGTTGCTCGCCCTTCTTCTCGTTGATGCTGGCGTTGGCGCCGACATCGACATGGACGGCCTCCAGCACGGGTCTGGCTGTCATCCATTGCGTGATCGCATCACGAAAGACGCTGATGCTGCCGGTCAGAAAAATGGCGCACAGCAGCCATCCGCACACGAGACCAATCCACGTGTGCACCCATGCCATGGTCTGGCGAAAACCTTCCTTCATGCGGACGCTATCCGACGCTCAACGCACTCAGAACGAGCCGCGCACGGTCAGCATCACATTGCGTGGTGTGCCGTAGTAGTTGCCGTTGCGTGTGCCGCCGATGATTTCCCAGTAGTGCTTGTCGAACACGTTGCCCACGTTGACGGCGGCCTGCCAGTTCTTGTTGATCCGGTAGGCTGCGCGCAGATCGAGAATGGCGCGGCCGGGATTCTCGATCGGCGGAACGGAGGAGTTGGAGCGGGCGGACAGGGATGCGCCAATCGTCCAGTCCTGCAGGTCACCCGGCAGGCGGTAGCTGGTGGCGGCACGCAGCAAATGCTTGGGCGTGTCGGTGCTCAGCGGCATGCCGGTCGGGTCCCAGGTTTTCAGGCGTGTGTAGCCTGCAGAGACTTCCCAGCCGCGTGCGATCTGACCGGCGGCTTCGAGGTCATAGCCGGTGCTGCGCATGGTGTCGACATTGCGGTAGCAATTGCTGGTCGAGATGCCGGGGCACAGACCTGCATTGGCGGTATCCAGCACGGCCACATCGCGCTTCTTGATGCTGAAAACGGAGAGCGCCACGTTGAGCTTTCCGTCCATCAGTTCCCCCTTCACGCCGGCCTCGTAGTTGGCACCAACGGCTGGTTTGAGCGCTTCTCCGGAGACGGTGAAATACTGGGTTTGTGGTGTGAAGGTGCTGGCGTAGCTGGCATAGAGCGACCATTCGCGGGTGAGGTCATAGACCACCCCTGCGTAAGGCGTGAACTCGGCGTTCTGCTTGTAGCTGTTGGTGATCGCGCCTGTCAGCTGGTTGGTCGCGCGGAAGTCATACCAGTTGAATCGCCCGCCCACAAGCAGGTGCAGCGGCTTGGCCAACTGCAGACGTGCGCTGCCGTAGATGCTCTTGCGCTTCTCGTGGTCGAACAGGCTGTTGGCGTAGGCGGGCGTGTCGGGCTCGGGCACCAGCGAGTGGTTGACGTTGTAGATGTCGACCGGAATGTTCCTGCTCAGTGTTGTCGAGCGAAAGCCGGACTTCACATCCGACCAGTCCGCGCCGAACATGGCCTGGTGCTTGCCGCCGAATGCCTCGAACGAGCCCGTCACGTTGGCATCCAGCCCATCGGCCTTGATGTCGCGATCCGTGAAATACAGGCTGGTGAAGGCTGGGCCTTTCAACGTGACCGGGTCCACCGCACCGCGAATTGTGCCGAGCTTCTGGGTGATGTCGGTTTCCCCGTGGCTCACGGTGACCTTGCCGCGCCAATCGCCATTGAAGCGGTGTTCGACCTCGGCGAAGACATCGTTGACGACGGCTTCGTGGCGGTTCCATTTCTGAGCGACCTGGGTGGAGCGCGCCACATCGATGGGGGTGTTGTTGGAGAACCAGGGCAGGCCGAAAATCGCATAGCCGTCGATGTCCACCTTCTGGTGGCGCAGGCCAACCGTGGCCTTGGTGTCGCGGGTGAGGTCCGCGTCGATCACGCCATAGACCATGGGCTCCTTGGAATGGGTCACGTCGTAGAAATACTCGCGATCCTGATAGGCCGCCACCACGCGGCCACGCACGGTGCCCGCTTCGTTGAGCGCACCACCCGCATCGATTTCGGTGCGAAAGTTGTTCCATGAGCCCGCGCTGAATGCCACGTCGAAATGCTTTTCCGCACGTGGGCGCTTGCGCACCATGTTGATCACGCCGCTCGGGTCGCCCGCTCCCACCACCACGGCACCGGCACCGCGAAGCACTTCCACGCGATCGAAGATGGCGGTATCGACCGGCACCCAACCCGTAGGGTTATAGGTGACGCCGGAAACGCCATCCAGCAGAAAGTTGGATTCGGGCAGCACATAACCCCGCATCATGTACACGTGCGCGCCGAAGTTGCGCTGCGACTTGGATGTGCCCGTGGTCTGCGCCAGCACGTCTTCCAGAGTCACCAGATTCAGATCATCCATCTGTTGACGGGTGACCACCGTAACGGACTGCGGGGTCTCGCGGATCGACTGCTCCATTTTTCCGATGGTCAAAGCGCGCGTGGTATAGGAGCCCGTGCCTTCGGTGATGGCGGCATCGCGGACGTTCGGCGCAGCGACCACATTCACGGTGGGCAGCGTGCCGTCGTGGCCGGAGCGCGCCGCTGGTGGGGGCTCGGGTGCCTTGCGCACGATGACGACTGCGCCGTCGATGTTGGCGACCAGGCCACTGCCTGCCAGCAACTTGTCCAGCGCCTCGCGCGCGGTCAGCGTGCCGGACACGGCGGGAGCCTGCTTGCCCACGACCAGTTCGGGCGGTGCCATCAACTGCAGCTTGGCCTGGCGCGCCAGTTCATTGAGGGCCGATCCCAGCGGCTGAGCGCTCACGGCAATGGCAACGGGTGCCGCAGCGGCTTGCGCGTGGGCAAGCGGTGCAGCGGCACAGGAGGCGGCGACGACCGCAATGGCCAGGGCCACGGGCGCGAGACGCGAGCTCGGATTCGACATCAGGACAATCTCCACAAGACTATTCAGTACAACTTCACTTCCTGTGCAGACGCATGACGCGCCAAGGTGTTGAGGTCGCTTTGGAGATTTTTTGAAAATTTTTTCAGCGATTGCCGACGCGCACAATTTCCATCTGTCCTGTGTCCGTGGGTTTGAGCCGCACGGCCAGCACTTGAGGGAGCGCCAGCGCAAAAGCGTCCAGTCGGCGCAGGTCGAAGCTGCCGTGCACGCGCAGTCTGGCGACTTGCGGATCACGCACCACCATCCTGGTCGGGCCGTAGCGTTCGAACTCGGTCAGCACCTGTGCGAGTGGAACGTCGTTGAAGCTCACCCGTCCTTCGCGCCAGGAAGCCTCGGCTCCCGGCGACGGGGTGATGGCACCCAGATGGCCTTCGGAGTCGGCGGCAATGGCCTGTCCCGCCGTCAGTAGCACTGCCGAGGCATCGTCTGTGGGAGTAGCCTGGATCTCCTTGTCGTCGGTTCCGCCATCGGTCTGCGCCACGCGCACCCGGCCCTCGGTGACGTTCACGCTGACACCGCCCTGATCCAGCCCGGTGCGGGTATGCCGCACCGAAAAGCGCGTGCCGACGACGGTGACGCGCACCGTTCCTGCTAGGACATGAAATGGCTTTTCCGGATCGCTCTGCACCGCGAACTGGGCCTGCCCTTCGGGCAAGCGCACTTCGCGCCGATGGCGGTAGAGCGTGACATCGGCCTGCGTTGCCGTGTCGAGAAACAGCGTGCTGCCATCGGGCAGGGTGATTTCCTTTTGCTGGCCGCGCACGGTGGCAAAGCTTTGTGTGAAAACCGGTTGCTGTTGCCAGGTCTGCCAACCCAACCAGCCACCACCGACGACCATGGTGACCACGCCCAGCATGGCGAGCCGGGGCACGAACTGTGCTGGCCGCAGTGGCAGCCACTGCGTCAGTCCGCCCAACCATGTGCGGCGCGGCCCGGGCGATGGTGTGGGCAGCGGCTGGGAGGCGTCGGCCTTCGGCAGTGCGGCCTTGAGGGCATCGACCCCATCCTGCGGCAGCGCGTCCATGCGGCCCCAGACGTCTTCGAGTTTCTCCAGTTCAGCGCCATGCTGTGGGTCGGCTGCCAGCCATTCCTCCAACTCGGCTTCTTCCTGCGCCGAGAGGCCATCCTGACGGCGGATCATCCAGCCCGCCGCAGCCGCTTCCACCGGGTCTTGCCCGGCGATGAACTGCTGAAAATCGAGCGCGTCCGCATCGCCGAACTGGGCCGAAGATTCGCTGGATTTCGCGGAATGAAAAGAGGGTTGCATGTGCTGGTGCTGGCTTCTTATGAAGTGTAGACGCACGACCGGGTGACAAGTGGAGGTCGGCGGCTCACTTCGCATCGGGAGACTTGCGGCCATGAAAGCGATCGTCGCAAGCCTTGCAGACCAGCACGCCGCGAATCACATGCTGGGCCACCATGTTGCGAGAAATCCCCATCTTGTCGGCCACTTCCTGGTGCGAGAGTCCATCGAAGCGGTTGAGGATGAACGCTTCCCGGCAGCGCGGCGGCAGGCTTTCGATGGCGGCAAACATCGCGCTCGCATACTGTGTGAATGCGTAGACCTCGTCGGGCTGCTGGCATTGGGGCTGTGCCGGCAATTCATCTTCGGTGAGCTGCTCAAGGCTTTCGTGATCGCGCACCCGGCTGCGACGGTGGTGGTCGGTGAGCAGATTGCGCGCCGTGCGATAGAGCAGGGCGCGTGGGTCGAGCACGGTTTCGCCAGACCGCCCGACCGCCAGAAAGCGTGCATAGACCTCCTGCACCAGATCGGCCGCCGCGTCACGATCCTTGAGGTTCTTGGCGCAGAAGTTCAGCAGTTCTCTGTAGTAGTGGACGGACACGGTTCACCGGCGAATGAGGATTCCCGGAAAACAAACGTCCGAGAGAATCTAGATGGAAATCATTCTCATTTTATACGCATCTGGTGAAAACGGTCTTGCAGCGGTCCTGGCCGTCGGATTCAGGCAGCGAGTGCGTTCTAAGGTGCCGGAGAGGGGCTTGGTGTCGCCCTGTTCGCGGGAGCGGCAGCACGCACGGGCGGCGAGTCCTGCAACGGCGCATCCTTGGACTCGCGATATTTGATCGTGATGCCGCTGTTGTCCTGCTTGGGCTCGTCGTCGTCGAGCATCGCGTCGGCTGCCTTGCCAACGCCCTTGCCGACGATGCGCACGGTGCCGATGGCGGCATCTGCGGCGAGGCCGACGACTGATCCTGCGACGCTGACCACGGTGCAGCCGCTCAGTGCGAGCAAAGCAGTGCCGATCAGCAGCCATGAAAAAGCCCCTCGGCTTGGGATCAGGCGAAGGGGCTTGTGTTGCTTCATGTCGAGCAAATCCGATCTCAGTGGATGCGCATGCCGGGCGTCGCGCCGGGGAAGGGCTCCAGCACGTAGATGCCGGGGTTGGCCTTTTCATCGGCGTGGCTTGCGGCCAGCACCATGCCTTCGCTGATGCCGAACTTCATCTTGCGCGGCGCGAGGTTGGCCACCATCACGGTGAGCTTGCCTTGCAGTTGCTCGGGCTTGTACATGCTGCTGATGCCGCTGAACACATTGCGCGTGCGGCCTTCGCCCACGTCGAGCGTGAGTTGCAGCAGCTTGGTCGAGCCTTCGACCGGCTTGCATTCCACGATCTTGGCGATGCGCAGATCGATCTTGGCGAAGTCGTCGATGCTGATGGTCGGCGCAATCTCTTCGCCGCCGGGCAGCACGGCCTCCACGACGGGCGCGGGAGGGGCTTCGAACAGCGATTCGAGCTGCTTGGGATCGACGCGCTGCATCAGGTGCTTGTACTCGCCGATCTGGTGGTCCTTGCCCAGCGGCTTGGCCACGTCGTTGAAATCTTCGGGCGGCACGATCAGGAAGTTGGCCACTTCGGCGGCCACTTGCGGCAGGATCGGCTTCAGGTAGATCGTGAGGATGCGGAAGGCTTCGATGCAGGTGGTGCACACGTCCTGCAGACGCGCTTCCATGCCTTCCTTCTTGGCCAGTTCCCACGGCTTGTTGGCGTCCACGTAGCTGTTCACGCGGTCGCACAGCAGCATGATTTCACGCACGGCACGCGCGGTGTCGCGGGCTTCGTAGGCGGCGATGATGGCCGGTTGCTGCTCGCGCATCTGGGCGATCAGCGCCTGGCCGTCTTCGCTCATCTCGCCGAGCTTGCCGCCAAAGCGCTTGACGAGGAAGCCCGCCGCGCGCGAGGCGATGTTCACGTATTTGCCGATCAGGTCGGCGTTCACGCGCGCCATGAAATCTTCGGCGTTGAAGTCGATGTCTTCGTTCTTGCCGTTGAGCTTGGCACCCAGGTAGTAGCGCAGCCACTCGGGGTTCATGCCCAGACTCAGGTACTTGAGCGGATCGAGGCCCGTGCCGCGGCTCTTGCTCATCTTCTCGCCGTTGTTCACGGTCATGAAGCCATGCACGCAGATCTTGGTCGGCGTCTTGCGGCCGCTGAACTTCAGCATCGCGGGCCAGAACAGCGTATGGAAAGTGATGATGTCCTTGCCGATGAAGTGGTACTGCTCCAGCGCCGGATCGGCCATGTAGGCGTTGAAGTCTTCACCGCGTCGGTTCAGCAGTTCCTTGAGCGATGCGAGATAGCCCACGGGCGCGTCCAGCCACACGTAGAAGTACTTGCCCGGCGCGTCGGGAATCTCGATGCCGAAGTAGGGCGCATCGCGGCTGATGTCCCAGTCGTCCAGACCTTCACTGGTCGAGCCGTCCGGGTTGGTGCGAACGCCGAACCATTCCTTGATCTTGTTAGCCACTTCGGGCTGCACATGCAGGCCGTCCTGCGTCCACTCGGTCAGGAACTCGACCGCGCGTGGATCGGAGAGCTTGAAGAAGAAATGCTCCGAAGTCTTGAGCACCGGCTTGGCACCGGACAGCGCCGAGTACGGATTGATCAGGTCGGTAGGCGAATAGACCGAGCTGCAGACTTCGCAGTTGTCGCCGTACTGGTCCTTGGCGTGGCAACGAGGGCATTCGCCCTTGATGAAACGGTCGGGCAGGAACATGTTCTTCTCGGGGTCGAAGAACTGCTCGATGGTGCGCGTCTCGATGAACCCGGCCTTCTTCAGGTCGAGGTAGATCTGCTTGGACAGCTCGTGGTTTTCCGGGCTGTCGGTGTTGCTCCAGTTGTCGAAGGCAATGTGAAAGCCGTCGAGATACTGCTTGCGACCCGCAGCGATGTCGGCCACGAACTGCTGGGGCGTCTTGCCCGCCTTCTCGGCGGCAATCATGATCGGCGCGCCATGGGCATCGTCGGCACCCACGAAGTTCACCAGACTGCCCTGCATTCGCTGCGCACGCACCCACGTGTCGGCCTGGATGTATTCCATGATGTGGCCGATATGGAAGTTGCCGTTGGCATACGGCAATGCGGTGGTGGCGAAAATCTTGCGTGCAGTCATCGGTTCAAACTTTCGATAAGCCTCGAAATTGTGGCAAATGGGCCATTGGGGCTATTCCGGGCGGAACCGTGCATTGTAAATGCGGATGTTTTCTCGTACGCGTCAGTGGGCTTGGTTGGGCACCATCCACCCGAAAAACGCGCAGATTTCCTCCCGTTTGGCCTGCACATCGGCCCGGCCCAGTTCCATCAGTTCCTGCGTGAAGCCGGTTTCGAACAGCAGATAGCTCGCAAGCGCCGCGCCGCCCACGGCGGGGGAGGTTTCGCCAGCGGCTGGCATTTTCACGCCGACGGCGCCCAGCAGGGTGCGGATGGTGATGGGCAGGTCGCCGATGTGGCGGGCGGCGATTTCGTCGATGCGCTGGCTGGGGGAGAGCACCAGCAGGTTCAGGGGGCGTAGCGGGCTGCGCGCGCGGGCTTCGGCGGGGATCAGCGAGAGGGTCTGGTTGATGCGTTCGGCGCGTTCGATGTCGACCGAGAGGGCGTCCAGAAAGATGCTGGACAGGGCGTGGCCGCCGATCTGGGCGAGTGACGGGTAGTTGGGCTGAACGCCTTGCGGCACCTGCGCTTCGGGCTCTTTCATGCGGCCTGCGCCGACGACCAGAATGCGGTCCGCGCCCAGGTGGATCACGGGCGCGATGGGCGCGGTCTGGCGCATGGAGCCGTCACCCAGATAGTGGATCTGGCCGCCGAAACCCACGGAGCGCGCGGGAAAGATGAACGGAATGGCGGACGAGGCCAGCAGATGGGCGTGGGTGACGTCGGTGTGCACGGCCTTGCGCTGGGAGCGGATCCACGGCGGGCGGGCGTCGCGCGACTGGTAGAAGGTGATGTGCTCGCCGGTGGTGTAGCTGGACGCGGTCACGGCCAGTGCGCTCAGGTGGCCTTCGCGGATCAGGCCGGGCAGGCGTTCGAGCCGCACCAGTTCCTTGAGCAGCCCGGCCAGCGGTTCGTTGTTGAGCAGCGCGTGCGGCCGCACCTTGCGCCAGCGGGCGACCGTCCAGCCGAGCGACAGCAGGGTCAGCCAATGCGCGCCGCTGCGCATCACGCTCAGCGAGTCGGCGCGGTAGACCTGTTCGGCATGGAAATTTTTCCAGACGCTGGCGAGATGCCGCACCGTGTCGTCGAAATGGTCGGCACCGCAGGCCAGCGCCGAAGCGTTGATCGCCCCGGCTGACGTGCCGCACATGATCTGGAACGGGTTGTGCTGGCGCGGCTGGCCGCAGGCGATGCGCAGGTCGGCGATGGCCTCCATGACACCCGCTTGATACGCCGCGCGGGCACCGCCGCCCGAGAGAACCAGTCCGGTGATGGGCGTTTGCGGTGCTTGCATGTTGGCAGTTCAGGTGAGGTGATCAGGCCTTGCCGCTTTTCGATTGGAGCAGCATGGCAGCCAGCGCGTCGCCTTCGAGCAGCAGCAGGCCATGCTCCTTGGCAAAGGCCCGCGCGGTCTCGCTGACAGTGCCTTGCAGCACCACATACACGCCGTACTGTGCCTTTAGTCGCACGACAGCGTCGTTGAGTTCCTTCAGCGGCTCGACGCCATGCGTGGCGGCCTTCCAGCGGCGGGCGCTGACCAGGGTGACGGTGCCCGATTTTTCAAGTCGCAGATCGGCCGCCCTGTCGGTGATGTGCTGAACGCTCTGGCCTTCGCTGGCCCAGGCGGCTTCGAGCGCGGCGGCAAACTGCTTCCACGACATGCCAGCGGCTTCGGCGCGGATGGCCTCGACCTTGGCGCTGCTGGGGGCCTTGAACTGTCGCCACGCGGCCATGCAGCCGATGATGAAGATCGGCGCAGCGCCCAGAGCGGCAAACGGCCAGATGTCCTTGGGCAGCAGGGTGCTGCAGGCCGCCACGATGGCGATGGAGATCACGAAACTGATCCACCACGGGGAACGCAGCAGGATTGCGAACAGGGAGTTCTCGGCCATCTTCAACTTCACGGGAAACCTTCTTCTTTGGACCTAGGGTCAGGGTAAATGACGGGATTTTTCTAATGCCACGCGCGAGCACGTGTGTTTCAGCTTGGATAGACTACCTGACTCTCGAGGAGTGAATGAAGTATGGCCATTACTGAACAGGGTCTCATGGAGGCTCTCGCCCAGGTCCGCGACCCCTACACAGACAAGGATTATGTGAGCACGCGCGCGCTGCGCAACGTGTCCATCAGCGGAGGCGACGTCGCCTTCGACGTGGAAATCGGCTATCCCGCCAAAAGTCTGGTGCCCGAGCTGCGCCAGAAGCTGGTTGCGGCCGCCAAGTCGCTGCCGGGCGTGGACAACGTCTCGGTCAATATCGTCACCAAGATCATTGCGCATTCGGTGCAGCGTGGCGTGCAGTTGCTGCCGGGGGTGAAGAACATCATCGCCGTGGCGTCCGGCAAGGGCGGCGTGGGCAAGAGCACCACCGCCGTCAATCTGGCGCTGGCGCTGGCGGCGGAAGGCGCGAACGTGGGTCTGCTCGATGCCGACATCTACGGCCCGAGCCAGCCGCTCATGACCAGCACCTCGGGCAAGCCCGAGAGCTTGGACGGCAAGCTCATGGAGCCCAAGCACAGCATGGGCCTGCAGATCAACTCCATCGGTTTTCTGGTGGACGAGGATCAGGCCATGATCTGGCGCGGCCCCATGGCCAGCCAGGCGCTGGAGCAGCTCATCATGCAGACGCGCTGGCAGGATCTGGACTACCTCGTCGTCGACATGCCGCCCGGCACCGGCGACATCCAGCTCACCATGTCGCAGAAGGTGCCGCTGACCGGCGCCGTGATCGTGACCACGCCGCAGGACATCGCGCTGCTCGACGCCAAGAAGGGCATCAACATGTTCCAGAAGGTCAATGTGCCGATTCTGGGGCTGGTGGAAAACATGGCGGTCCATGTCTGCACCAACTGCGGCCATGCCGAACATATCTTCGGAGAAGACGGCGGCAAGAAGATGGCCGAGCAGATGCAGATGGACTACCTCGGCGCGCTGCCGCTGGCCATGTCGATCCGCCAGCAGGCCGACAGCGGCAAGCCCACGGTGGTGGCCGATCCGGACGGCGACGTGGCGAAGATCTACAAGTCCATCGCGCGCTCGGTGGCGGTGAAGATCGCGCAGCAGTCGAAGGATTTTTCTTCCAAATTCCCGTCCATCACCATCAGCAAGAATACTTGACGGTGAATCGCCCAGACCGCCCCAGAGCGGTCGGGCGCCATTGAATCGAGGGCCGAAGGAGACAGCGGTGAGCGAGCAGAAGATCGAGTTCTACAAGGGCCCCGCAGGCGGCTGGGGGGCGCTCAACAGCGTGAAGAATGCGCTGCTGCGGCAGGACATTCCGCTCAAGGGCGCGAAGACGCTGCTCTCGGCCAATCAGCCCGATGGTTTTGACTGCCCCGGCTGCGCGTGGCCGGATCGCAATCACGCATCCACCTTCGAGTTCTGCGAAAACGGTGTGAAGGCCGTGGCGGCTGAAGCCACGGCGCGGCGTGCTGGCCCCGAGCTGTTCGCCAAACACACGGTGAGCGAGCTGGCCAAGCAAAGCGATTTCTGGCTTGAAGATCAGGGCCGCCTCACGCATCCCATGGTGTTCGATGCGGCCAGCGACAAGTACCGCCCGATTGCATGGGAGGACGCGTTCGCGATCATCGCCAAGCATCTGAACGCGTTGCCCGATCCGAATCAGGCGATCTTCTACACCTCGGGCCGCGCGAGCAACGAGGCCGCGTTTCTCTACCAGTTGTTCGTGCGCGAGTTCGGCACCAACAATTTCCCCGATTGCTCCAACATGTGCCACGAGCCCAGCGGCAGCGCCATGCGCCCGCAGATCGGCGTGGGCAAGGGAACGGTCGAGCTGGTCGATTTTGAACGCGCGGACGCGATCTTCATCTTCGGCCAGAACCCTGGCACCAACCATCCGCGCATGCTCGGCGAGCTGCGCGAAGCACACAAGCGCGGCGCGCGCATCGTGAGCTTCAACCCGCTGCGCGAGCGCGGGCTGGAGCGCTTTGCCGATCCGCAGGACAAGCTGGAGATGGCGACGTTTGGCTCCACGCCCATCAGCACGCATTACTTCCAACTACGCGTGGGTGGTGATCTGGCAGCCGTCAAAGGCATGATGAAGCATGTGCTGGAGCAGGAAGCCGCGCGCGGCGATGTGCTCGACCGCGCTTTCATCGCCGAGCACACCAGCGGCTTCGAGGCGCTGGCGCAAAGCCTGCGCGATGAATCGTGGCAGGTGCTCGAAGAAGAATCGGGCCTGACCGAAGCGCAGATGCGCAGCGCCGCCGACATCTACATCGGCGCGAACAGCGTGATCGCGTGTTGGGGCATGGGCATCACGCAGCATGTGCATTCGGTGGCGACCATCCAGATGATCGTCGGTTGGCTGATGCTGCGCGGCAATCTGGGCCGCCCCGGCGCGGGCGCGTGCCCCGTGCGCGGCCACAGCAATGTGCAGGGCGACCGCACCATGGGCATCTGGGAAAAGCCGCCCGCTGCCTTGCTCGACAAGCTGCAAGCGGTCTACGGTTTTGAGCCGCCGCGCGAAAGCGGTGTGGACACAGTTGAGGCCATTGAGCACATGCGCGATGGCAAGGCCAAGGTGTTCTTTGCGCTCGGCGGCAACTTCGCCGCCGCCACGCCCGACACCTACGAAACCTGGAAGGCACTGCAGCGCTGCGATCTGACGGTGCATGTCACTACCAAGCTCAACCGCAGTCATGTGGTGCACGGCAAGGAGGCGCTGATCCTGCCTTGTCTCGGTCGCACCGAGATCGACCTGCAGGCCACGGGCGCGCAGGGCGTGACTGTGGAAGATTCGATGAGCATGGTGCACATTTCCGTGGGCATCAACCCGCCCGCGTCGGAGCATCTGCTGTCCGAGCCCGCCATCGTCGCGCGGCTCGCGCATGCCACGCTGGGCGCGAAGAGCCGCGTGAACTGGTTGCAGCTTGCGGGCAACTACGCGCTGATTCGCGACGAGATCGAAAAGGTGTTTCCCGACTTCGCCAACTTCAACCAGCGCGTGGCCGTGCCCGGTGGCTTTCGCTTGCGCAATACGGCCAGCGAACGCGTGTGGACCACGGCGAACGGCAAGGCATCGTTCTACGCACACGATGTGCCGCGCGACACGCCATCGCATCGGGCGCGTGAACGCGTGCGCGACCAGATCGTCTTCACGCTGCTCACCACGCGCTCGCACGACCAGTACAACACCACGATCTACGGCATGGACGACCGTTATCGCGGCGTGTTCGGCCAGCGCCGTGTGGTGTTCATCCACGCAGAAGACATTCGCGCGCTGGGCATGAAGGACGGCGACTGGATCAACATTCGCACCGTCTGGGATGACGGCCAGGAGCGCCGCGCCGACGGCTTCAAGCTCGTGGCGTATGACATTCCGCGTGGCAACATCGCTGCGTATTACCCCGAAACCAACCCGCTGGTGCCGCTGTCTGCCGTTGCGGCGAACGCGGGCACGCCGACGTCCAAATCGATTCCCGTGGTGCTGGAGTCGGGCAGGGCGGCGGTGTGATTTCTGTGTCCGATGACGCGCTGGATGACGAGCAACACCCGCTCGCTGCACGCATCCTGATCGCGCTGATGCAGGAGCTGCAAACGCGCGGCGACGATGCGGTATCGCTGCCGCGCCTGTCGAAAATTCTGGGTGAAAGTGCCAGCGTGCTGATGCGCGAGATCACGCTGATGAGTGATGCGCAGATTGGCGTGCAGCGCGGCCCCGGCTGGGTGCGCGTGCGGCAGGAAGATGCGCGCTGGCGGGTGTCGCTGACGGCTGCGGGCCGCGCGCTGATGAACGACGGCGACCCGCAGAAATAGCCGCGAACGCTGCGCTCAGGCAGCCATGTCGAGCAGTGCCTGACCACTCATGCGGTAGCGAATCCATTCCTTTTGCGGCAATGCGCCGAGACTGTCATAGAACTCCAGCGATGGCGTGTTCCAGTCGAGGCAGCTCCACTCGAAACGGCCGCAATCCTTTTCCACGCAGATGCGCGCGAGCGCCTTGAGCATGGCCTTGCCCGCGCCCTTGCCGCGTGCTGCGGGATCGACGTAGAGGTCTTCCAGATAGATGCCGTTGCGGCCCTGCCAGGTGGAGTAGTTGAAGAAGTACACGGCCATGCCCACGGGCACGCCTTCGGATTCGCAGATCAGCGCATGGGCCGTCGCGCCGGGCGAAAAGATGGTGCAGTGCACATGTTCTTCGGTGGTCTGCACTTCGTGCTCGGCGTTTTCGTAGATCGCAAGATCGCGCACGAAACGCAGGATGGTGGCCGTGTCGCCGATCACGGCGGGGCGGATCACCAGCGTGGAAACTTCTGTCTTGCTCATGGCTTCAAAAAATCGTTCTTCATCATTCGACACGCAGGCCGCTGGCACCTGCTTCGACGTGGCCGATCACTGCGGCGCTGCCAAAGCCTTCACGCGCGAAGATCGCGAGCACGTCATCCACGGCTTCAGGCGCGCACGACACGAGCAGGCCGCCCGATGTTTGCGGGTCGCTCACGAGGTTCTGCGTCGTCGCATGCAGGCCGGGTGCGAGTTGCACTTCAGCGCCGTAAGCGGCCCAGTTGCGACCGCTCGCACCGGTCACGTTGCCTTGTTCGGCCAGTGCGATCACGCCGGGCAGCAGCGGCACCTTGGCCCAGTCCACCACCACTTGCACGCCCGCACCGCGCGCCATTTCAAGCGCATGTCCGGCCAGGCCAAACCCCGTCACGTCGGTGATCGCATGCACGCCGGGCAGCTCGGCCAACAGCGGGCCGGGTGTGTTCAGTTGGGTGGTGTTGGTGATCATTTCGCGGTAGCCCGCATCGTCGAGCTTGAGCTTCTTGAGCGCAGCCGAATAGATGCCCACGCCCAGCGGCTTGCCCAGCACCAGCACGTCGCCCGCCTTGGCTTCGGCGTTGCGGCGCACGCGGTCGGGGTGGACCAGACCCATGGCGACCAGACCGTAGATGGGCTCGACCGAGTCGATGGTGTGGCCGCCCGCAATCGGAATGCCCGCCGCGCGGCACACGTCCTGACCGCCGCGCACGATGGCACCGATCACGTCGAGCGGCAACTGGTTGATCGGCATGGCGACCAGCGCCAGCGCCATGATCGGCTTGCCGCCCATGGCGTAGACATCCGACAGCGCATTCGTCGCGGCGATGCGACCGAATTCATATGGATCGTCCACGATGGGCATGAAGAAATCGGTGGTCGCGACCAGCGCCTGCGAGTCGTTGAGTTTGTAGACGGCGGCATCGTCCGAGGTCTCGATGCCCACCATCAGCTCGGGTGGAATCACGGCGTTCGCGCCGCTGGATTTGAGGATCTCCGACAGCACGCCCGGCGCGATCTTGCAGCCGCAGCCGCCGCCATGCGAGAGCGATGTGAGGCGCGGCAGTGCAGTGGCGGGTGCGGTGGAGGGGCTGGATGAAGACGGTGTGGCAGTCATGGCGATCCGGGAAAGTGGTCTGGGGAAATCAACCCATCATCATCCCAGATTTGAGCGGCCAAGCTGCGCACGCGGATATGGGCAAGGGCGCGGCGCGGCATGTCGGCAAAACCGCACCGCCGACGTCGTGAGCCGATTCGTCGGACAATAGCGGCCTTGCGGGATGAATGACCGATGCGGCGTGAGCTGCGTCGGCGGCGATGGCACGGGTTTGCAGCGCTGGGTGAGTTCGCCCGCAAAGGATTCAACCAGCGAGCCTGTATTCGCCTTTCTTGGCGGTGCGGCTCGGATTGCACCAGCCATGTCTCACTTCAAACCCGTACGCCCCGCAGATCGCCACCAGTTCGACGCCCTCATCGATGCGCGTTCGCCCGCGGAGTTCGCGCTCGACCACATTCCCGGAGCCATCAACTGCCCCGTGCTCGACAACGAGGAGCGCGCCATCGTCGGCACGTTGTTCGTGCAGCAAGGCGCTTTCGAGGCGCGGCGCGTGGGCGGCGCGATGGTGGCGGCCAATCTCGCCAAACATCTGCACGAGCAATTCGCCGACAAGCCCGAACGCTGGAAGCCGCTGGTCTATTGCTGGCGCGGCGGCATGCGCAGCGGCTCCATGGTGCAGTGGATGCGCTTGGTCGGCTGGGACGCGCAGCAGCTCGCGGGCGGCTACAAGTCTTTTCGCCGCCATGTGATCACGCAGATCGAAGAGCTGGTTCCGCAACTGCAGTTGCGCGTGATTCTTGGCGCTACGGGCAGCGCCAAGACGCGCGTGCTGCAGGCTCTCGAAGCGCAAGGTGCGCAGGTGCTCGATCTGGAACATTGCGCGCGGCACAAGGGTTCGCTGCTTGGCAATTTGCCGGGCATCGAGCAGCCGTCGCAGAAGAATTTCGAGACGCAGATCGGCACCGTGCTGGAAAAGCTCGATGTCTCGCGCCCGCTGTATCTTGAAGGCGAAAGCGCGCGCATCGGTCGTTTGACCGTGCCTCTGCCACTGGTCGATCGGATGCGCGAAGCCACTGCCATCGAGATTGCGGCCACGCCCGACGCGCGGCTTGACTATCTGCTGCGCGACTACGCTTATCTGGGCGACGATGTCGACCTGCTGACCGGAAAACTCAGGGTGCTGACAGAATCGCTGGGCAAGGAAACCGTAGGCCGCTGGCAGAACTGGGCGCAGGAAGGGCAGCTCTCGCCCCTGTTCGCCGAACTCATGCGCCTGCATTACGACCCACACTACCAGCGCTCGCAGTCCAACCACTTCAAGCTCTGGGACAAGCGCCAGTGCATCGAGGCGACGTCGCTTGCCAAGGCGGATATCGAGCGCATTGCCATGCAGATTCTTGCGCTCGAATCGGCGGGTTGAGCGGTCATTGGCCTGTCTACAAACGCTGACAGACCTGCCACGAACGATCTGAGATAGTCCTGCGATAGTTTCAAAAAGCAGGGAGGTTCGTTCGTGTCGCGTCATCAGTTTTTCCATAGTTTCCGTAGCACTTGCCAAATCCACGTTCTGGCAGGATTGGTCTATGCCGCGAGCACGGCTACTGCACATGCCGCGCCCGCAGGCGTCAGCACCGGCGGGTGCGAGGTGCTTGCATCGGGCCAGTTGCGCACCAGCGAGTATCTGTACAACTACCAAGGCGGCTGCAAGAACGGTCTGGCCGAAGGCGAGGGCAAGGCGACATGGCAGTTGCGCCATGCCGAGAGCGCTCCGCCGATCACATGGCAGGGACGGTTTGCGCAAGGCGTCTTTCTGGCCGAGCGCCAGACAACAGGCGCCAGGCGTGTGGACAACCTGCGCGTGCTGCTCGATCTGGGCCCACTCGATGCGCCCAAAGGTGCGCAGCCCGGTCGCCTGTGGGCAGAAGGCCGCGTCGAAGGCAAGCTGCCCGCGTCGGCCTGCCAACCGCTGAGTCTGCAGGTCTCGACCAACGGCACGTTGAGCGATGACGCGGTCGCCAAAAAGTGGTTGGAAAACGCCTACGCACGCTGGTTGGAGGTCTGCAAACAAAGCAGCGTCGATGCGCTCAAGGGCCGTTATCTGCGCGTGCAATTGCACGAAGGCGCAGCGTGGACCCCCGATTCGTTCGGCAACATTCCAGCAGGTGTAGTGCAGGGCTCCAGAGACTTTGCTTCGTCGGTCGGCAACCCCAAGGAGTGGGTCAGCTACACCAATCGAGCTGCCCAGCAGCAGGCGGCCAATGTGAAGAAACAGGAAGACGCCGCGCGCGACAAGAAAGATGCAGAGGACCTGGTCGCCAACCAAGCGCGCGTTCGGGCCTTCGCCCACAAACATGGCGCGAACAAATATGCCGAGATCGAATCACTGCAAAAAAACCCGTTCCGATTCGGCAACGACGTAGTCCTGCTCGCCGTACGCGTGCGCGAAGCACGCACACCCGAAGAAGCCTTCGTGCGCCCGGCACGCAGCAATCGCTATGAGTGGTCGTACGTTCTGCTGCGCGGCGCGATTGCCAGTTGGGACGAGCAAGGCCGCATCGTCGCCGCACGCGTCAAGGGCCGATCCACCGACGAGCAGACGCGTGATGCGGTGATTCTGGAAATGCTTGGAAGTCAACGCTGCGAGACGCCGAATTGCGAAGACTATCTGCTCATGCCCGGCAAACGCTGGCTTGCCGAAGACGGCTTGAGCGACAAGCAGTAAGCGTATTTTGAAGCTACGGCCTACGCAGCGCCGACGATACTGGAATCACTACCCACAATGACGAGATAGGCCCTCAGGCGCGATGCAAAGCCACAGACAGTATCAGGGCGACTTGTCTCGGGTGCCCCCGAGCATCGCATCCGTGATTCCGGCGATCTGCGGCGTTGCAGAGCCTCGCAATAGCGGTGCTATTGCTGCGTTCTGCGCCTTGCATCTCATCCAGAATCACGGCGCGCTGCATCGGGTTCATCCAAGACAAGTCGCCCTCGGCAAGGCTTTGCAACAAAGCATGAGGGCCTATATCGTCATCTCAAAACGACCAACCAATCGAAGCGGAACGCTTCGTAAAAACAAACAAAAAGATCAAGTCCCAGCGCGTTCGATCATGGCGTGGAGGAGCACGTTGCAGCCGGCGGTGATGTGCTCGGGCTTGGCATCTTCGATCTCGTTATGGCTGATGCCATCCTTGCACGGAATGAAGATCATCCCTGCAGGTGCCAGTCGCGCCATGTAGACGGCATCGTGCCCTGCGCCGGAGACGGCATTCATGTGCGAATATCCCAGCGTTTCCGCGCCACGGCGCACGGCCTCGATGCAGTCGGCGTTGAACGGTTGCGCGGGGTAGCTCGACACCAGATCGATCTTGATCGGCAGTCCGGTTTCCTTGCTGATCTTGTCGGCCACCGCGCGGATGTCTGCGTCCATGGCTTCGCAGTCGGCATCGGTGGCGTTGCGCAGGTCGATGCTGAATTTCACTTCGCCCGGAATCACGTTGCGGCTGTTGGGGTGCACATGCACCATGCCGACCGTGCCGCGTCCATGCGGTGGATGGCGGTGCGCGCAGGCCACCACTTCCTGCATCACGCGAGTAGCGACTTGCAGCGCATCCTTGCGCAGCGCCATGGGCGTGGGGCCCGCATGCGCTTCCATGCCGGTGACGGTGCAGTCATACCAGCGGATGCCGAGCACGCCGGTGACCACGCCGATGGTCTTGTCGTTGTCTTCAAGCACCGGACCTTGTTCGATGTGGGTCTCGAAATAGTGACCGATGGGGTGGTCGCCCGGTTCCTCGGGGCCGATGTAGCCGATGCGCGCAAGTTCGTCCTTGACGCTCTTGCCCTCAGTGTCCTTGGCGGCGTAGGCATGGTCCAGCGTGAAGGCCTTGGCGAACACGCCCGAGCCCATCATCACGGGCACGAAGCGTGAGCCTTCTTCATTGGTCCAGAACGCAACTTCGATGGGCGCTTCGGTTTCGATGTGGTGGTCGTTCAGTGTGCGCACCACTTCGATGCCCGCGAGCACGCCGTAGTTGCCGTCGAACTTGCCGCCGGTCGGCTGGGTGTCGATGTGGCTGCCGGTCATGATGGGCGGCAGGCTGTTGTTGCGGCCGGGGCGGCGCATGAAGCCGTTGCCGATCTTGTCGATGGTGACGGTCATGCCGGCTTCCTTGGCCCAGCGGGTGACGAGGTCGCGGCCCTTCTTGTCCAGATCGGTGAGCGCCAGACGGCAGACGCCGCCCTTGGCCGTTGCGCCGATCTCGGCGAGTTCCATGAGCGACTGCCAGAGGCGCTCGCCGTTCACGCGCACTTGGCTGACGTCGGTGGCAGTGGTATTTTTCACTTTGGTATCCATGTTGGTTATCTCCTGAGGCTATTTTGCAGCAGAAGCCGCTCAGCCCTTGCGTTCAACCGCTGTCGGCGCGAGGTCTTGCGCGCGTTTCTGCACGGCCTGGAAGTTGGGGCCGAAGGCAGGGCGTTTGAAATACTGCCCCGCGTTCTTTTCCGCACGCAGATCGCCATTGGCATAAACGACCTTGCCACGGCTGATGGTGTGGCTGGGCAGGCCGGTCACATTGCGGCCTTCGAAGATGTTGAAGTCGCCCTTGGAGTGCTGCGTTTTCACCGACAGCGTCTTGGTGGCCTTGGGGTCCCACAGCACCACATCGGCATCCGCGCCGGCGCCGACAAAGCCCTTGCGTGGATAGACGTTGAACAGCTTGGCGGTGTTCGCCGAGGTGACGGCGACAAACTCGCTGGGCGTCAAGCGACCGGTGTTCACGCCCGCATCCCAGATCACGGCCATGCGTTCTTCCACGCCGCCGGTGCCGTTCGGCGTCTTGGCGAAGTTGTCCTTGCCGGCGGCTTTCTGTGCAGCGCAGAACGTGCAGTGGTCGGTCGCCGTGGTGTGCAGATGGCCTGCCTGCAGGCCGCGCCACAGGGCTTCCTGGTGTTCCTTGGGACGGAACGGAGGGCTCATCACATAGGCTGCAGCGGTGGCGTAATCGGGATTGCGATAGACGCTGTCGTCGATGGTCAAATGGCCTGCCAGCACTTCGCCGTAAACACGTTGGCCGCGAGCACGTGCGCGGGCGATGGCGTCAGCGGCTTCGATGCAGCTCACGTGCACCACATAGATCGGCACGCCCAGCACGTCGGCAATCGCGATGGCGCGGTTGGCGGCTTCGGCCTCGACCATCGGCGGGCGCGACAGCGGATGGCCTTCGGGGCCGGTGATGCCCATGCGCGCCACTTCCTGCTGCAGCAGATAGACCAGCTCGCCGTTTTCGGCATGCACGGTCGGCATGGCACCCAGTTCCAGCGCGCGCTTGAAGCTGTTCACCAGCGTTTCGTCGTCGCACATGATGGCGTTCTTGTAGGCCATGAAATGCTTGAAGCTGTTCACGCCTTCTTCGCGCACCAGCGTGCCCATATCCTCGCGCACCTTGTCGCTCCACCAGGTGACGGCGACGTGGAAGGAGTAGTCGGAAGCGGCTTTCTCCGCCCAGCCGCGCCACTTTTTGTAGGCATCCATCAACGGTTCCTGCGGATCGGGAATCACGAAGTCGATGATGCTGGTGGTGCCGCCTGCCAGGCCTGCTGCAGTGCCGGTGAAGAAGTCGTCGGCCGTGACCGTGCCCATGAAGGGCAGCTGCATGTGCGTGTGCGGATCGATGCCGCCGGGCATCACGTATTGGCCGCTGGCGTCGAGTGTTTCCGTGCCGGAAGGAGCCTGGGCGACAGCCGATTCTCCGACGGCCGCGATCTTGCCGTCGACGATCAATACGTCGGCGCGTTCTTCGCGGTCGGCATTCACTACGGTGCCACCACGGATCAGAATAGGGCGGCTGGCTGTGCTCATCATGTTGCTCCTTTGCGTGCTGAAATGTCTTTTGCGGAATACCGGGTTTGCTGGGTGTTCTGACGAAATGTGCTTTCGTTCTGTTTTGACAGTCTTCGTTTTGGGGTGCCGATATAGGCCCTCATGCTTTGAAAGCAAAGCCTTGCCGTATGAACATACTGTCTGCGGCTTTGCGTCGCGCCTGAGGGCCTATCTCGGCATTGGGGTTAAAGGTTCCAATGCCGTGCACGCTGCGCAGTCTGCTGTGTTGAATACCAATGCAATTTCTCTCAGCTTATTCCGTTTGAAAAAAGGGGCCGCACCAATGGCGGCCCCTGCTCACGCACGCCTCAAAGTGGCCTGCGTGGATGCCATGTGGCTGCCCATGCCGAGGCGGTAGACCACGGCGGCGATGAACAGGCCGATGAACCAGGCGTAGGCATACAGCTCCTTGAAGACGCTGCCTACGTTGGGGAAGGTGTTGGGGAAAGCGGCGTTCAGGAAGCCGGGGACGTTGGGCGCGACGCCGATCACGAAGGCCGCTACGGCTACCCAGTTCCAACCGCCGGAGTAGGTGTATTTGCCGTTTTCTTTGTAGAGTTCGGGCACGTCGAGTTGTGTGCGACGGATGAGGAAGTAGTCCACCATCAGGATGCCGGCAATCGGACCGAGCAGGGCGGAGTAGCCGATCAGCCAGGTGAAGATGTAGCCCTGTGTGGATTCGAGAATCTTCCAGGGCATCATCACGATGGCGATGGCCACGGTGATGTAGCCGCCGGTGCGGTAGCTGATCTTGCGTGGGTTCAGGGCCGAGAAGTCATAGGCCGGGCCGACGAGGTTGGCGGCCAGATTCACGCTCACGGTGTCGACCAGCAGCACGATCAGCGCGATCAGCACGGCGATGCCGGTCATGCGTGCTGCTACATCGACGGGGTCCCACAGCGCCTTGCCGTAGATGACCACCGTTGCCGATGTGACGATCACGGCCAGACCTGCAAGCAGGCCCATGGGAACGGGCAGACCGATGGCTTGGCCGACGACTTGGTCGCGCTGCGATTTGGCAAAACGCGTGAAGTCGGGAATGTTCAGCGCGAGCGTGGCCCAGAAGCCGATCATGGCGGTGAGCGATGGCCAGAAGGTGCCCCAGAACTGGCCTGCCTTGGGGCCGCCTGCTTCGAATGCGGAAGGCTTGTTCAGGATGGGACCGAAGCCGCCCGCCTTTTCATAGACCCACCACAGCAACACAAAGCAGATGACGATCTTCGCGGGAGCGGTGTAGGTTTCGAGCTTGCGGATCGACTCGATGCCGTGCACCACGAAATAGAACTGGATGGCCCAGAACACCAGGAAGCAGATGAGCTGCGCGAGGTTGATGCCGAGGCCCGGAATCTTGTCGCTCTCCAGCGGATGGCCGAGGATCACGCCCAGCAGCGTGTAGATCATCAGGCCGCCGAACCAAGTCTGGATACCGTACCAGCCGCAGGCCACCAGCGCGCGCAGCACGGCGGGCAGCTTGGCCCCTTTGGTGCCGAAAGAAGCGCGTGCGAGCACCGCATAGGGAATACCGTATTTCGCGCCCGCATGACCGATGAGCAGCATGGGCACCAGCACGATCACGTTGGCGAGAAACACCGTCATCACCGCCTGCATGGCCGACATGCCGCCTTCGACCAGACTGGCTGCCAGCGTGTAGGCCGGGATGCACATCACCATGCCGATCCACAGGGCGGTGAAGTGGTACCAGCGCCAGGTTCGCTGCGCCTCGGTGGTGGGCGCTAGATCGTCATTTGTCAGGTCGCTGGCGGCACCAGCGGTATGCGGGCTTGTCATGGGAACGCTCCAGTTGGTTTCAATGATTTTTCAAGGGAAGCAAACTCTCATCTCACTAGCAAAAAACCTACCACTTTCAGCAACCACCATTGCCCCGGATTGGGGCAATGGCGGTGCTTAACTCACTCTCGAACTCCATCCGTCCAAACTGCAAAAGTGACGATATTCACGCCTCTGCCGCAGTAAGGCATTGGGGATTGTTCGGATGCGTGGTCCAATTGGCATATTCGCCTGTCACCTTGATGCCGGTGCGTGCATCCACTTCGCCCACGGCCAGCGCGCGCATGGAGATCGTGTCCGGGACCGGGCAGATCGATACGCACAGGTTGCAGCCGACGCACTCGGCTTCGTTGATTTCGAACTTGCGTTCTCCGTTCTCTCCCTTCTTGTAGAAGATGGCCTGGTGCGAGGTGTCCTCGCACACCACATGGCAGCGACCGCACTGGATGCACGAGTCCTGATTGATCACGGCCTTGTCGATGTGGTTGAGATTGAGCTGCTTCCAGTCCTTGACCGTGGGAACGGCCTTGCCCCGGAAGTCTTCGATGGTCTTGTAGCCGTGCGCGTCCATGAAGTTGGACAGACCATCGCACATGTCCTCGACGATCTTGAAACCGTAGACCATGGCCGCAGTGCATACCTGCACCGAGCCGCAGCCGAGCGCAATGTATTCGGCCGCGTCACGCCAGGTGGTGATGCCGCCGATGCCGCTGATCGGCAGACCCGCAGTCTCCACATCGCGCGCGATTTCACCCACCATGTTGAGCGCGATCGGCTTGACGGCCGGGCCGCAGTAACCGCCGTGCGAACCCCAGCCGCCGGTGTTGGGGTGCATGGCCATGGATTCGAGATCCACGCCCATGATGGAGTTGATCGTGTTGATCAGCGAGACCGCATCCGCACCGCCGCGTTTGGCCGCGCGGGCAGGCTGGCGCACGTCGGTGATGTTGGGCGTGAGCTTCACGATCACCGGCATCTTGGAGTAATGCTTGCACCACTCGGTCACCATCTGGATGTATTCGGGCACCTGACCGACCGCCGCGCCCATGCCGCGTTCGCTCATGCCGTGCGGGCACCCGAAGTTCAGTTCGATGCCATCCGCGCCCACGTCTTCGACCATGGGAAGAATATTCTTCCAGCTCTCTTCGACGCAAGGCACCATCAGCGAGACGATCATTGCGCGATCGGGCCACAGGCGTTTGACGCGGCGGATTTCCTCCAGATTCTGGCGCAGTGGTCGGTCGGTGATCAACTCGATGTTGTTCAAGCCCATCACGCGGCGGTCCTGCGACATGAGGGTCGAATAGCGCGGGCCGTTCACGTTGACGACTGGTGGATCTTCACCCAGCGTCTTCCACACCACGCCGCCCCAGCCCGCTTCGAAGGCGCGGGTGACGTTGATCTCCTTGTCGGTCGGCGGTGCAGATGCAAGCCAGAACGGATTGGGACTCTTGATGCCCAGAAAATTGCTGCTGATATCGGCCATGTTGATTCTCCTGATTCGGGTTCGGTGCGACGGTGGAATGTGCTGCTCAAGCCGCATTCAACGCAGCGTGGATGGACTGCGCGGCGACCTTGCCGTGCTCCACCGCTTCGACGGTGAGGTCGCGCCCTCCCGCGCGACAGTCACCGCCCGCCCAGACACGCGCGACGCTGGTGCGTCCCTCGTCGTCCGTGGCGATCCTCCCGGATGTCAATTGGATTTCTTCGCCCGCGTGATCGGCGGTGTAGCTCTGGCCGATGGCTTTGAGCACCATGTCGGCTTCGATCACGAATTGCTCGTCGGTCTCGGTGATGCCGCCGTCCGCGCGTTGCGTGGTCATCGCAAAGCGCACACCGCTCACCTTGCCGTTGTCGCTCAGAATCTCCTTGGGCGTGCTCCAGTGCTTGATCTTCACGCCGTGCGTCTGCGCCCAGCGCTGCTCCACGGTCGATGCCGACATCGCGGATGCGCCACGGCGATACACGATGGTCACGTCTTCGGCACCCAGCTTGGTGGCCTGCACGGCAGCATCCACGGCGGTCATGCCGCCACCGATCACCACCACTTTGCGACCGACCGGGATCTCGGAGAAACTGCCTGCCTGGCGCAGTTCCGCAATGAAATCGACCGCATTGCGCAGGCCTTCCGCCTGAGGTTCCGCGATGCCGATGCTGTTGACGCCGGAGAGGCCGAGACCGAGAAACACCGCGTCGTAGCCTTCGAGCAGCGAGTCCACCGTCATGTCGCGGCCGAGGCGCTGATTGCAGCGCACCGAGATGCCGCCGATGGACAGAAGCCAGTCGATTTCCTTCTGCGCGAAGCCGTTAGTCGTCTTGTACGTGGCAAGGCCATATTCGTTCAAACCGCCAAGTTTGGGTCGGGCATCGAATAAGACCACGTCGTTGCCACGCATGGCGAGACCATGCGCCGCCGCCAATCCCGCAGGGCCCGCGCCCACTACGGCGATGCGCTTGCCCGTGGATGCGGCGCGTGTGAGCAGTGGCGCTCCTGGGTTGTCGAACAGCGCGTCCGTAGCGTAGCGCTGCAGTGACCCGATCTCCACCGGCTTGTCTTCATTTTTGTTGCGCACGCAAGCCTGCTCGCACAGCACTTCGGTAGGGCATACGCGAGCGCACATGCCGCCCAGCGGGTTGGATTCGAGAATCGCCTTGGCCGCGCCGCGATCGTTGCCCTGCGCAATCCGCTGGATGAAGCTGGGAATGTCGATGCTGGTGGGGCACGCCGTCATGCAGGGCGCGTCGTAGCAGTAGTAGCAGCGCTCGGCTTCGATCAGCGCTTGCGGCTTGGTGAGCGGGGCGTGCGAGTCGCTGAAATTCACAGCGTACTCCACAAGGTTCAGGCGTGCGGCGTGCACTCCACACGCGCGGTTGGCGGTCGATTCCATCGTGGCTCCTCTTTATTTTGTGGGGCGGGTCAGAACAAGCGGGAAAGCGTGGCGGCGGCAAGGCGTGCGTGCTGCTGCATGGCAGAGGCGCGCTTGTGCCGCGTATGTGGCGTGTGAAAGCCAATGGGTTGAGCCGGTCGCAGCAAGGGCGACGGAATCGGATGCGCAAAGTCTCGAGGTGTCATCGCGGGCCTCTTCATGTTGCAGCAGGTCTTTGGTGCCTGCATGGGTGGCTGAAACGAATCGCGGTGCTTTCATCGTTGAGGCGATGGTGCGAACGCGTTTCGCTGTGGCTGAGGTAATAATTTACTTAGTGGTAAAAAATTACCAATCAGTAAAAACCCACGGTATGCAAACCCCATGCCTGAAATTGCCGCACTGCCGCATCACAATGGAGGCATGAAAGACGTGCCACCAGTTTCCATTTCCGATGCCCACAAACCCGTATCTGCTGCCTCCGTCCGCTCCACAACGGTGCGCAACAAGCACAAGGATGAAGCAGTGAGCGCCCCCCGAGATGGAACAGCGCCTGCCGCAACGCCAACCACCACACCTGTGACCGGAACGCGCGCGCCGACCGCATCGCGCCTGCGCAAGGAACAGGCGATCTTGAAAGAGGCGGAAAACCAGTTCGCCGTTTTCGGATTCGAAGGTGCGTCTCTCGAGAACATCGCCAACGCCGTGGGCATCAGCCGGCACAACCTGCTTTACTACTTTCCCAGCAAGGACGTGCTCTATCGCCGCGTGCTCGACGACGTGGTTTTTGGCTGGCTGGCGGGCATGGAGGACGTGTGGCGCGAACAGACCGACCCGGTCAAGGCGCTGCGTTCGTACATCCACGGCAAGCTGCGCTCGTCTTTCGAACGCCCGAATGCGGCCAAGATCTTCGCGAAGGAAGTGATCGCCGGAGCCCCGCGTTATGCCGACGTGATCGCTTCGTCCGTGAAGCCCGTGCTCGACCAGGAAGTGCAGGCCTTCGAGCGCTGGGCCCAGCACGGTCTGGTGGCCCGAATGGACTTCACCCACCTCATGTTCGTGATCTGGACCGTTACCCAAGCCTATGCAGAACACCAGGCACAGTTTGCGATTCTGCTGGGCAAGCCTGCGCTGGACGAGACCGACTTCGAACGTGCGGAGGAAGTGATCACGCGGTTGGTGTTGAGTGGGTTGGGGCAGAAGGTGGATTAGGTTTTTTTGCCTGCCTGCTTGCCTGCTTGCTTGGTTCGAGGGTTGAGGCCGGGTTTCGCCCCGGCGGGCGAGTCACTTTTGCTTGCGCGCAAAAGTAACCAAAACGCGCTTTGAAGTCCTCCGGCAGAACTCGACTTCGCGCTTGCGCGCTCCGCTCGGACAACCGCCGGAAATCAGTTTGGAAGAGGTGGTTTCGGCACTTTGCTTCGCTCGTGCCGGTTCATCTCGCGATTTCGCGAGATGTTGGTGTGCGAGGTTTGTCTTGCTTGAAATTGCTTTTTCGCTGAGGCGGCGCAGACTGCCTGCGTGCGTCATGTTCTAGGTTCTTCGGATGGCGGCATGCTGATTGCTGTCTATATCTGAACGGATATAATCATGACGCAAAAAAGAAGGCTTCTTCACTGGGAAGGTTCGTCGAAAAAAGACTTCAAGACCTTCCCGGTTGCAGTGCAGAAAGACATGGGTGTGGCGCTTTTCGTCGTGCAGTTGGGCGGCAGTCCCGGCATGGCGAAACCATGGAAAGGTCTGGGCAGTGGCGTGTTCGAGCTGTTCGAGGACCATCGTGGTGACACCTTTCGCGCCGTATACACGGTGCGGGTGGGCGATGTCATTCATGTTCTGCACGCATTCCAGAAGAAATCCAAGTCCGGCATTTCCACACCGCGTCCTGATGTGGATCTGATCGAAAAGCGGCTCAAGGCCGTGCTTGCGCGGTATGCGCATTGAGAGGGAGAACGTGATGACTCGACATTCCAATCCAGCGGGAACCAGCAATGTGTTGCTCGACCTCGGATTTGATGACGCAGAGGAGCTGAGCGCCAAGGCCGAGCTTGCACTCAAGCTCAATGAGGTGATCGACCAGCGAGAACTGAGTCAGATGGAAGTGGCCGCCATCACCGGCATGTCTCAGCCGAAGGTGTCGCAGGTGCGGCGCTACAAGCTGCAGAACATCTCTCTGGAGCGTTTGATGCAAGCCCTGGTGGCGCTGGACCAGCGTGTGGAGATCGTTGTCACACCGGCCACGCGCAAACACGTGGCAGGCATCACGGTTGCTGCTTGATCATTGGTTTGTGCGCCCGCTGCGCCACCAGTAAATCATCGCCAGCACGATCAACCAGGGCAGGCCGAACGCGAGCGTCAAGCGGAACTCTGGCGTGAACGCTGTGGTCAGCAGTACGGCGGCCATCAGCAGCGCGCCGAGTGAGGTGAGCCACGGGAATCCCCACATGCGAAAGCTCACGCGGGGTGCGTTTTCGCGGTTGCGGCGCAGGCGGAAGGCGAGGTGGGTGACGAACACCATGAACCACGCGAACATCGCGCCGAACATGGCGATGGACATCATCCACACGAACGATTCCTTGGGCCAGAACGCGTTGATGAACATGGCGACTGCAGCACCGAGGCTGGAGACCAGAATCGCCGCAGTCGGTACGCCGCGAGTGTTCGTCACGCCGAACATCTGCGGTGCTTGCTTGGCGCGCGCGAGGCTGAACATCATGCGCGAGGTGGTGTAGAGCTGGCTGTTCATGGCCGACAACGCGGCGACCAGCACGACGAAATTCAGCACACCTGCGGCCCATGGAATGCCGATCACTTCCATCACGCGCACGAACGGACTGGTCTGCTTGGCGGCTTCGGTCCATGGAACGATGGCCAGCATCAGCGCGAGCGTGAGCAGGTAGAACAGCACGAGGCGCAGCACGGTAGTCTTCATGGCGCGTTGCACGGCCTGCTCAGGGTGCTGCGCTTCGCCTGCTGCCACAGCGATGGCTTCCACGCCCAGATAGCTGAACATGGCGACGATCACTCCCAGCCACATGCCCCACACGCCCTTGGCCCAGAAACCGCCGCCGAGCTGGTAGTTTTCAATGCCGATGCCGGGAATGCGTGCGCCGAAAACGACGTAGGCACCGATCAGCACAAAGGCCACGATGGCGGCGACCTTGATGGCCGAGAACAGGTATTCGACCGCGCCGTAGACCTTCACGCTGCGCAGGTTCACGCCGATGAGGATCAGCGAAAAGATGGTGACCCAGATCCACTGCGGCACATCGGAAAACCAGTAGGCCATGTACATGCCGACGGCGGTCACCTCCATGCCCACCGCGAGCACCAGCGCGGCCCAGTAGGCGTAGCGCACGACGAAGCCTGCGAGCGGGCCGAGGTAGAACTCGGCATAGGCACCGAACGATCCTGATGTGGAGTGCGCGACCGTCATCTCGCCCAGGCAGCCGATGAGCAGCAGGGCGATGAAGGCACCGATGGCGTAGCTCACCAGTACCGCTGGCCCCGCAAAGCCGATGGCGAATGCACTGCCCATGAACAGGCCCGTGCCGACCGCGCCGCCGATGGCGATCATCACCATTTGCGCGCTGGTGAGATGCTGCTGCAAGCCTTTTTCGCGTTGCTGAATGTCTTGAAACTGGGCCATGTGCCGAAGATGTCGGGTTGCCAAAACCCTCCATTTTCGGTGGTTTGGTGTTTTTCAGGCGGCTTGCATTTGAATGGCCGCAGTCTGCGCGTAGTTGCCCGGCGTGAGCGAGTGGTGGGCCTTGAAGCTGCGCTGCATGTGTGCCTGATCTGCAAAGCCCATGCGGTGCGCGGCGTCTGCCAGTGTGGATCCGTCTGCCAGCAGGCGGCGTGCGCCGTTGATGCGCAGATTCAGGCGGTAGGCACCAGGTGTCACGCCCGTGGCGGTTCTGAATTGGCGCACGAACTGCGACGCGCTCATGCCGAGTCGGGCTGCGATGGTGGCCAGTTGCGTGTCGGCGTCTGGCTCGCTGTGCATGATCTGCAGCGCGTGGCGAATTGCGGGGAAGTCTGCCGCTTCATGTTGTGCCACATTGCTTCCTTCGGCATGCTGATGGACAAAATCCAGCAAGAGGCGGTTGTGCTGCGCGATGTCCGCAGCATGGTGCAGTGGCTTGCACAACTGGTCCACGATGGCGCTGGCTTGCGATGATGAAGATGACAGCGCGCGCTGTGTGAATGTCAGTGCCGCCGTGCCGGTCTGTGCATGCAGCCAGTCCGCGTTCACGAACAGCATGCGGTAGGCCCAGTTGTGCGGCAACTCGGGATTGCAGGCATGCCAGCAGCCGGGCTCGATCAGCACGGCGCTGTGCTGCGCGACATCCTCGGGGCCATGTGCATGATGGAACGACGCTGTGCCGAGATCGACGATGCCGATGGAGTATTCGTCATGCGCATGCAGCCGAAAGCAGTGGGTGGACGGCCGGCTTACGCGCAACTCCAACCACGGCGCAGCGGGGTGACGGTGGAATTCGTGAATTTGCGGCTTCATGGCGATGGGCTCATTGCAACGGGATCATGCCAGTATCCCCGCGATGCTGCCGAGCAGGACCAGAGCGAGTGATCGATTGAACCAGCGCTGGCGAGTGGCGGTGCGCAACCAGCGTCTGAGCATGCGACCGAGCACGGCCCAGCAACCTACGCCGAGCATGCAGGCGATCAGCGACACCGCGCAGAACCACGCGAGCGCAGCGGGCAGCACCGATGAGGGTGCGTTGACGGTGATGGGCACGACGAACAATCCCACGCCGGACAGCGCCACCAACCACGCTTTGGGGTTGAATGACTGGATTGCAGCGCCTTGCATGAAGGCTTGCAGCAGCCCTGTCTGCGCGATTTCAGCGCTTTCGTTTTCATTGTCGTGCGTGTCCGGTAGTTGATCAGCCACCGGAGCCTGGGCGATGCGCCAGGCCAACCAGGCCAGATAGGCCGCGCAGACCCATGACGCGGCAATGGCCACTGCGGGATCCTGCAGCAGCCATTGCCCCGACAGGCCCATGATCCACACGACCAGTGCGTAGCTGATGCTCGCGCCCAGCACGTAGAAAATGGCGCAAATGCGCCGCGATTGGCTGCCGTGGCGCATGGCGATCACGTTGACCGGGCCGGGCGTGATCGCGCCCGCCAACGCAAATCCAGCCATGGCGAAAAGAGAGGTGAGCATCGATTGTCGAGAGCGCTTTGAGGGAATGGAGTGGGCGCAGTCTGAACCGTGATGCGGTGCCTGTATTGAACGCAATTGCGGGCTGCGCAGAGCGTTCGGGCCTTGAGCGGGTTCTCGGCAACCAAGCAACACTTCGGCGTGTCGGGTCATGGCCGCAAGACTTATCGGGGCAATCAGCGTATACTGTACGAACGCGTCACGCATCTGCTCACCCATTCTTGGCGCACGTACAACCCCAATAGGCCCCTTGGCTATTCCGGTTCATCCTTTTTGAAGACGCGGCTGTTGCCCTTGCTCTTCGTCGTTCGGTGAGTGTTTCCAAGTCCCTGCGGGCTTGTTTTTCCTCTGGTTCCCGACGGGTATCGCTTTCGATGCTTGCGGAACAGACCCTCCACACCACTTCTCGCGTTTCGCCGTTTGCGAAGGCGCGAGCACCGAACATGTTCATCCCCAGCTTTGTCGAGCGAGTGGGCAGTTACCTCGTAACGCCCCTCGTCAAATCCAACGACAGTGGCCAGTTCCTGGCCTCTGTGTCCATACGTCGCGGCGCTTACGACCGCATTTTCCGTTTCGCGAGCAGCTTCCCGACCAGCGCACTTGCCATGCAGCATGCGCTTGTTGAAGGCCGAGGCATGGTGCTCGCCAACGAACTCAACTGAACCGAATCGAACCGAGCGGCTGCTTGTGCTTGCCGCCAACCCAAGGAGAACTGTGTCCAAAGAAGAACTCATCGAAATGCAAGGCAAGGTCGACGAAGTGCTGCCCGATGCGCGCTATCGCGTCACGCTTGAAAACGGCCATCAGCTCGTCGCCTACACCGGCGGAAAAATGCGCAAGCACCGTATCCGCATTCTCGCGGGCGACCGCGTCACGCTGGAGATGTCTCCCTATGATCTGACCAAGGGTCGCGTGACCTTCCGTCATATCGAGACCCGCTCGGGTGCGCCTGCCAAGACGCCGTTCCGCAAGCGTCATTGATCGCCTGCGTCGGCCCATTCATTCAACCCCCATTCAACCCCGTCGGATCAGCGATGCTGGTCCGTCATCACCATCTGGAAAATCCAAATGAACAATCGTCTGTACGTCGGCAATCTCGCCTACTCTGCCACCAACGAAACGCTGATCCAGCAATTCAGCGAATTCGGTACCGTCTCCAGCGCCAAGCTGGTGATGGACCGCGAAACCGGCCGCTCCAAGGGCTTTGCCTTTGTGGAAATGGAAACCGAAGCTGACGCCCAAGCCGCCATCAACGCGCTGGACGGCAAGTCGGTCGACGGCCGCGCCATCAAGGTGAACGTTGCACGCCCACCAGAGCCACGCACTGGCGGCTTCGGCGGCGGCGGTGACCGCGGTGGTTATCGCAACAACCGTTATTGATGTGACCTGAAGGCGACCATGCGCAACCGCGCATGGGGTGGCCTTGCACACAAAAAAAGATGCGGCATCCGGTGCCGCATTTTTTTTGTCCGCTTTACTTTGGCGCCGTCAAAGTCGTGTAACTGCTGATCAGATTCCGGTAGTCCGGGATGTGATTGGAGAACAGCGCGCCCAGACCTTCGATGTCATTGCGCCAGTCCCGGTGCAGTTCGCAGGCAGCGCCAAACCAGGTCATCAACTGCGCACCGGCCTGCTCCATGCGGCTCCATGCGGCCTGTTGGGTCATGCTGTTGAACGTACCGGAAGCATCGGCGATCACGAACACCTCGAAGCCTTCTTCCAGTGCAGACAGCACCGGGAACGCGACGCAGACCTCGGTCACCACACCGGCAACGATGAGCTGCTTTTTGCCGGTTGCCTTGACGGCCTTCACGAAGTCCTCGTTGTCCCAGGCATTGATCTGGCCGGGGCGCGCGATGTAGGGCGCGTCTGGAAACTTCTCTTTCAGCTCGGGTACCAGCGGACCATTGGGGCCGGTTTCAAAGCTGGTGGTGAGAATGGTCGGAAGCTTGAAGTACTCGGCCATGTCGGCCAACGCGAGCACATTGTTCTTGAACTTGTCGGGATCGATGTCGCGCACGAGCGAGAGCAGACCCGTCTGGTGATCCACCAGCAGCACGGCGGCATTGTTCTTGTCGAGGCGAACGTAGGGCTTGGATGAGCTCATGAAAATCTCCATATGGGTTGAGCAGGTGGACCTGCGGGACCTGTGCATCGCCATGAGGCGTTGCGTCTTGCACAGGACTATTGCAGGAGACTCCAACCCTTGGAAGATGGTGATTTCTGATCGCAGCGTTCCATGGGTGCACCGATGTGTGCCGCCTGTCCTCGCGTGCGTTACGCCGGTCGGTCGGCGAATTCCCGAGCCAGAAAATCCAGCAGCGCACGCACGGCGGGCAGCAAACCGCGCCGGGAAGGAAACACGACATGCACCAAGGCGACGCGCGGTTGCCAGCCCGGCAGCAGCTCGATCAGGCGTCCGCTCTCCAGATCCGTGCGCACCATGGCCAGAGGCAACTGCGCCACGCCCACGCCGCACACGGCGGCTCGCCAGAGCGCCACGCGGTCGTCGGTCACCAGTCGCGGAGATGCCAGCGGGATGTGTGCTTTGGCGTTGTCCGGACCTTGCAGCTCCCAGTAGTAGTCGCGCCCGCCCTTGAACGAACTCAGGCTGGGCCAGCGTTCGATGTCGCTGACGGCAGGCAGGCCGCCCATGCGCTCCACCAGTGCCGGGCTGGCGACCAGCAACTGGCAGCTTTCGCCCAGAACCTTCATGACCAGATCGCTGTCCTCCAGCGGGGGAAAGCGCACGCGGATGGCGAGATCGAACCCTTCCCGGATGACATCGACCTGCCGATTGGTGCTCTCCACCTGCAATTCCACGTCGGGGCATTCGGCCAGGAACCGCCCGAACGTATCGCCCAGATGGTAGTCGAGCAGGGCCGTGGGGCAGGTCAGCCGGACCACGCCGCGCGGCGCGCTGTGCGAGGTCTCCACCAGCGTCTGGGCCGCTTCCGCTTCCACCAACATGGCGACGCAACGCTGGTAGTAGGCCTGACCGATGTCGGTCACCACAAAGCGGCGCGCCGAGCGCTGGATGAGCCTCACGCCGAGGCGCTCTTCGAGCAGGGCAATGCGGCGGCTCAGTTTGGATTTGGGCTGATTCAGCGCGCGACCTGCGGCGGCAAAACCACCATGCTCGACCACTTGCACGAAGTAGTGCATGTCGTTGAGATCAAACGAAGCTGGGAAGTGAAACGGCATAAGACTTTTTTATCACAGCGGGTTCGCTGCGGCAATGTCCGGGCGCGCGTTGGCCTTGGCAGTTCTGGGGCTTCACGCTTTGCACCCATGCCGAGGTGGAGCGGGTTGCATGTCTCTTGATGGGGAGTGTTCTGGCGGAAGAGAGAGGGAGTCGAACCCACCGACCGCGCTTGGCGCAATCCACCGGGTTTGAAGCCCGGGCGCCCCACCGGGGACGCTTCTCTTCCATTGGATACTTTGGTCTCTTGCTTAGTCCTGCGAGCTGTCGTTTTCAAACAGCGAGGTGCCGGGCCTGAGCAGGTGTTGATCCTTCACGCGGCGGGTGAACCCCACGCGGTCAAAGAACTCCAGCAACTGGATCGAACGCTTGCGGCCAAGGCCTGTGGCGTCGCGGAAGGCTGCGGCCTGAAGACCTGCATCCGACGAGTTGCACGTGCGCGCGATCTCTGCGAGACGCTCGATTGTAGCCAGCGGAAAGAACAAATCCTTGACCACCTGAAAAACTTGACCACGTCGCGCAAGACTCGCCAAGGTCTGGCGCACCATGGCCTCGGGCGTTTGCGTGTCTGCCGCCAACGTGCGCACCCAGGGCGGGTCGAATGCGCCGTTGGCAAGCAGGGGCAGGAGCTGCTCGGCGACTTGTTCCTCGGCCTCGTTCATGCGTACCGCATGCTCGGGCTTATGCAGCCAGTGGCCGCTGCGCGCAATGCTGCCATCGGCCAACAGTTGCTCGATAAGGAACTGCCAGAGCGCATCGTCGGCGCGCGGAGCGGCAAGGCGCTTGAGGCGCTTGATGTCGGGCCCAATCTCGTCGGGCGAGGTGGTGTGGAGGGCTTGCAGGCGGTCCAGCACATAGCCTTTCAAGGACTGCAAGGCTGCGGGTGCGATGGCCATGTGGCCGTTCGCAAAGCGCAGCGCGTTTGCGGGCAAGGGCAGTGCGCTTGCATCGTTCACGCCTTCAGCGCGGGCGGTGCGTTGCAGATCGAGTCCTTGTGCGGATTGCGCCAGCAGTGCGCTCAATCGCGCAGCGCGATCGGAAAGCGCTTGCGCCTGCAAAGCCGCGAGCCGTTCTGGCGTGCTGCGGTAGCGCTGCGGCGCGTACGGATCGAGCACGCGAATGCCGGCCACCGTGCGGGTGGCCGACGCATCGCGCAGCACGCCGCGATCACCATGCCAGGCGGCAATGCGCTCGCGCAGAACGATCTGCGCGAGCGCTGTTTCACCGGGTTCCAGCGTGGTGTGATCAAGCAGCACGATGCTGCCGAGCACGTCGCTCGTTCCCAAATGCACATGCACGGGCGTGCCGGAGCGCAACGCGCGTTCTTCGTCGGGCCAGAGCGTGCATTCCACATCGAAGCGCGCGCTGCCGATGGCAATGTGCGCGCTGCTGATCCAGTCGCCACGGTGCACGTCATCCTTGGCAATGCTGGCCAGCGCGAGCGCGGAGCGTTGGCCTTGCGTTGCTGTTTCTGCTTGGCGGTTGAGCGCATGAATGCCGCGCACGCGCACCTGTTTGCCACTCGGGCTGAGCGTGAGTTCGTCGCCCACCGACACCGTGCCGCTCGTGATGCTGCCGGTGACCACGGTGCCCACGCCTGTGAGCGTGAACGAGCGATCCACGGCCATGCGGAAGGCTTGCGCGTTGTCGGCGGAATGGTGTGAGTCATGCGTGTGCGCCTGCTCCAGCAGATGCTGGCGCAGTGCCTCGATGCCTTCGCCCGTGATGGCGGAGACTTCATGCATGGGTGAATTGGCCAGCGCGGTGGGTGCAAGCAGCGCGGCGATTTCAGCGCGCACTTGCGCCATGCGTTCAGCGCGCGTGGCTGCGTCGAGCCGGTCGATCTTGGTGATGGCGACCGTGGCCTTGCGCACGCCGAGCAGCGACACGACCGCAAAGTGCTCGCGCGTCTGCGGCATCACGCCGTCGTCTGCGGCCACGACCAGCAGCGCATGCGCAATGCCGGTCGCGCCCGCGAGCATGGTGTGCAGCAGCTTTTCATGGCCCGGCACATCGACAAAGCCGAGCGAGACGCCGCCCTCCGTGTGCAGATAGGCGTAACCCAGTTCGATGGAAATGCCGCGCCGTTTTTCTTCGGGAAGACGGTCGGTTTCCACGCCGGTCAGCGCGCGCACCAGCGAGGTTTTTCCGTGGTCGATATGACCTGCTGTTCCGATGATCATGTTCAGTTCTGCGACAGGGCGTCTGCGAGTGCGCCCAGTTGCTGGGTGAATGCGGCTTCGTCGCGTGCTTCAAGGCAACGCAGATCGAGCCACAGCGTGTCGTCTGAAATGCGACCAATGACCGGGCGCGGCAGGCTGCGCAGTGCGGCTTCCAATTTGCCGAGCGCGCGACCGGCACGCTTGATGTGCACGGGGCGAATCGCGAGGCCATAGCTGGGCAGCGTGTCCACCGGCAGGGCACCACTGCCGATCTGGCTGAGCATGGGGGCGATGCCGACTTCATATTCGGTGCCGACGGCGGTTTGCAGCGGCGCGACCAGCGCTTGCGCTTGTGCTTTCATCTGCGCTTGCGGGCGCGTGAACAGACGCAGCGTGGTCAAACGCTCGGCCAGATGTTCGGGCGTCAGATAAAGCTGCAGCACAGGCTCCAGCGCGGCCAGCGTGAGTTTGCCTACGCGCAGCGCGCGCTTGAGCGGGTTCTTCTTGATCTTCGCGATCAAGTCCTTGTTGCCGACGATGAGGCCCGCCTGCGGGCCGCCCAGCAGCTTGTCGCCGCTGAAGGTGACGATGTCGGCACCGGCAGCCACGGTCTCGCGCACGGTGGCCTCATGCGGCAGGCCGTACTGCGCCAGATCGACCAGCGTGCCGCTGCCCAGATCCACCACCATCGGCAGGCCGCGTGCGTGGGCAATCGCGGCGACTTCAGCTTCGGACACGCTCTTGGTGAAGCCCGTCACCTCGTAGTTGCTGCAATGCACCTTCATCAGCAGCGCGGTGTCGTCGGTGATGTTGTCCGCGTAGTCCTTGGCGTGCGTGCGGTTGGTGGTGCCGACTTCGACGAGCTTGGCTCCGGCGCGGCTCATGATGTCGGGGATGCGGAACGCGCCACCGATCTCGACCAGCTCGCCGCGCGAGACGATCACTTCCTTTTTCGCGGCCAGTGCGTTGAGCGTGAGCAGCACGGCGGCAGCGTTGTTGTTGACCACCGTGGCGGCTTCTGCTCCGGTCAACTCGCGCAGCAGATCGTTGACCAGATCGTCGCGATCACCGCGTCCGCCGGTGGCCAGATCGAACTCCAGATTGGCGGGCGTGGTGAGCGCCTGCACGACGGCCTGCACGGCCACATCGGGCAGCAGGGCACGGCCCAGATTGGTGTGCAGCACCGTGCCGGTCAGGTTGAAAACCGCCTTCAGACGCGGCGCAAACTGCTGCGCCAAGCGCGCTGCGACTTGCTGCGCAATCGCATCGGGCTGCAAATTTTCCGGGGCCACGTCACCTGCCAACGCGGCCGGGCGCAGCGCATCGATGGCGGCGCGCACGGCCTTGGTGGCGGCGCTGGTGCCGTACTCGGCCATCAGCGCCTTGAGCGCGGGCGTGCCGAGCACGCGGTCCACGGCGGGCAGGCGGGCTGCGAAGGAAGTGGGCGCGGCAGTGGGTGCGTGTTCGGCGGTGCTCATGGCGTGCGGCGTTTTCTGTCAGGCGTTGTCTTCAGGCGCGGCGTCGGCCTCGGCCATCGGCAGCAGCGGGTTGATGCTGGCGCGGGCGAACGCGGTTTCGCTCATCAGCAGGTCGAGCATCAGCGTCGCCAGATCATCGGCCAAGGGCTCCGCGAACGGGTCCTTTTCCTGATTCGAAATCTTGCGGTAGGTGTGGCACACATCGCAGGTTTCGGCCAGCACGGTGTCGTCGCTGCCGTCGACCTTCTGGTACTTCACACCCTTGGTGCTTTCGCAGTGGCTGCATTTGATGCGCACCATATGCCATTCGGTGCAGCACGCGCCGCAATGCAGATAGCGCAGACCGGCATCGCGCCCGCCGATGCGGATCACGCTGGCCACGGGCGGCGTGCCGCACACCGGGCAGACGGTGGCCGGGTCGGTGTAGGGAACATCGCTTTCCTGCAGCTTGCTCGCACGGTCGGCAAACACCACTTGCAGCGCCGCCATGACGATGGGCGCAGCCGCCAGATCGGCACTTTCGGTAAGCAGCCCCACCAGCACGCGGCGAGCCAGCGTGTTGCGGTCTTCGGTGCGCATGGTGCGCAGCGATTGCAGCGTGGGCTTGAGGGCATCGGGCACGTTGGCCGCACTGTCCAGTTCATCCAGCAACTGGATGAGCACGTCCTGCCACACCGGATCGATGTGGTTGGCGGCAGGCAAGAGCGGCATGGAATGCGCTTGCGCCAGCGCGATCTGCGCGGCGTCCGGCGCTGCGGTCTGCACGTTGGCGGCAGCCTTTTGCTGCGCCTTGACGATCTGCGCGACAAAACGCAGATAGTCGCCAATGGGGTTGCCGTCGGCCTTTTGTTCCAGACGCGCGGCGCGCTCGGCAAACACCTGTGCGGGATGGGGCAGGCGAATGCGCTGGGGATTGGTACGGTCCAGGGCTTCGATGTCACCTGGTTGAAGAATTCGTTGCACTGCGTTGTGACTCCAAAAAAGAAACTGCCGCCGACTACCTGGAGCAATCGGCGGCAGGGCAGGGCGAGTGACTATGTTAGCTGTTGTCGCCCGTCATCTTGCGATACCAGCCGCGGTGGTGCTGTTTTGCCCATGCGCGAGTCACGGTGCCGTACAGCATGGCGCGGATGGTGCCCTTGGTCCAGATGGCTGCGTAGACGTGCATGATGATCAGGCCGATCATCCACACGGCTGCGGCTGCGTGCAGGATGGATGCGAAACGCACCCAGCCCACGGGCAGATTCAGCCATGCGCGCCACATCATGACGCCCGAGACGATGAGCGCCAGCATGCCGATGCCGAGGCCCCAGAACAGCACCTTCTGACCACCGTTGTACTTGCCCTGTTCGGGCATGTCGTGGTCGTCGCCGTCGATCATCTTGTTGACGTTCTTGAGCCATTCCACGTCGCGCTTCTCGATGATGTTGAGCTTGGCGAAACGGAAGAACATCACGATGAAGAACACGAACATCACCACACCGATGTAGGGGTGCAGGATGCGCGTCCACGGACCGCCGCCGAACAGCATGGTCAGCGGGAAGAACGCTGGATGGAAGAACGCCAGACCCGACAGGGCCAGCAGGATGAAGCAGATGCCCACCACCCAGTGGTTCAGGCGCTCCGACGCGTTGTAGCGTTGCAGGTCACGAGGGTTGCGTCTCATGGCTGTGTCTCCTTCGCATGGGATGGTTGCTGTGCTGCTTCGGCCTCACGGTCCTTGCGCTCTTCGTCGTCTTCCAATTCCTTGGAGACTTCGTTCGGGCCCTTGGTGACATAGTGGAACAAGCTGCCGAGCGCCGCTGCACCGAGTGCGAACATCGCGAGCGGCTTGGTCACGCCCTTCCAGACGCTGACCATGGAGCTGATCTTGGGCTCGTCGGGCAGGTTGGCATACAGCGATGGCTTGTCCGCATGGTGCAGAACGTACATCACGTGTGTGCCGCCCACGCCTTGCGGGTCGTAGAGGCCAGCGTCCTTGAAGCCGCGTTCGTTCAGGTCCGCAATGCGTTCCGCTGCCTGGTCCTTCATCGCCTTCTTGGTGCCGAACATGATGGCACCGGTCGGGCAGGTGGTGACGCAAGCAGGCTCGCGGCCCACGGCCACGCGGTCGGAGCACAGCGTGCACTTGTAGGCCTTGTGGTCCTTCTTGGAGATGCGCGGCACGTTGAACGGGCAACCGGTCACGCAGTAGCCGCAGCCCACGCAGTTTTCCTCATGGAAATCCACGATGCCGTTGGTGTACTGCACGATGGCTCCGGGCGATGGGCAGGCTTTGAGACATCCGGGGTCGGCGCAGTGCATGCAGCCGTCCTTGCGGATGAGCCATTCCAGATTGCCCGTGGCCTCGTTGTCGTATTCGGTGAATTTCATCACCGTCCACGCGTTCTCGGTCAGGTCGGTCGGATTGTCGTAGGTGCCATGGCATTCGCCGGGCTCCTGACGCAGATCGTTCCACTCCATGCACGCCGATTGGCAGGCCTTGCAGCCGATGCACTTGGAGACGTCGATGAGTTTGGCCACCTCGCCGGACTGCGGCGACCGCGCCTGTGGAGGCGGGGTCGTCGTGGCGGAAAGGCGCATGATATCGAGGGATTGCAATGACATCTGTTGCTCCTTTACGCCTTCTCGACCTTCACGAGGAAGGTCTTGAATTCCGGTGTCTGACTGTTGCCGTCGCCAACAAATGGCGTGAGCGTGTTGGCCAGATAACCCGGCTTGGTCACGCCCTTGAAGCCCCAGTGAATCGGAATGCCCACGTGGTGCACCGTCTTGCCTTCGATCTTCATCGGCTTGATGCGCTTGGTGACCACGGCCACGGCCTTGATCGCGCCGCGCTTGGAGGACACCTTCACCTTGTCGCCCGCCGCAATGCCAAGCTCCTTGGCCAGCGCTTCGCCGATTTCGACGAATTGCTCCGGCTGCGTGATGGCATTGACCAGCGAGTGCTTGGTCCAGTAGTGGAAGTGCTCCGTCAAACGATACGTCGTGCCCACATGCGGGAACTCGCTCGCCTTGCCGAAGGTTTCCCAGATGTGCGGGAACACCCGTGCCGCCGGCGAACTGGTGGCCTTGGGGTTGTTCGGGTACATCGGGTTGTGACCGACGGGCGTGTCGAACGGCTCGTAGTGCGTGGGGAACGGACCTTCGTTCATGCCCTTGCGAGCAAAGAAGCGTGCCACACCTTCCGGGTTCATGATGAACGGACCGTTGCCGGTTTCGGGCGCGATGCCGACTCCGGTGTCCGGCACGTCAGCGCCCACCCAGGCCTTGCCGTTCCACTTGATCAGCTCGCGATTCGGATTGAATGGCTTGCCGCTCACGTCGGCGGAGGCGCGGTTGTACAGCACGCGGCGGTTCGCTGGCCAGGCCCAGGCCCAGTTCAGCGTGTTGCCGATGCCCGTCGGATCGGAGTTGTCGCGGCGACCCATCTGGTTGCCAGCGGTGGTCCACGAACCAGCCCAGATCCAGCAGCCCGAGGCCGTGGAGCCATCGTCGCGCAGCTCGGCAAATCCGGAGATCTGTTGGCCTGCAGGACGCAGCACCTTGGTCGGGTCCTTCGGATCGGTCAGATCGACCAGCGCCTTGCCGTTGTACTCCTTGGCGATTTCTTCCGAAGAAGGATGCGCCGGTTGCGAGTACTTCCAGTCGAGCTTGGCGATGGGGTCCGGATACGCGCCGCCGTCCTTGGCGTACATGGCCTTCAGGCGCATGTGCAGCGCGGACATGATGGCGATATCGGTCTTGGCTTCTCCCGGTGGCTCGGCAGCCTTCCAGTGCCACTGCAGCACACGCGACGAGCTGACCACTGCGCCATCTTCTTCAGCGAAGCAGGTGGTGGGCAGGCGGAACACTTCGGTTTTGATGCTGGCGGTGTCCACATCGTTGAACTCGCCGAAGTTCTTCCAGAACTCTGACGTTTCCGTTGCGAGCGGGTCCATCACCACGAGAAACTTCAGCTTGGACAGACCATCACGCACGCGCGTGCTGTTGGCCAGCGCCGCGATGGGGTTGAAGCCCTGCGCGATGTAGCCGTTGACCTTGCCGTCGTTCATCATCTGGAAGTACTGGAGCATGTCGTACTGCTTGTCGAGCTTCGGCAAGTAGTCGTAGCACCAGTTGTTCTCGGCCGTGGCGTTGGCGCCGTACCAGGACTTCATCAGGCTGACGTGGAACTTGGGATAGTTCTGCCAGTAGCTCATCTGATTGGCGCGCAGAGGCTTCTGCGTGCGGCTCGTGATGTAGCCCTGATATTCCTGCTCGTTCTGCATCGGCAGTGTCAGGTAGCCTGGCAGACTGGCCGAGAGCAGACCCAGATCGGTCAGACCCTGGATGTTGGAGTGACCACGCAGCGCGTTCATGCCGCCGCCAGCGATGCCGATGTTGCCGCACAGCAGTTGCACCATCGCACCGCAACGCAGGATCTGCGCGCCGGTGGAATGCTGCGTCCAGCCCAGCGCATACAGGATCGTGGCTGCGCGGCCCGGCACGGCGGTCGAGGCGAACTTCTCGCACACGTGCAGGAATTTCTCCTTCGGCGTGCCGCAGACGCTCTCCACGCGTTCCGGCGTGTAGCTCTCGTAGTGCTTCTTCATCAACTGGTACACGCAGCGCGGGTGCTGCAGTGTCGGGTCGGTCTTGACGTAGCCGTCTTCGCCGAGCTCGTAATCCCAGCTCTTCTTGTCGTAGGTGCGCTTTTCTTCGTTGTAGCCCGAGAAGATGCCGTCCACGAATTCGTAGTCATCGCGCACGATGAAGGTGAAGTCCGTGTAGTTCTTCACGTACTCGTGATGGATCTTGTCGTTGGCGAGCAGGTAATTGATCATGCCCCCGAGGAACACGATGTCGCTGCCCGAACGGATAGGGGCGTAGAAGTCCGCCACCGAGGCTGAACGGTTGAAACGCGGGTCCACCACCATGAAGTGCGCCTTGTTGTGCGCCTTGGCTTCGGTGACCCATTTGAAGCCGCACGGGTGCGCTTCAGCGGCATTGCCGCCCATGATCAAAATAACGTCCGCATTCTTGATGTCGACCCAATGGTTCGTCATCGCTCCACGGCCAAACGTCGGGGCAAGACCTGCCACCGTCGGGCCGTGTCAAACACGGGCTTGGTTGTCGAATGCGAGCAGGCCCCACGAACGGGCCACTTTGTGCGTGATGTATCCGGCTTCGTTGCTGGCGGCCGATGCGGCCAGCATGCCGGTGGTGAGCCAGCGGTTCACCGTCAGACCGTCTTCGGTCTTGGCGATGAAATTCGCGTCGCGGTCGTCCTTGAGGAGCTTGGCGATGCGTGTCAGCGCGTCGTCCCACGACAGGCGCTTCCACTCGCTCGAGCCGGGAGCGCGGTACTCGGGGTACAGCAGACGGTTGGGGCTGTTGATGAAGTCCATCAGACCCGCGCCCTTGGGGCACAGCGTGCCGCGATTGACGGGGTGGTCCGGATCGCCCTCGACGTGGATGACCGAGGCCTTGGCGTTCTTGCCGCCGGTGCCCAGCGAATACATGAGGATGCCGCAGCCGACAGAGCAGTACGTACAGGTTTGGCGCGTGACCGTGGTCGATGCGAGCTTGAACTGACGCACCTCCGCAAGAGCGGCCGTGGGCGAGAAGCCCATGGCCACGAGGCTGGAGCCGACCAGGCCCGCCCCGCTCATGCGGAAGAAATGTCTTCTGTTCATGTCCATGACAGATCCTCCTTGGTTAGTGTTGAAAAAATCATCGCAGTAGCTTGTGATAACTGGCTTGTCCAGCGCCAGCCGATGAGCCGACGCCGATACCTCCAGGGCCGGTGAGCGCTGGAGGGCAAAACAACCGTTCGAAGCCACGATGGAGTGCTGTTTGCTGTCGTGCAGCAAAGCGTGAGTGCATGCTCGCTTTTGCGAGAGATGGCTGGATGCGCTGGACATCGTGGCTTTGTGACGAGTTGTGTTGATCTTACCTGCTGCTATCAAATCCCTCAATCGACGGGAGGTTGGGGATGCACTCTGTCGCACGCTGGTATCGTTGTGGTATGCAACACCCCGAGAGTTCTCCGGCAGGCGCCCAGACGGCCTGCCCCATGGCCGACATGCCCGGCACGACGCTGCCCTCACTGGTTCAGGTGCAGGCGCACCAATGGATTGCGGGCGCGAGCCAGGCGCAGCAGCTGTCGCGCGAGGTCTCGGCCGAGGTACCGGTGGCCATGGTTTTCAATGGCATTTCGCACGCCGTGATGATGGCAAGCCCCAGGGATTTGGTCGAGTTTGGTGTTGGTTTTGCGATCAGCGAAGGCATCGTGGAAAGCCCCGAGGATTGCCGCGATGTCGAAACCGAAGTGCACGGCGCGGGCACGCCCGACGCCAGTTGCGCGGTGCACATGGAGATCGCTTCGCGCCATTTCATGCGCTTGAAGGATCAACGCCGCACGCTCGCCGGACGCACCGGCTGCGGTGTGTGCGGCATCGACAGCATTCAGGCGCTCGATCTGCATCCCGAGCAGGTGCCCGTGCCGCATTGGCGCGAGCAGTTCGGCGTGGATGCGATCAATGCGGCGTTCTCGGCACTGTCTGCCAAGCAGGCGCTCAACGCGCGCTCGGGCTCGCTGCACGCCGCCGGTTGGGCAAAGCCCAACGGCACGCTCGAACATGTGATGGAAGACGTGGGCCGCCACAACGCGCTCGACAAACTCATCGGCAAACTGGCGCTGAACAAGGAACTGGGAACGCCCGGCTTCGTGGTCATGACCAGCCGCACAAGTTATGAACTGGTGCGCAAATGCGCGCGCGTGGGTATTCCCGCGTTGGCGACGATTTCTGCGCCCACATCGCTGGCGTTGCAATTGGCCGATGAAGCGGGCATGCAGCTTTGGGGCTTTTGCAGGCCGCCGTCTGCCGTTCGCTATGTTTAGAAATGACACCCCCTGAGTCGCTTCGCGCCTTCCCCCTCTCTCGCTTCGCGGGAGGGGGACACCCCCTTCGCTGCGGGGCGGCCCTTGCTCGGCGGTCGCTGGCTTCGGGCATCGCGGTAACGAGTGTTCGGCCCTTGGCGAGCAGGGCTGGCAATTATTTGGAATCTATGAGACATGAGTAATAGTCGGTCGATTTCTGCGTGGGCTCTGGGCTGGCGTACCCTGTGGCGCGATGTGCGTGCGGGCGAGCTGCGGCTGTTGATCGTTGCGGTGACCTTGGCGGTGGCCGCGCTCACGTCCGTGGGATTTTTCTCCGACCGACTGCAAAGCGGTCTGCAGCGCGATGCCCTGCAACTGCTCGGCGGCGATGTGGTGGTGGTGAGCGACAACGCCACGCCCGACGTGTTCGTGCGGGAGGCGCAGAAGCTGGGCCTGCGCGGCTCCTCGACCATGAGCTTTCCGACCATGGCGCGCGCGAGCGACGAACAGGGCGGTGAAAGCAAGTTGGTGGCGCTGAAAAGCGTCGATGCGGCCTATCCCCTGCGCGGCAATGTGCAGACCACGACGCAAACTTCGCAGGCAGGCGCGATCACCAAGGACATTCCCGCAGCGGGCGAGGCGTGGGTCGATGCGCCCCTGCTCGAATCGCTGGGCATTGCCGTGGGCGACCCGTTGCTGCTGGGCGACGCGAGCCTGAAGATCAGCCGCATCATTACGCTGGAGCCCGACCGTGGTGCGGGCTTCATGAGCTTTGCGCCGCGTGTGCTGATCAACACGCAGGATCTCAAGGCCACAGGTTTGGTGCAACCGGCCAGCCGCATCACCTACCGCTATGCCGTGGCCGGAGATGTGCCGCGCGCGGTGGAGCAGTTCAAGGACTTCGCCACGAAGCTGGTCGATGGGCACGAGGTGCGCGGCGTGCGCGTGGAGTCGCTCGACAGCGGTCGCCCCGAGATGCACCAGACGCTGGTGCGTGCGCAGAATTTCCTGAATCTGGTGGCGTTGCTCGCGGCCTTGCTTTCCGCCGTGGCGGTGGCCTTGGCGGCACGTGGATTCGCCAACGAGCATCTCGACGCATCGGCCATGCTGCGCGTGCTGGGCCAAAGCCAGCGCACCATCGCCTGGGCCTACGCCATCGAGTTCGCGCTGATCGGCCTGTTCGCCAGCCTGCTCGGCGTGGCGTTGGGCTTTGCGGTGCATTACGTTTTCGTGTGGATGTTCGCGGGGCTGGTGAATGCCGTGCTGCCCGCTGCCACGTTCTGGCCGGTGCTGTTTGGCTTGGGCGTGGGGCTGACGCTGATGTTCGCGTTCGGTCTGCCGCCTGTTCTGCAGCTCGCGCAAGTGCCACCGCTGCGGGTGATCCGCCGCGATCTGGGCACGTTCAAACCGGCATCGCTGTTGGTGCTGGGCTTGGGCATGCTGGGCTTTGCCGTGCTGCTGATGGCGGTGAGCCGTGATCTCACATTGGGCGGCATCGCGGTCGGTGGATTCGCCGCTGCGGTGGTGCTGTTCGCCGTGATGGCCTGGCTGGCAGTGAAGGCGCTGCGCCGCGTCGTCAACGAGGCCACCGCGCCGCGCTGGCTGGTGCTTGCCACAAGGCAGATTTCCGCACGGCCTGCGTATGCGGTGGTGCAGGTCAGCAGTCTGTCGGTGGGCCTGCTGGCGCTGGTGCTGCTGGTGTTGCTGCGCACCGATCTGATCAGCAGTTGGCAGAAGGCCACGCCGCCCGATGCGCCCAATCGCTTCGTGATCAACGTGCTGCCCGAGCAGGCCGAAGGATTCCAGCAGGCGCTGAAGACTGCGGGCGTGCAGAAGTTCGATTGGTATCCGATGATTCGCGGCCGTCTGGTGGCGGTGAACGGCAAGGAAGTCAGCCCGGACGATTATGCCGAAGACCGCGCCAAGCGGCTGGTCGATCGCGAGTTCAATCTCTCCAACGCGGCTGAGCCGCCAGAGCACAACATGATCGTCGGCGGTGCGTGGAAGGCCGAGGAGCCGGGCGCTTTGAGCGTCGAGGAAGGCATTGCGAAGACGTTGGGTTTGAAGCTGGGCGACACGCTGCGCTTTGACATCGGCGGTATCCAGAACGAGGCGAAGATCACCAGCCTGCGCAAGGTGGATTGGGCTTCGATGCGCGCGAACTTCTTCGTGATGTACCCCGTCGCGCATCTGCCCGATGTACCTGCAACCTATCTCGCGGCCTATCGCGCGCCCGACAAAGCGGGCTTTGACAACGCGCTGGTGCACGCGTTTCCCAACATCACCAACGTGGACATGAGCGCCACGCTCAAGCAGGTGCAGACCGTGCTGGGGCAGGTGATTCGCGCGGTGGAATTTCTGTTCGGCTTCACTCTGGCTGCCGGGCTGGTGGTGCTGTTCGCCGCTGTCACTGCCACGCGCGAGGAACGTGCTCGCGAGTTCGCCATCATGCGTGCCGTGGGCGCGCGGGCGCAGTTGCTCAGACAGGTGCAGCGCGCGGAATTGGCGGGCGTGGGGCTGCTGGCCGGGTTTCTGGCAAGCATCGTGGCGGTGGCCGTGGGTTGGGCGCTGGCGCGCTATGTGTTCGACTTCAGTTGGAACGCACCGCTGTGGGTGCCGCTGGCCGGGGCCGTGTGTGGCGCGTTGCTGGCGCTGGCGGCGGGCTGGTGGGGATTGCGCGAGGTGCTGCGCAGACCGGTGGTGGATACGCTCAGACGGGCGGCACAGTAAAAGTTTGCAAGGTGCTGCAGAGGGCCTGAGGCTCCGGTATGCTCACCCGCTGTGACTTTTCACATGACAGAAAAATTGACAGAGAACTATTCGGACCTGTTTGCCGAGACGCAACCGCTGGAGCAATCCCCGCAGCAACCCCATCCGCCTTCGCCAGAAACGCCCTTCGTGGCGGCGAAGCCGGTCTCCCTTTTGCGCTGGATGCTCGGGGGCCTGCGGGCGTCGTTTCTGATGCGCCCGCGCATGGCGCTGGACGCCATTCCCGGTCCGTGGCAACTCGCCTTTCTGGTGCTGTTCGCCAACGCGCTCGATGTGATCTTCGACTGGATCTCGCTAGACGGAGAGGTGCGCTTCAACTACCAGGGCTGGTTGGCGCAATGGAGCCTGTGCCTGTTCATGCTCTGGTTCGCCTGGGTTTTCATGCCGCGCAAGCGGATCGGTGCGGCTGCTGCCACTGGTCGCGTGGTCGCATGGTTTGCGCTGCAGTCGTGGGCGCTGGTGGTGCCGTTGCTGGTCTATTACGGCGTGATGTACTGGATCAAAGTGACCGATGACAGCGCCGTGCCGACCTGGCTCGACGACTTCTCGATGAGCCTGATCGCGACGCTCTGGATGTTCGCGGTGTTCAGCAAGCTTTCTCGCGTGTACTTCGAAGGCTGGATGCGTGCGCTGTTCATGACGCTGGTGGTGTTCACCATCACCGCCATGCTGTTTGCCACCGCCGATGCCGAAACCTGGCTGGCGGCAGACGACGACGCCTCGCAGGTCGAGGTGGTTCCGGGCGATGAGGAATCGGACGACGGTAGCGACGAGGGCGAGGATCTCTCCGAAGACAAGCTGCTGGAAGCCTCGCTGCAAGTTCCCTCCACACGGACGGCTTGAGCCACTTGCCGTTGCCGCCGCGAGAATGCGGGACAATCCCGGTTTCGCCTCCCTCCCATTGTTCCGAAACCTGATCGCCACGCACCGCCATGTCCGAAGAGTCCACCAGCCAGACCACCGCCCGCACGCCTTTTGAATGGATTGGCGGTGAAGACAAGGTGCATGCCTTGGTCACGCGCTTTTATGACCTGATGGATCTGGAGCCCGTCTACAAGGAGCTGCGTGCCGCCCATGGCCCGTCGCTGGAAGATGCGCGCCAGAAGCTGTTCTGGTTTCTCTGCGGCTGGCTCGGCGGCCCCGACTATTACCAGGAACGCTTTGGTCACCCGCGCCTGCGCATGCGGCATTTCCCGTTCGCCATCGGCATTCAGGAGCGCGACCAGTGGGTGGCCTGCATGAATCAGGCGATGGAAGAAACCGGCGTGCCCGATGACTTGCGCGAACGTCTGAATCAAAGTTTCATGGGCACTGCCGACTGGATGAGAAATCGGTAGTCACCTCCTGAGGCGCTTCGCGCCTTCCCCCTCTCTCGCTTTGCGGGAGGAGGACGCAGCCAGCGCGGCCCTTGCGCGGCTGCTGCTGGTCGTGACGATGGCGTAGGCCATGAGCAGATCGAGGCGAGCTGATTGCGCGCATGAAAACAACGTCATGCGCGTGTCAAATCCGCTGCACAGACTCAGGACTTTTGAATTTCAAGAGTTCCACACCATGTCGCATTTCACTGCGCGTTCCTTCCACACCCGTCGTCATGTTCTGGCGGTCGCTGCTGCAACTGTTGTGCTTGCTGCCTGCGGTGGCGGCGATGACGATGTCGATCCCAAGACCCAACCGGCGACTGCCAAGCTCGCGGTGCTGAGCACCACCGATCTGCACTTCAACGTGCGCAGCTACGACTACTTCAAGCTCGCTGAGGACAAGAGCTACGGCTTCGAGCGCACGGCCACGCTGGTTCGCAATGCGCGCAAGGAGTTTGCGAACACGCTGCTGGTGGACAACGGCGACACGATTCAGGGCACGGCCATCGCGGATTACGAAGCGGTGGTGAAGACGATTCCGTGCACGCAGCAACTGTCGATGTACAAGGCCATGGGCGCGTTGGCGTTCGATGCGGGCACGCTCGGCAATCACGAGTTCAACTACGGCCTGCCATTCCTGAATCAGGTGCTTGGCGGTGGCATGGATGTCGATGGCGTCGATGCGAAGCTCAAGTGCGCGGGCAATGGGTATGCGACCGTGCTGGCCAACGTCTACAGCAACAAGAGCAAGAAGCCGCTGGTGCAGCCCTATGCGATGCTGGAGCGCACGGTGGTCGCCAAGAGCAGCGATGGCAAGGAGGTGAAGCTGCCGCTCAAGATCGGCGTGATTGGCTTCACCACGCCGGGCATCATGAACTGGGACAAGCGTTATCTGGAAGGCAAGGTCTACACGCAAGGCGCGGTGGAAGCGGCGCAGCAGTACATCCCCGAGTTGCGCAAGAACGGCGCGCAGATCGTGGTCGCGCTGCTGCACGGCGGCATGGACGCGAGCACCTATTCGCCAACGATGGAAAACCCCGGTCTGCATCTCTCCAAGGTCGCGGGCATCGACGCGCTGGTGATGGGCCATCAGCACGGCATCTTCCCTGACACGGCGGCCACGCCCGCGTTCACTCAGGCTGGTGTGGACAACAAGGCAGGCACGGTCAACGGCGTGCCTGCGGTGATGGCAAGCTCCTGGGGCAAGGCGCTGGGCGTGATCCAGTTGTCGCTCCAATGGGATGGCAAGGCCTGGAGCGTGGACAAGTCGGGCAGCAAGAGCGAATTGCGCAACATCCAGACCGGCAAGGACGCTGCGGGCAAGGCCATTTATGTCGACGCCGATCCGGCGATTGCACCGCTGATCGAGCCACAGCATCAGGCCGCGATCACGTATGTGAAGACGCCGATCGGAACGACTGATTTCCGCATGAGCACGCTGTTTGCCGATGTGGGCGATCCGGGCGCGATTCAAATCGTGAATCAGGCGCAGCGCGACTATGTCGCCTCGTACATCCAGGCCAACATGCCGCAGTACAAGGACCTGCCGGTGCTCTCTGTGAGCGCACCGTTCAAGTCGGGCTTTCAGGGCGCGGCGGACTACACGGACGTGGCGGCGGGCTCGCTGTCGATTTCGAGCGCGGCCGATCTGTATCTCTATCCGAACACGGTCTACGCGGTGAAGGTCAATGGCGGCGACATCAAGGATTGGCTGGAAGCGGCGGCCCAGCGCTTCAATCAGATCGATCCGGCCAAGACCGGCGAGCAGCAGCTCATCAGCACTTTCCCCGGCTACAACTTCGACATGTTCACCACGGCCGATGTGCAGTACGAGATCGATGTGACGCAGGCCAAGGGTAGCCGCATCAAGAACCTCACCTATCTCGGCAAGCCGATTGACGCCGCGAAGGAATTCGTGATCGCCACCAACAACTACCGCGCGACCAGCGGCAAGAGCTTCATCCCCAAGCTCGACGGCTCGGCCACGATCTGGGCGTCGCCCGATGCGAACCGCGATGTGGTGATCGAGTATGTGAAGAAGAATGCCAGCGTCACGCGCGCCAGCAATGGCAATGCCAAGAGCTGGAAGTTCACGCAGGTGAAGACGGCTGGCGATGTGGTGTTCAGTTCGGGGCCGGGTGCGTTGGCGGTGGCGCAGGCGGCGGGGCTGGCGAATGTCACGTTGCTGGCAGCCGATGATGGTTCAGGAAAAGGAACTTCCAAGTACAAGCTCGATTTGTCCAAATGAACTTCTTGGTGTGGTCGCTCGTGCGGAGCTGACGATATGGCCCCTCATGCGTTGTTGCAGAAGCCTTGCCAAGGGCAACTTGTCTTGGATGTCCCCGCGCATCGCATCCGTGATTCTGGCGATCTGCGGCGTTGCAGAGCCTCGCAATAGCGGTGCTATTGCTGCGTTCTGCGCCTTGCAGCTCATCCAGAATCACGGCGCGCTGCATCGGGGTCACCCAAGACAAGTTGCCCAGCGTACTGTCTGCGGCTTCGCGCCTAGCCTGAGGGGCCATCTCGTCATTGTGGTGTGTGATTCCGGCATCGCGACCACTGCCTGTCTTGCTGTTTGAATACCGGAATCATGTTCATGGTTGTAGCGACTCTTCGTGTTTGGGGAGTCGCTTTTCTTTCATGTCTTCGGTGTGGCGTTGCGGCGCTTTGAGCGGACCGATTTTGGTGGGATCGAACAGTTCGCCTGCGGTGTTGTAGCGGAAGGTCTTGACGCTGCCGTCTGCGTTGGTCTGCTCGACGATGCGATCCATGGTGTCGTAGGCGAAGCGCAGTGTGCCGCCTTTCTTGCCGGTGATGGCGATGAGTCGGCCTGCTGCGTCGTAGCGGTATTCGATGCGGTGGCCGGACAGTTGTTGCAGCAGCACGCGGCCTTGGGCATCGCGTTCGATGAGCAGGTTGTTTTCGCTCGCCGTGTCGCGCTGGTTGATCAGGTCGCCTGCCAGGTTGTATTGCCAGGTCGTTGGCTGTTGGGTGCCGATTCTGCGGTCGACCCGGCGGCCATGGTTGTCGCGGATGATGCGCGTGGCCTGGGTTGCGGGTTGGCCCTCGACATGCTGGTGAGTCAGCCCGCCCCAGCGGTCGTGCTCGAAGCGCGTGGTCTGGCCGTGGATGTCGGTGAAGCTGGCGAGCAGTCCTTCGGCGGTCCATTGCAGGTGCAGCTTGTCGCCGCGCGCGTCTTCGATCAGGCTGGGCAGATGGGTTTCGTCGTGCGCGTAGCGCAGGCGCGTGGTGCGTGTGGCGGTGCCTGTAGCTGCGACGAGTCGGCCGATCAGGTCGTACTGGTAGCGGAATTCCTCGCCGTCCGCGAGCGTGATGCGCACCAACTGGCCCTGCGCGTTGTAGACCATCCGCCGCTCTTTGCCGCCGTGCTCGTGTACGGAGAGCAGCAGCCCGCTGACTTCGTCGCGTTCGTATTGGACGGTGCGGCCGAGCGCATCGGTGCTTGCGATCAGATGGCCATTCAGGTCGAACTTGCGGCTCACACTGCTGCTGTCGGCACGTTTGATGCGCACGGCTTGGTGCGTGTCGCCGATCTTCGCGAACTGGATGGTCTGCTGGCGGCCCAGGCTGTCGGTGATGCTCGTGGTGTGCTGATCGTCGTACTGGAATCTCAGCTTGAGACCGCCCGCCGTGCGCTGCTCGACGACGCGACCTTCGTTGTCGTAGTCGAACGCGACGTCCGCACGATCAGCGCGCGCATGCACCGCGATGCGTCCGGGCTGCAGGTCGTCGTAGACAAAGCGGTGCTCCAGCGTTTCGCTGCGGCTGTAGACGCCCGCGAGTTCGCCGCGCATGGTGTATTCGTAGCGCACGACGGCGGGCTGATGCGGCTTGGTTGGATGGGGTTCCTGCACATGGGCGTCGCTGATGATGTGCACGCCCAGCAGACGCCAGCCGAGGTCGGTGCCCCAGCCGTCGGAATTTGTCTTGCGCACGAGTTGCGGAAAGTATTTGAGCTCCAGCCGAAACTGCCTGCCCGAGCTGTCTTCGGCCACCGTGGCAAGACCCGTGTGCGGATCGTGGCCGAAGCGCAGCATGCGGCCAAAGCGGTCACGAATCATCCGCAGCGGCAGGCGCTGACCGGGTGCCAGCGGCAGCTCGCGGTGCGGTCCGAAAATCCACCATGGCCCCAGCGCGTGGTGGGCGATGAAGAAGAAGTTGTCGCGGCGGCGGTCGCCCGCATGCAGGCTGCGCCAGAGCATGCGCAGCGCAGCGGCTGGATGGCGCGAGCCGGTTTCAAGCTGCTCGCTGCCACCGCGCACCACCCAGAGCCCGTGTTCGGCGCTGTAAGTCATTTCGCCCGGTGCGAGCACGGGCAGCGGCACATGGCGTGCGGGGCCGTTGTGCAGCGTGAGGCCTTCGTCATGCAGACTGAGCGATGCCTCGTGCGGCAACCACCAGCCGGGGCCGAGCAGGCCCACGGGCGGGCGCGGTTTGCTCGCCGCGTCACTTTTCTTTGGGTTGCCAATCTGGTCATCATCCACGCTGTGCTGGCTGGAGTAGCTGCGCGAGATGGTGAGCGGCATGGGGTCGGGCAGGCACAGGTCGAGCTGGTGGTCGAGGACTTTTGCGCCGGACGACAGATCGACTTCGGCACACTCTTTCAGAAAAAACGGGTTGGTGGTTTCGCTGCGAAAGCGCCGTGATTGCAACGCCTGCTGGAGCAGCAGCTCCATCGGATCGCACCAGAGGTTGCGTGCCGTGAAGGCCGGGTGGTGATGGTTCGCCATGAGTCTTTTCTCCCTCTCGATGTGTTTTTGTCGGTACTTCAAACGCGAGCGCAGATGGTCGCGCGAGCGGACAAAAACGAGGGAGGGATTGGCTCAATGACTCATGAATCCACACTCACTGTGACACCTTCTCGATGTCGGTTACGCGAGGTTGGCTCAGGTGCCTATCCGGCGCTGCGAAGGTTGCAACAGCACGACGAGCGCGCCCGCACCGCCCTCGGCGGGACGGGCCTGCACGAAGGCCAGTACCTCTTTTTTCTGCACCAGCCAGCTTTGCACTTTGCCCTTGAGCACGGGCGTCTTGCCGGGCGAGCCGAGGCCCTTGCCATGCACCACGCGCACACAGCGGATGCCGGTGCGAAACGAGAGGCGGATGAATTCGCCCAGCGCCTCGCGCGCCTCGTCGGTGCGCAGACCGTGCAGATCGAGCTGGCGCTGAATGCTCCAGTGCCCGGCGCGCAGCTTGCGCGTCACGTCGGGGCCGATGCCGGGGCGGCGAAAGCTCAGTTGGTCGTCGGTGTCGAGCAGGGTGCTCACATCGAACGCATCGCTCAGCGATTCGCGCAGCACGCGCTGTTCATCGAGTTCGCGTTGCACCGGCAGGGGCTCGGGCGGCTCGGGGGTGTACCACATGCGATCGCTTTGCCCGCGCAGTGCCTTGACGTTGCCTATCGCGTCGCGAAAGAGATTCTGTTCCCGCTGGGCCTTGCGCTGCGCCTCGGCCAGCACGCGCTTGCGTTCAGCCTCGCGCTCGGCTGCCTCTGCAATGGCTTTGCGCAAGGAGTGGAGATCGGAGAGGGAACGGATTTTGATGTCTGACATGGCACGGGCGGGAACAATAGCGTTTGTACCGCATGCGGGGGGCTTCTTGGGAAGAAGGGCTTAAGAACTTCTTGGCTTGCTGGTTTTTTTGTTTTTGGTGCTGTTTTGAGGCTTGCTGGCCGGGTCTCGCCCCGGCGGGCGAGTAACTTTTCGCTGGCGCGCGAAAAGTCACCAAAAGCGCGCTGGAATTCGGGGGCACGCGGCAGAACTCAGCTTCGCGCCGTAGGCGCTTCGTTCGGGCAACCGCCGCGAGTCAGATTTTTCATAAGAGGTGTGATTCGGCACTTCGCGTTGCTCGTGCTGGTTCATCTCGCGACCTCGCGAGATGTTGGTGGGCGAGATTTGCGAGCGTTTTTGTGCTTGGGTATTGCGCTTGATTTGTCGCACTTTTTCGTTGATCGCGCGGACTGGCTGCTTGGTCTTGCTCCCTCTCCTGCTTGCGGGAGAGGGCTGGGGTGAGGGCGCATTGGCACGGGCGAAGCGATGTGCCGGATCACTTCGGGCGAGTTCCCGTACGCTTCAGATCTGCCCTTCCTCCGCCAAGGAGAGGGCTGCGCCGGGGGCGACGATGAAATGGTCCAGCACGCGCACATCGACCAGTGCGAGGGCTGCTTTGAGGTTTTGGGTGAGCTGGATGTCCGACTGGCTGGGCTGGATGTTTCCGCTCGGGTGGTTGTGGGCGAGGATGGTGGCGGCGCAGTGGTGGTGCAGGGCGCGGATGACGACTTCGCGGGGGTAGACGCTGGTTTGTGTGAGCGTGCCGCGAAAGAGTTCTTCCATGGCGATCAGTTGGTTTTGGCTGTCGAGGAACAGGACGGCGAAGACTTCGTGGCTTTTGGCTGCCAGGTGCAGTTGGAGGAAATGCCGGACGGTTTGAGGCGAGTCAAAGACCGTGCCTCGGCTCAGTTGCTCGGCCATGGCGCGGCGGGCGAGTTCGAGGACGGCCATCAGCTCGGCGCGTTTGGCGGGGCCGAGGCCCTTGATTTGCTGGAGATCGCTGCTGCTGGCGTGCAGAAGGCTGGAGATGCCGTCAAATCCTGTGGTCTGTGCCCGAATGGGGTTGGCTTCGGTTTCGGCGACTCCGGGGGCTGCATTGACCGTACTGGCGACATTGGCGTTGGGGCTGATCAGTTCCTCGGCCAGTTGCAGAACGCCTTTTCCCTTGATGCCGGTGCGCAGCAGGATGGCCAGCAACTCCGCGTCACTCAAGGCCTGCGGGCCGCGGGCGAGGAGTTTTTCTCGGGGGCGGGAGTCGGCGGGCAGGTCTTTGAGGGGCATGTCAATACGGCTTTCGCAAGCTCTCTCATAAGGGAATCCCCGATTTTTTACAATGGCGGCTGTTTTGCGAGGCCATTCATGTCAAGTTCCACTTCCGTTGCTGCTTCTGTTTCCGATTCAAACGACTCCGCCGTGCCTGTCGTGCAACCCGGCTCTTTTCTCACGTTGCACTATCGTCTGGCGGGTCCGGCCGGTGATGTGATCAACACCTTCGGGGGGCTGCCTGCCACGCTGTCGCTGGGCACGGGCGAGCTGGCGCCGGCGGTGGAAGGGCGTCTGCTGGGCATGGCCGAAGGCACGCGCGCGACGTTCGAGCTGCCCGCAGGTGCCGCATTCGGCGAGCGCAACCCCGACATGCAGCAGTGGCTGGCGCGCAAGGCGCTCAACGAACTGGGCGATCCGATGGAGCAGTACACCATCGGCGACGTGGTGCAGTTCCCCACTCCGGATGGCTCAGGCACGTTCGCGGGCACGGTGCTGCAGGTGCGTGAAGGCGACGGCGCGGTGCTGTTCGACTTCAGCCACCCGCTGGCCGGACTGCCTGTGACCTTCGAAGTGCAGCTGATCGGCGTGCTTTGAACCTGAAATAACAAGACATCCACGAAGACAAAAACGACCCCATGCAAAAACCCCAGGAAATCGTTCTCGCCGAGCCACGTGGCTTCTGTGCCGGAGTGGATCGCGCGATCGAGATCGTCGAGAAAGCGCTGCAGAAGTTTGGCCGTCCGATCTACGTGCGCCATGAAATCGTGCACAACACTTATGTGGTGAACGATCTGAAAAACAAGGGCGCGATCTTCATCGAGGATCTGAACGAGGTGCCTGCGGGTGCGACGCTGGTGTTCAGCGCACATGGCGTCTCCAAGGCCGTGCAGCGCGAGGCCGAGGCGCGTGGTTTCCAGATCTTCGACGCCACCTGTCCTCTGGTGACCAAGGTGCATGTCGAGGTCGCCAAGCTCGCCAAGGAAGGCTACGAGTTCATCATGATCGGCCACAAGGGCCACCCGGAAGTCGAAGGCACGATGGGCCAGCTCTCCGAAGGCATTCACCTTGTGGAAGATGTCGAGGACGTGGCCACGGTGCAGCCGGGTCAGACCGAGCGTTTGGCCGTGGTCACGCAGACCACCTTGAGCGTGGATGACGCGGCCGCCATCACCGCTGCCGTGCGTGTGCGTTTCCCGTCGATTCGCGAGCCCAAGCAGCAGGATATCTGTTACGCCACCCAGAACCGCCAGGACGCCGTGAAGGTGCTCAGCGGTCAGGTCGATCTGGTGATCGTCGTGGGCAGCCCGACCAGTTCCAACAGCAACCGCCTGCGCGAGCTGGCGGCGCGACTGGGCACGCCGGCCTACATGATCGACAGCGCGGAAGAACTCCAGCACGAGTGGTTCGACGGCATCGCTCGCGTGGGCCTCACAGCGGGTGCTTCGGCCCCGGAAGTGCTGGTCAAGGACGTGATCTCGCGCATCAAGGAACTGGGCGCGACCTCGGTTCGCAAGATGGATGGCGTGGAAGAAACGCTCAAATTCCCGCTGCCCAAGGGCCTCAGGATCGATGCTGCCACGGGTCTGGAAATTGAAGTGCGCAAGGCGCCGGAGACGGGTGGCTGAAGCGACCGGGCGGCTTTCTGCGTGTGACGGAAGCAGTATTTTGCTATTTTAAAAGGAGCAATGAACATCGACGAGGTGTAGGATTGCTCCGCATTTTCATGAAATATTCATCATCCCGCCCGCAACGCACACTATGATGTCCGTAGCGCGCGCCGGGTACTGATTCAGCCTGTTTCGGCGCAAGTCCCTACAATTCGTGCTTCATTACACCGTGGGAGCGCATCGGGCTCCCTCATCATGGAAATAGCAATACTGTTCGCCCTCATCCTGCTCAATGGCTTGTTTGCCATGTCCGAGCTGGCCTTGGTTTCTGCGCGTAAGGCGCGTCTGCAAAAACTCATCGATGAGGGCGATAGCGGCGCAAAGGCAGCCGTCAAGCTGGGTGAAGATCCCACGCGTTTTCTCTCCACCATCCAGATCGGCATCACCTCGATCGGCGTGCTCAACGGTATCGTCGGCGAGTCGGCGCTGGCTGCGCCGCTGGGTGTGCATCTCGTTCAATGGGGCATGGACGCCAAGATGGCGGGCTATGTCTCGACCGGTCTGGTCGTGGTGCTGATCACCTATTTCTCCATCGTCATCGGCGAGCTGGTGCCCAAGCGTCTGGGGCAGAGCTATCCCGAAACGCTGGCCCGCATCGTCGCGCGCCCCATCAACTGGTTGGCGATTGCGACCAAGCCGTTTGTCAAGCTGCTGGCCGGTTCGACCGAGGGCCTGCTGCGCGCGCTGGGGGTGAAGGAAGGCGCGAACAGCGCGGTGACCGAAGATGAAATCCACGCCGTGCTGGCCGAAGGCACAAGCGCTGGCGTGATCGAAACCCACGAGCACGAAATGGTGCGCAATGTGTTCCGTCTGGATGACCGTCAGATCGGCTCGCTGATGCTGCCGCGTGGCGATGTGGTGTATCTCGACGTCGAAGATTCGTTCGAAGCCAACTTGAAGCTGGTGGAAGAGTCCGACCACGCGCGCTTTCCGGTCGTTCGCGGCAGCATGGAAAACGTGCTCGGCGTGATCAACGCCCGCCAGTGGCTGGCCCGTGCGGTGCGCGATCCGGCCGCGCGCGATCTGGTCGAGCAGCCGCTCAAGCCCGCGCTGTATGTGCCAGAAACCATCAACGGTCTGGAACTGCTCGACGAGTTCCGCCTGTCCGACGTGCAGATGGCCTTCGTCATCGACGAGTACGGCGAAGTGCAGGGCATCGTCACGCTGCAGGATCTGATCGAGGCCATCACCGGTGAATTCCAGCCGCGCGACCCCGAAACCTCGTGGGCCGTGCAGCGCGACGACGGCAGTTGGCTGCTCGACGGTCACATCCCCGTGCCGGAGCTCAAGGACCGCTTGAATCTGGCGAGCGTCCCCGAGGAAGACCGCGGCCGCTATCACACGCTCAGCGGCATGCTGATGTTCCTGACCGGCAAGCTCCCCGCCGAGACCGATGCCGTGCAGTGGGAAAACTGGCGCTTCGAAGTGATCGACATGGACGGCAAGACCATCGACAAGGTGCTCGCCACCCGTCTGCCCGAGCCGGAGATCGATCTGTCGGCGGAGTCGGTCTCGAACTGATCAACCCTTGCCCATTTGAAAAGCGCGCCAAGACCCGGCGCGCGGCAGTTCTGCTTCGGCAGATTAAAATCCCGTCCCTATGCTAGACATCCTCCTCCTTCGCAAAGACCTCGACTCGGTCGTCGCACGCCTCGAGACCCGCAAAAAGCCACAGGCATTCCTGAATGTGGATGCGTTCAAGTCCCTGGAATCCGAACGCAAGACCATTCAGCAACGCACGGAGGAGCTGCAGTCCAAGCGCAACACCCTGTCCAAGCAAGTGGGCATGCTGATGGGCAAGGGCGAGAAGGACGCAGCCGAGGCCGCCAAGGCCGAAGTGGCTGCGCTCAAGGGCGAGCTGGAATCGTCGGCCACGCGCTTGGAGCAGATCCAGACGGAAATGCTGGGCATGCTGCAGCAGGTGCCGAATCTGCCGCACGAGAGCGTGCCTGTCGGTGCCGATGAGCATGCGAACGTGGAAGTGCGCCAATGGGGCACGCCGCGCGAGTTCGACTTTGCGGTGAATGACCACGTGGACGTCGGCACGCCGCTGGGCCTCGACTTCGACATGGGCGTGAAGCTCTCCGGCGCGCGTTTCACCGTGATGAAGGGCGGCATCGCCCGTCTGCACCGTGCGCTTGCCCAGTTCATGCTGGACCTGCAGACCAGCGAGCACGGCTACACCGAATGCTATGTGCCTTACGCGGTGAACACCGATTCGCTGCGCGGCACCGGCCAGTTGCCCAAGTTCGAAGGCGATCTGTTCGCTGCCAAGAAGGGCGGTCAGGACGGCGAGCCCGTGCCGGACAACACGGCGCTGTATCTGATTCCGACCAGCGAAGTGCCGCTCACCAACTTCATGCGCGATGTGATCGTCACCGAAGCCGAGCTGCCGATTCGCCTGACCGCGCACACGCCGTGCTTTCGCTCCGAAGCGGGCAGCTACGGTCGCGACACGCGCGGCATGATTCGCCAGCACCAGTTCGACAAGGTCGAGATGGTGCAGATCGTGCACCCCGAAAAGAGCTACGAAGCGCTGGAAGAGATGACCGGCCACGCCGAAACCGTGCTGCAGAAGCTCGGCCTGCCTTACCGCGTGATGTCGCTGTGCACAGGCGACATGGGCTTTGGCGCTGCCAAGACCTATGACCTCGAAGTGTGGCTGCCCGGCCAGAGCGCGTACCGCGAAATCAGCTCGATCTCCAACTGCGAAGCCTTCCAGGCGCGCCGCATGCAGGCACGCTTCAAGAACGCTGCCGGCAAGAACGAACTGGTGCACACGCTCAACGGTTCCGGCCTCGCCGTGGGCCGCACGCTGGTGGCCGTGCTGGAGAACTACCAGAACGCCGACGGGTCGGTGACCATCCCTGAAGTGCTGCGTCCCTACATGGGCGGCCTTGCGGTGCTGACCCCACAAAAATAATTTGCGCCTCTTGTCATCCCCCGGGGTGGCCGCACGTTAAGGACTTGCTGAATCGATCTATCACTTGATCGGTTGTCAGCAAGTCCTTTTCTCTTTTTACGTTGGGAAATTGCCATGTGGAAGCTCGGTCGCCTGTTCACCATGTTTCGCAAGGAGCTGCTGCTCGCCTGGGCGGTGCTGCGTGACCCACGCGCGCCCAGGGCCGCCAAGCTGGTGACCGTGTTGGCGGTACTCTATGTCGTGAGCCCGATCGACTTCATCCCCGACACGATTCCGGTGCTGGGCTGGATCGACGATGGCCTGATTGCCTATTTCCTGCTGCAACTGGCCTTCAAGTTCCTGCCATCCGAGCTGCTGGCCTCGCTGCAGGCACGCGTGAGTGCGCGTACGCAGGCGAAGACGGCTCGCTGACGAAGCCACCAGAAGACTCCTGAAACGAGAGCGCACCCGGCTTTGGCTGGGTGCGTTTTCGTGTTTTTGAGCGTCTGGCGATGTTGTTGCGCCCCGGTTGATTTGTTGAGAAATTGAATATTTCTCAATGAAATCAAATGGTTGAGTGAAAAATCAAATATTTCACTTGATCAATATCACCGAGCAAAATACCCAAATCAAGTGATGGGCAAGCGTATTTGAAAAGTATCTAATAGAAACATTAGTGCGAGGATATGCACTTTTGTTTTCAATTGTCATTCTTGACTGTGATGCTGACAAACCGACATCGACCCATCATTCTTTGCGTGGAAGACGAACCCACCTTGCTGCGCGACCTGTGCGAAGAGCTGCAGGGTGCTGGCTATGACGCTGTCGGTGCGTCCGATGTGTCGCAGGCTCAACGCATGCTGTCGAACCAGTTCATTCCCGCGATGATCGTTTGCGATGTCAACTTGCCGGGGCAGAGCGGGCTGGATTTTCTGTCGCACCTTCGAGGCGAGGACTTGCTGCGCGACGTGCCATTCATGCTGCTCACCGCGCTCTCCGAGCGTGAAGACGTATTGCGTGGCAAATGGGCGGGTGCGGACGACTATCTGGTCAAGCCGGTGGACTACGACATGCTGCTGGCCAGCATCGCGTCGCGATTGGCGCAGGTGGGGCGCATGCACAGCAATTACCACGTGCAGTTGCAGCATCAGGCGAACGAATCGCTGACCCAGTGGACCAATGTGCTGGACAAAGTGAGCCATTGCGCGCTGGTGTGCGATGCCCGTCTCTGTGTGCGCTTTGCCAACCGGGCCGCCTATGGCCTGTGCGGCAGCGCGGAACACAGTCCACTGTCCGTCAGCGCGACAGGGCAGATCGGACTGCACCCCTTCATCGTCAATCACTCAGCGATTCAGGCGTTCATCCATGGTGATGAGGAAGCGGCCAAAGTCGATGTCGCAGCGAACGGAGTCTCCCGCAAGAGCTGGCAGGTGTCACTGCTCGCGTTGAGTGACCGCACTCGGAGCCACATGAGCGCCCGTGTGGCGGACAGCGAGTCGTTCGTGGTGTTTCTCTCGGATCCAGGGCAACGCCAATTGCACAACAAGGCGGCGCTTGCCAGGCGCTTTTCGCTCACACCGACTGAACTGCAAGTGGCGAGCCTGCTCGCGGATGGTCTGACCAAGCAGGAGATGTGCGAACAGATGAAGGTGAGTGCGACCACCATGGCGTATCACCTGCGCAATCTGTTCAGCAAGACCGACACGAATCGCCAGGCAGAGCTGGTGGCACTGCTCATGGCGGTTGCCTGGAACGACATCGCTTTGCCCCCATCGGGCCGAGCCTAGGCAGCGCACCTTCCGTCATGCTGGCGCGCAGTACCTTACAGGCCATCGACATCGTCCGTGCACGTCGGCGGTGGCTGTTCCTGTTCGGTATCGTGCTGCTGTTCTTCATTTTCAGCGTTGCGGTGGCGTGGCAATTGGTGGTGCTGCATCGACAACTGGACGTGCGCGAGGGAAAGAACACGCTGTGGCTGCTCACGCAGGCGCAGAACCATGGCTCGTTGCTGGAGCGGGACGATGGGCTTTTTCGCCAGGGACTGATCCCCCGTGAGGCACTGCTTTTGCAGGAGCACGCGTTCGCGGGCAGCTTGGGGTTGGTGGCGAGCGCTCCGCAACTGGGCATGCTCGAACATTTCGGTGAAGGCGCTGCTGTGATGGCGAACATCCAGCGATTCAGGGCCGCCAATCAGGGCTCCATGGCAGACCAGCCGCGTGATTCCCAAGCGCATCGGGCGTTGTCCAAGCTGATCAAGACGTTGACCGCTTCGGGCAGCCAGATACTGGCGCGCGAGCGCGAGGAGCGCAGCCAGCAATTGGAGCGCTTTGGCGAGCTTGTCCGTGCGGCTTTTGTGGCATTCACGGTCGTGTTGATCACAGGTGGCGTGCTCGTATGGCAATTGCTGCAATCGCTTTCGAGTCAGCGCAGGCAACTGCTCATCATCGGCGAGCAGCGAGACGCACTGCAACATACGGTGCAGCAACTCGAACAGGCCCAACATGCGACCGAGACCTATCGCAACTTTGTGTCGCTTGTGTCTCACCAGTTCCGCACGCCGCTGGCGGTGATCGACTCCACGGCCCAGCGCCTCATGCGCAGTGCGCGCAACGACGCAAGGCAGGGCTTTGCGGATTCGGAGCTGGTGGTCGAAAAAATGAGCCTCACGCGCAGTACGGTCGAGCACATGAACCAGCTCATCGACAGTGTGCTGACCAGCGTGCGTCTAGAGAGCGGCAACTTGCATCTGCAGACCCAGTCCGTGAATCTGGCGGAGCTTGCAGGGCAGGCCGTCGCCACCAACGCGCACTTGCTGCACGACCGCCCGCTGCTGATGGAGACCGAGGGCAAGAGCGACGACTACATCTGCGCCGGAGACCCCAGTCTGCTGGAGCACTTGCTGCAGAACCTGCTCTCCAACGCTTGCAAGTACACCGATCCCGGCACGGCGATTTCCGTGCGGCTGCAGCGAGTCGATGGCGGGCAGCTCATCTGCACGGTGCGCGATTGGGGTGACGGCCTGCCTGCACAGGAACTGGGCATTCTGTTCGAGCGCTTCTATCGTTCGGAGTGCTCGCGCCCCGCCGAAGGCACGGGGCTGGGGCTGTATCTCGCACGCTCCATTGCGCGTCTGCATGGTGGGGACATGGATGCCACCCTGCCCGATGGCGGCGGTCTGGCAGTGCATCTGAGACTGCCTGCCAGCGATTCCTGACAGCCGGGAAGCTTCGCCCAAAGCCCTTGTTGAGTTTCAAATTGTGTTTTTCCTATCCAAATGAACGGGGCTTTTTGAGTTGTGAATTTTTAACATTCTGGTGAACCCTCTCGCGCCATCTGCCGAGATGGTGAGTTGGCGAGACCTTGGTCTAGCTGGGCCTCAATCGGAACCCTGTTCCGTTGCAGCGCAGAACGCCGGAATTGTTCTCCTGTTCAGAAAAACTCAAGATGCAAAGAGAGAAACTCAGCCGCCCTCAGGTGGCAGGCGGGGCGGATGCGCCCAAGCCGCGATGGCTTCGCCCCTGTGCTGGTGCAGCGGTCTGCCTGGCCGCCCTCGTCAGCAGCGCCGCAGTGCAAGCCCAGGGGATCACGGTCAACGCCGGAGACACAAGCACCCTGACCATCACGGCTGACCTGGACTGTCACGACCTGATCGTCAATGGAACGCTGAATGCGCCGGGAGCCACCTTCACCCGAGTCGGCAATGTGATCATCGGCGCGGCAGGGCAGCTCAACGCAGACAACGCCGTCTTCGCTGTGAGCAAGAGCTGGCAAAACAGTGGCACGTTCAGCGGCGCGGCAAGCACGGTGACGGCATCCAACGACTGCGCCAACACCAGCACCACCTTCTCTGGAAACACCGCCTTCGGCAATCTGAAGGCAACGATTGCAGGTCACTCGCTCAGCTTTGCAGCGGGCAGCGAGCAGACAGTCAGCGGCCTGCTGACGCTCAGCGGCGTCACGCTGACCGGTCAAGGCGGCACGGCCTACTTGACGCTGTCGACAGGTGGCACACAGAGCATTGCCAACGTCGGCGTCAGCGCTGTCGATGCATCACGTGGGCAGCACCTTGCGCCCACTTCGGTGAATGTGATCACCGGAACAGCCACCAACTGGTTCGGAAGCCCGACCCCGTCCACCCCCGAACCTGCAGTACCGGTTCCAGCGAACAGCCCTGCCGGTTTGGCCTTGTTGGCGGGCCTGATGCTGGGTGCGGCCCAACTGGCGAGACGCTGGTCGGGCAAGTCTCGCAGCAAGTCGGGCCAAGGCAAATGACGCCGCGCAGCGCGGCATGCCAGTCAACCCTCCAGAACCATTTCTCCAGTTACTCGAATCGACAGGAACACTTGTCATGAAAAAGCACACACTCCATCCTCGCGCCAAGTCCGTGAGCCCATTGCTGGCCGGTTTGCTGGCACTGACGTTTGGCTACGCAGCCCACGCGCAAGTCGTCATTTCAGGCAACAACGGCGTGGCCATCAAGACGCCCCAAGGGGCCACCATCACAGGCTTCTCCAACGACGGCAGAGTCACGATCCCGGGACTGGGCCCGACGGGCGGATACCTGAAAAGCGATGCGTCCGGCGTGTTGTCGGCAGATTCCGGTCCCTCGGGTTTGACGGGAGTCACCGGTGCCACGGGATCGACCGGTGCCACGGGATCGACCGGCGCAACGGGTGCGACCGGTGCAACTGGCGCGGCAGGTGCCACGGGCGCGGCAGGTGTTGGAGGTACGGTTGGTGCAACAGGGGCTACAGGGCCGAGTGGTTCCTCGGGTACCAATGGGGCCGATGGTGCAACAGGAGCTACCGGAGCAACAGGCGTTACGGGTGCCAACGTGCTGTCGGGACACGGCTTTCCCTCACCGCCGACTCTTGGCAACAACGGCGACAGCTATCTTGATGTAGATACGGGTAACGTATATATCAAGGTAACTGGTGCGTGGGATCCCACTCCGACAGGCAAACTCAGCGGCGCAACGGGCGCAACGGGCGCAACGGGCGCAACGGGCGCAACGGGCGCATCAGGAGCAACGGGCGCATCAGGAGCAACGGGTGCGGCAGGTGCAACGGGTGCGGCAGGTGCAACGGGTGCGGCAGGTGCAACGGGCGCAGCAGGCGCAACAGGTGCGGCAGGTGCAACGGGTGCGGCAGGCGCAACGGGCGCAGCAGGTGCAACGGGCGCAGCAGGTGCAACGGGTGCGGCAGGCGCAACGGGTGCGGCAGGCGCAACGGGCGCAGCAGGTGCAACGGGCGCAGCAGGTGCAACGGGTGCGGCAGGCGCAACGGGTGCGGCAGGCGCAACCGGCGCAGCAGGCGCAGCAGGTGCAACGGGCGCAGCAGGTGCAACGGGTGCAGCAGGTGCAACGGGTGCAGCAGGTGCAACGGGTGCAGCAGGTGCAACGGGTGCAACGGGTGCGGCAGGTGCAACGGGTGCGGCAGGCGCAACGGGTGCAGCAGGCGCAACGGGTGCAGCAGGCGCAACCGGCGCAGCAGGTGCAACGGGCGCAGCAGGTGCAACGGGTGCAGCAGGTCCAGCGGGAGCAGCAGGCGCAACGGGCTCGGCGGGTCCAGCGGGAGCAGCAGGCGCAACGGGCTCGGCAGGCGCAGCGGGTGCAACCGGCGCAACCGGCCCAGCGGGTACGAATGGAACTAACGCTGTCGGTTCTTTCAGTGGGTTGGGAGCAGTTTGGGTTTCTGCAACCAATACCAGTCCTGGCAATTCGCGTACCTCGCTGTCCGTCAGTTGTACGGGTGCGAAGGTGGTGCTGGCTGGCGGCGTGAGCCACACCAATGAGGATTACCACATGAAGTCAAATGCTCCAAATTCCGCCAAAACGGGTTGGAGTGCCGAATTCAGCTTCGTGGGCAGCGGCGCAAGCGGCACCGCAACGATATGGGCACTGTGTGTAAATCCGTGATGCAACATTGAAATGGGTGCCCAAGGCAGTGACGCGAAATGCGCCATTGCCGCGACGTTGCTGTGGAGAAAACGCATTCTCCAAATGCAACGAAAGACGAGTGGCCAGTGGCTGCTCGTCTACCTGTTTGTGATATCCCGGTTCAGTTCGTGTTTCTTGGAAACGCCGACTCTTTTCTTCCCATGCCATCCAGTCCCTCCATCTGCCTCAACATGATCGTCAAGGACGAAAGCGCCGTCATAGAGCGCTGTCTGCGATCGGTGCGCAGTCATGTGCATTCCTGGGTGATTGTCGATACGGGCTCCAGTGATGACACGATGGAGAAGATCCGCTCCATCATGGATGGCATTCCCGGCATGCTGCACCAGCGTCCGTGGCGCAACTTCGGGCACAACCGCAGCGAGGCCGTGCAACTGGCATACGCGTCCGGTGCGGACTATGTTCTCTTCATGGATGCGGACGACACGTTGGTTCCTCAACCCGATTTCACCTGGCCTGCGATGGATGCGGACCAGTACCAAATCGGTCTGCGCCTAGGCACGTTGCAGTACGTGCGCACCATGCTTGTGTCCACGCGGTTGGCTTGGCGTTGGACCGGCGTGTTGCACGAATATCCGGAATCCACGCCTCCCGCTGCCACCACCAAGCAACTGGACGGCGTGCATATTCTGAGCGCGTGCGAAGGTGCGCGTTCCAGTGATCCCGACAAGTACAAGAAGGACGCAACCATGCTGCGTGAGGCGCTGGTGCTTGAGCCGCACAACACGCGCTACGCGTTCTATCTTGCGCAGAGTCTGCGCGATGCGGGCGATTCGCTCGCCGCATTGAAGGCCTATCGCCATCGCGTGACGATGGGCGGCTGGATCGAGGAGCACTGGCGTGCAGCACTGGAAGTCGCAAGGCTGGAGGAGCGTCTGGGCAACCCGCTTTCCACCGTGCAGCAAAGCTACTTGGCCGCATTTGAATTACGCGTGCAACGTGCGGAGCCGCTGGTGGATCTGGCCCGATACATGCGCAGGGACAATCGCTTTGCGCTGGCATATCTCTATGCCGGTCAGGCCTGCAAGCTGCCGATGCCCAGTGACAAGCTGTTTGTTGAAGCCCCTGTCTACCAGTGGATGCGCTTTGACGAACTGTCGATCGCGGCCTATTACGTTGGCGAGTACGCGGAGAGCCTGCGTCTGTGCGAGCAATTGCTGCAGAACCCGGATCTGCCGGAGTTCCAGCGCGCTCGCATCATCGAAAACCGTCAGTTCGCCATCGACAAACTGGCGGCTTGAGCGAAGCGGCAAGCGTGTCCGGTATAAAGTCCGGCATGTCCATTGCACATGTTCTCAGCGCTGAAGATTTTCTCGAAATCGCCCTCAGCAACCCCATCAACGCCAAGTTGCTCGACGGCCTGGCAGCCCTGAACATTCCCCAATGCCACCTCACCGCAGGCTGCCTTTTCCAAGCGCTTTGGAATCAGCAATCGGGCCAGCCGGTTGCGCAGGGTGTGAGTGATTACGACGTCTTTTATTTTGACGATTCCGACCTGTCCTACGAGGCCGAGGATGCGGTGATCCAGCGGGTCGCCAAGCAATTTTCGCATCTCGACGTGAAGATCGAAGTGCGCAATCAGGCGCGCGTGCATCTGTGGTATCCGCAGCGGTTTGGTCGTCCTTATCCGCCACTGAAAAGCGCGCGTGACGGCATCGATCGTTATCTGGTTGCGTGCACCTGCGTGGGCATCGATGTGGCGTCTGGCGAGCTGTATTCGCCTGATCCGCTGGATGATCTGGTGGCGGGCATCTTGCGGATCAATCCGCGCTTTTCCGACCCTGTGCAGTTCATGCGCAAGGCGCTGAGTTATCAGGCGCGCTGGCCGTGGTTGCGGATCGTTGAAAATGACGTGAACAACAATGTTTGAAATTCGGCGACTGCAGTATCGATGGTCATGAGCAACAACAGCACAACACAACAATCTAGACCCAACACGCCGCTCAACGCTTTGGGCGAGCCGGTGAAGGCCGCGTGGACGCGCATTCCGGGCGACATCATCTCGCTGCGCGACTACGAGCGGCATGCGCTGCACCATGTGGAGCGCGCATCGTGGGCGCATATCGCCTGCGGTGCGGATCAGGAGTTGTCGATTGCGCGCAATCGCGAAGCCTTCGATGCGCTGCGGCTGGTGCCCGAGCCTTTGCCCGATCTGGCGGATGCGCACACGCGCATCGAGCTGTTCGGCAAGACGCTCAAAAGCCCGATTCTGCTGGCCCCGGTGGCCTATCAGCGGCTCATGCATCCGGAGGGCGAACTGGCCACCGTGCGCGCGGCGATGGCGATGCAGACTGGCATGATGGTGAGCACGCTGGCGACGCAGGCCATCGAAGAGATTGCGCAGGCGGCAGAAGGTGCCAGGCGCGAGCTGTCGCGTGGTGCGCCGCTGTATTTCCAGCTCTACAGCCAGCCCGAGCGCAGCACATCGCTGAACCTTGTGCGCCGTGCCGAGGCGGCCGGGTACGAGGCGATTGTGTGGACCGTGGATGCCAACATCAAGCGCTCGCGGTTTCCGCTGCCGCCGGGAGTGGATGCGGTCAATCTGCTGGGCACGAACCGCCAGCCCACGCAGACCAGCGATCTGATGAGCGAGCACATTCTGTTCGGCACGCCGTTGGCCAATCAGGCACCGGGTTGGGATGAGCTGGCGTGGTTGCGCTCCGAGACGAAGCTGCCGCTGGTGGTCAAGGGCATTCTGTCGGTCAACGCGGCCAAGCGCGCGGTGGAACTGGGCGCGGATGCCATCGTGATTTCCAACCATGGCGGGCGCGTGCTTGATGGCGTGGTCTCGCCCATGGAGATGCTGCCTGCGATTCGCGCGGCGGTGCCTGCGTCGGTTCCGCTGATTGTGGACAGTGGCGTGCGCTACGGCACCGATGTGCTCAAGGCGATGGCGCTGGGTGCGACGGCGGTGATGGTTGGCCGCCCGCAGTTGCACGCGCTGGCAACGGCCGGGATGATTGGCGTGGCCCACATGCTGCATTTGCTGCGCTCCGAGCTGGAACTGGCGATGGCGCAGACGGGATGCGCCACGCTGGAGCAGATTTCGCCGCAATTACTGTTGCGGGACGGAGATCCTGTCATGTGAGGGTTGGGCGAGTCTGGTAGGCTCTTGCAATCGGTTGTGTTGTCCTCATATGCATTGCTGATCAGATGCAAGCCGGGCAGCGTCCCTCTGCACTGAACAAGGAGTAATTCAATGACTGCAGAAAGCAAGCCATCGCTCATCCTGAGCGCTCATGCCATCGAGGGGCGTCTTCCGGGGCTCGACCCCTTCATCTTCGGTGCCTACCACCAGGATTTCTATCCCAAGGGAAACGGCCAGCTCGGTCCTGATCCGGCACTGCTCGCGGGCCGCGAAATCGGCATGGATTTCGCCCGCAAGGACGGCTGGAACATGTACCACGGCGACTCCGTTCCGGGCTTTCCTGCCCACCCGCATCGCGGCTTCGAGACCGTGACCATCGTGCGCAAGGGGCTGGTCGATCATGCCGATTCGCTGGGTGCCACCGCGCGCTACGGCGAGGGCGATGTGCAGTGGCTCACCACGGGCGCTGGGGTGCAGCATGGCGAGATGTTCCCCATGGTGCACGAGGACAAGGACAACACGCTGGACCTGTTCCAGCTGTGGCTGAATCTGCCTGCCAAGAGCAAGATGGTGCCGCCCGACTTCACCATGTTCTGGGCGCACGACATTCCGCATCAGGTGCAGACCGATGCAGAGGGCCGTCGCACGGAAGTGGAGGTCATCGCTGGCGATTACGTGCCGGTCGATCCTCAGGCCGCAGGGGGCGTCACCGAAGTGAAGGCGCTGCGTCCGCCAAGCGCATCCTGGGCGAGCGAGCCGGGTGCCAACGTGGCCATCTGGATCGTGCGCATGGAACCGGGCAGCAGCCTGACCTTGCCTGCCGCAGCGGCTGGCTTGAACCGCGCGGTGTACCTCACCACCGGCAAGAGCTTCATCGTGGGCGAGCATCGTTTCGACCAGCGCGTGATGCTGGTGGTGCAGTCCGATCAGCCAGTGCCGATCACCAACAATGACTCGGAAGTGATCGAAGTGCTGGTGCTGCAGGGCAAGCCGATTGGCGAGCCGGTGGCGACCCGTGGCCCGTTCGTGATGAACAGCGAACAGGAAATCGTGCAGGCCATGCGCGACTACCAGCGCACGCAATACGGCGGCTGGCCATGGCCCACGCATGCGCACACGCATGGCAAGTCGGAACGCTTTGCACAGCATCCCGATGGACGTGTGGAAAAACCGAAGGCATAACGGAGCCATCCATTTGCCACTGCGAACGGGCCGACAAGGCCCGTTCGTGCATCTGGGGCATGCATGGCAAGATGCCCCGGTGAACCCAACGAAGGAGCAGCGATGACGATTCATCCGGTGCAAGGCAATCCGATTCTCGAATCTGTCGAGCTGACATGGCCGTGGCAGGGGATCGACCCGTTTCTGGTGTGTGGTCATCACATCGAGCACTATCCCGCCGGGAATGCCGAACTGGGCGTGCCCGAGGACAAGCTGCAAGGGCACAAGGCAGGCAACGATTTTGCGAACCCGGATGGTTTCAGCACGTACTTTGGCGCGCATGGCATTCCGGGTTTCCCCAACCATCCGCATCGCGGCATGGAGACAGTCTCCATCCTGCGCAAGGGCTATGTCGATCATGCGGATTCGCTGGGCAACAGCGGGCGTTATGGACCCGGTGATGTGCAATGGATGACGGCGGGAGCTGGCCTGCAGCACGCCGAAATGTTCCCGCTGCTGCATGATGATCAGCCCAACGAGTTCGAGTTGCTGCAGATCTGGCTGAACATGCCCGGACGCAGCAAGCTGGTGCAGCCCGAGTACAAGATGATGTGGGCCGAGCGCATTGCGCATTACCGCCATGCGGGTGTCGATGTGGCGGTGATCGCGGGGGCGTACCAACCGCAGGAAGCTGGCGTCAATGCCTCTGAGGTGCAACCGATTCCGCCGACCAGAAGCACATGGGCTTCTCAGCCCGAAGCGGAACTGGCGATCTGGATGATCGAGCTGCAGCCGGGCAGCAAGATCACCTTGCCCGCCGCCCAATTGCAGGCCAACCAGCGCACGCTGTTTGTGTTTGAAGGCAGCAGCCTGCTGGTCGCAGGGCAGGATGTGGGCGGCAATCGCCGTGTGCGCGTGGTGGCGCAGCAGACGTTGGAGCTGGAAAATCGCGGCACGAATGTGGTGTGTGCGATGGTGATGCAGGGCATGCCGATTGCAGAGCCTGTGATTCGATCGACAGTCTATGTGACCAACACCATCGAAGAGCTGCATCAGGCCAAGCGCGATTTTCAGCGCACGCAGTTTGGTGGCTGGCCCTGGGACACGCGCCAGCCCATGCATGGGTCGGGCTTCAGAAGGTTTGCGAAATATGTGGGAGAGACGGATGCCGATGAGCCGACGTGATGATGTCTGACGTGCATATTCTGAAATTGTTGATATGCTGAGTTGCCCCTCTGTCCGTACACCTCAACCTCCATCACATCGGGAATCCCCATGAAAATCAGCGCACGCAATACCCTCAAGGGCAAGATCGTCTCCATCGTCCGTGGCCCCGTGTCCACCGAAGTCACGCTGGAAATCGCTCCCGGCCTGCAGATCACTTCGTCGATCACCACCAACTCCGCCGACGCCTTGAAACTCAAGGAAGGTGGCGAGGCTTATGGCGTGATCAAGGCGTCTTCCGTAATGATTGGCGTGGACGACTGATCTCGCCGCGCTTCATTAAGCAAGCCGCGCGGCACAAAGCCTGCGCGGCTTTTTTGCTTTTGAATGCTCATTTCATGCGGTCGTCCGACAGCGTGTCGGGCAGTCGCTTGAGCCCATGTTCAAACCAGCCTATGCGCGTGGTGCTGCGCACATCGAGTTCGGGTACATACGGTTTGATGTCGAGCACCGGTGTGCCGTCCAGCATGTCGTTGCCAAGAAAATGCAGCACATTGTCTTCCACGCGCGTGAGCCGCACGATGGACAGCCCTATGCGATTGGGCCGGGCAGGCGCGCGCGTGGCGAACACGCCGTGGCTCTGGGTGTCCATGAAGGGCACGACCTCCAGCTTTTCCGTGGCCTGGTGCAGATGCGTCAGCACGATCAGGTATTCAAATCCCTCTATGTCGCGCAGGCCCGCCGCGTACTCGGAAAACACTTCCACGCTGCCCGGCACATCGGCCGCTGCCACAGTTTGAATCGGCATGCCTTGCGTGGCTTGAAAAGGGCTGTGGATCACGCCGATGGCGTTCAGTGAAATGGGTATGGACATGATGGACGAGTTGAATGAACGAAGCTGCAATGAACTGGACGATACATCCAGTGACCCGTCTCAGGCAAAACACCAAGCCGCTTGTCCGGCAGGCGCTGCTATGGTGTTTTGCGAATAGCCTGTCTTGGCTTGAAGAAGTGAGTCGATTTCGGTGGGCTATTCAGCGAATGGAACGATTTCAACGACAAGAGGAGACAACCCATGCAGACAAGAAAATTCTGGCCACTCGCCCCGGTGGCTGTTGCGGTATTTCTGGTGGGCTGCAACAGCAGCAACCACCACGATGATGACAACGAACTGCGCGTGGACACCAACGCCAACAGCTGCACGGTGCTGAGCAGCACGGGCGGATCGGTGGTGGTGGGTTCGGGCGTGACGGGCGATCCGGCATCGCCGGAGGCGGCATCGGGCTACCGCCTGGGGCTCAAGGCCAAGCAGTCGAACAGCTACATGGCCGTGGCGAACACGCCGCTGGCCAGCAAGGCCGGTTGCGAGGTACTGAAAGCGGGCGGCACAGCCGTCGATGCGGCGGTGGCGATGCAGGCCGTGCTCGGCTTGGTTGAGCCGCAATCGAGCACGATTGCGGGCAGCGCGTTCATGGTGTACTACGACGCGGCGACCAAGAAAGTGGTGGCCTACGATGGCCGCGAAACCGCTCCCGCTGCGGCCACGGGCTACTATCTTGCAAGGCAGAATCAGGCCGATCCGAGCTCGCCTGCGCCCGTGCCGTCGGCGCGCCGCAGCGGCCGTTCGATTGGCGTTCCGGGCGTGCTGCGCATGCTGGAGATGGCGCAGAAGGAGCACGGCAAACTGGCGTGGAATGGTCTCTTCGATTCGGGCATCAAGCTGGCGGATGACGGCTTCAAGATTCCGGGGCGACTCGGCGATGCGATCAAGAGCAACGCATCCAGTCTGGCGCTCGACGCGAACGCCATGGGCACGTATTTCAAGACTGATGGCACGCCGCGCCTGACCGGCGAGACCATGACCAACAAGCCCTACGCGGCCACCTTGCGCGCGATTGCCAGCAAGGGCGCGGACGCGTTGCACACGGGCGATATCGCCAAGAACATCGTGGCCAAGGCCGCGCAATCGGTGGGCGACGATACGGCCAAGACACCCATCACGCCCAGCCTGATGACGCTCGACGATCTGGCCAACTACAAGCCGAAGAAGCGCGAACCCGTCTGCGTGAATTACCGCAGCACCTATCACGTGTGCACCATGTCGCCACCCTCATCGGGCGGCATTGCGATTGCGCAGGGGCTGGGCATTCTGAGCCAGTTCAACCTGTCGCAATACGCGCCGATGAATCCGACCAACGAAGGCGGTGTGCCCAGCGTGATGGGCGTGCATCTGCTGACCGAAGCGGAGCGTCTGGCCTATGCCGACCGCGACAAGTATGTGGCTGACACCGACTTCATTCCGCTGCCGGGAAGCGGTGTGGCAACGTTGCTGAACGCCGACTATCTGAAGGCGCGCGCGGCGCTCATCAATCCCGACAAGAGCATGGGCACGGCGCAGGCCGGTGATCTGGGTGCGGTGCCGCTCGGCGTGGACAAGACGAAGGAATTCGGCACCACGCATCTGTCGGTGGTCGATGCATACGGCAACGTGGTGTCGATGACGACGACGGTCGAATCCAGCATGGGTTCGTTCCACATGGTCGATGGCTTCTTGCTGACCAACCAGCTCACCGATTTTTCCGCCGCACCGGTGGATTCCAACGGCACGCCAATTGCCAATCGCGTCGCTCCCAACAAGCGTCCGCGCAGCACCATGGCCCCCACGCTGGTGTTCAAGGGCGACAAGCCGGGCGACTTCGTGATGGCAACCGGCTCACCCGGCGGCGGCGCGATCATTCAGTACGTGATGAAGACGGTGGTCGGTGCGCTCGACTGGGGGCTGGATGCGCAGCAGGCCACCTCGCTGGTGAACACAGGCGCATCCAACAGCGCGACCACGGGCATCGATGGATCGAACACCTCGCTCGATCTGACGGCGCTGGTCGATGGACTCAAGGCCAAGGGGCACACCGTGAGCACGGCAGCGCAATCGAGCGGCGTGGCCACGATCATCCGGGTGACCAAGGATGGCAAATCGGTGCTGCAAGGCGGTGCCGATCCGCGGCGTGAAGGGATTGTGCTGGGAGATGGTGCGCTGTAGTTCCGCAGCGCGTCGGGAATGAAGACAGGGCGCCTTGTGCGCCCTGTTTGCCTTCAGTCTCGAATGTCGAACTTACTCCAGCAGTTGTCTGCTGACGTTCTTGCCGGTGGTGGTCAGTTGCAGGCTGCCTCCCACCCACTCCAGCCAGTACAGCGAGACCAGATCGTCGATCACGGTATCGTCGATTTCGCTGGCGCGGCGCTTTTGCAGCAACTCAACCACTTGCGGCAGCACGCCGCGCAGCGTTTCCCGCCGGGCCTGCGGGACGGAAGACACTTGGTTCATACGAGCCCTTCTTTCATCTTGCGAACGGAAATGAGAAACCAACCTGTCTGCGTGGCGGAATGCATCGGGAAAGCCCTTGCTGCATTGCACATGGAGAGTGAAGTTCGGGGGCGACGATCCGTCACGGACAAGCAATTCATTGTGCTGGATTTGGCCCGGCTTGCAAGCTGAATTTCGGGGGATTTCCCGAGGCCAAAGCGCGCGTTGGCCCCGGCATGGCTGAAATGCAGGCGACAGCGGGCATTTTTGCGATTGTCAATTTCGGAGGATGATGTGCATTCACCACGAAGTTGCTGAAATCCGACTGGCATCCCACCAGCCGCAACAGGAATCCCATACATGCCGCAAACCAATCTTTCCTACCCGATGGAAGCACCCGCAGCGGGCCATTGGCGCGAAGTCTGCAAGGGCGTCTACTGGCTGCGCCAACCCATGCCCATGGCGCTCAACCACATCAACGTCTGGCTGCTCGAAGACGGCGACGGTTTTGCGCTGGTGGACACCGGCCCGCGCACCGAAGAGACGCTGGAGATCTGGAGCAAGCTGCTGTCCGCACCGCCGTTCGACCGCAAGCTCACGCGCGTGTTTGTCACGCACATGCATCCCGATCACGTGGGCATGGCGGGCTGGCTCACGCGGCGCTTTGGCGTGCGGCTGTGGATGTCGCGGCTGGAATATCTGAACTGCCGCGTGACGGTCTCCGACATGAACCGCGAAGCGCCCAAGGACGCGGTGGACTATTTCCACGAAGCGGGCTGGCCCGATGCGGCGCTCGAAAAATACCGGGCGCGTTTTGGTGCATTCGGCAAGATGATCTACACGCTGCCCGACAGCTTTCAGCGGCTCTCGCACGGCCAGAAAATCCGCATCGGCCAGGGCGACTGGCAGGTGGTGATCGGGCGCGGTCATTCGCCCGAACATGCGTGTCTGTACAACGCGAAGGAGAAACTGCTGATCTCGGGCGACCAGGTGCTGCCGCGCATTTCGTCCAACGTGTCGGTGCATCCGATGGAGCCTGCAGCCAACCCCATGGCCGAGTGGATGGCGTCGCTCGATTGGCTGGAGCAGAACATTCCGAACGACGTGCTGGTGATGCCGGCGCATGATGAATGTTTTCACGGTCTGCACGAACGCGTGGCGCATTTGCGCGAGGGTCAGCACAAGTCGTTCGAGCGTCTGCTGGAGGTGCTGTCACAGGAGCCACGGCGCGTGGTCGACACCTTCGGCGCGCTGTTCTCGCGGCCCATCGATGCCAACTCGGCGCACTACTATCTGGCGACCGGGGAGGCGCAGGCCTGCTTGAACTATCTGCTGGAGCGCTGCGAGATCAGCCGCACGGTAAGGGATGGAGTCGCCTGGTACGCCGCTGCACAGAAGGCCGCCACCTGATGGGGTAGACGGCGGAGGCGTTGTTACCGCCTCCGCCTTCGCTGCTACAGGGTATGTAGCGTCTGCTGCTACGCTTCTCCCGCTTCCTCTTTGTGAATTCTTCCAACGACTGCCTTCAGGATTGTCTGGACAGTTGTTAAGTTGTTCTATTGGTATTTTGTTTTCAATAGCATAATTGAATCGCGCAAAAGTTGGGTATTCACGGTGTTTCAATGTGAAAGCAGGTGTGTTTCAGCCGGCCTGAATGCCGCGATCCAATAGGCATGCCAAAGGTTGTATGACAGGCAAGCGCTGTCATGAAAATGACACACCGTGCGTCAATGATGTGATGTTTCCTTCATCAGACATGACCTCCAACCGCTTGCGCACGGCCTCTCCGAACATCGTTTCCAGACGGGCCCTGGCATGTGTTGGTTTTTTCAAACACGGCGTCATGCGATGCGATTGAGGGCAGGGAGTTTTCGTGAGTGACGCAATTTCGGACAGGCCGCTGGCCGCACCGGATGCCGGGCTGATCTGCGGCTGGCGATTCTTTCAGGACTCCAGCGAGCCCGCCCAGCCCGTGACGGCCGACGAGGCGGTCGCCTGGCTTGCGGCCCATCCTGAAGATGAGGCGGATTCTGCGGGCGAACCCGAGAACAAGGCGAGCCAGCCGAACAAGGAATTTCTCTGGCTGCACTTCAACCTGTCGAATGCGCTCTCGCAGCGTTGGCTGGAGCGTCATGCGGCCTTGCCGGACACCTTCTTTGAAGCCTTGCAGGAAGGACTGACTTCCACCCGCATCGAGCGCGCCGACGACTGGCTGGTGGCGGTGCTCAACGATGTGAATTTCGAGTTCAACTTCGAGTCGGCCGATCTCGCCACGTTGTGGATTGGCGTGAATGACCGGCTGGTGGTGTCGGCGCGCTCCAAGCCCTTGCGCACGGTGGATCAGTTGCGCGCGGCGGTGCGCAGCGGCGACAGCCCGGCTACCACGGCTGAGTTGCTTGAACACCTGATGCGCACGCAGGCCGATGTGCTGGTGAAAGTAGTGCGCGAAACCACGGCCAAGGTGGACCGCATCGAGGACGCGATTTTGGCGCGGCGCTTTGACCATCCGCGCGCGCAGTTGGGCAAGCTGCGGCGCTTGCTGGTGCGGCTGCAGCGGCTGCTGGCTCCCGAGCCTTCGGCGCTGTTCCGTTTGCTGCAGCATCCGCCGCTGTGGATGAGCGAAGACGACCGCCAGGGGCTGGCCGCCGCCAGCGAAGAGTTCTCGCTGATGCTGCGCGACATGCAGACGCTGCAGGAGCGCATCAAGTTTCTGCAGGAAGAGGTGGCCGCAGCCGTCAACGAGGACAACAGCAAAAGCCTGTTCGTGCTGACCGTGGTGACCGTGCTCGCGCTGCCGATCAACATCCTCGCGGGTCTGTTCGGCATGAACGTGGGCGGTATTCCGCTCGCACAGGATGAACACGGCTTCTGGATCGTCGTGTTCATCGTGTTCGCGTTCACGGTGATTGCGGCTTGGCTGGCGTTCCGCAGAAAGCGCAGCGACGACTAGCGCTTGAGCGGGGAGCGCTCTCGCTCCAGCTCCTGTTCTCGCTCCCGCTTTTTGAACCGCTTGCTCATTCCTTTTGCGTGGCGGCGAGGCTCTCCAGAATCACCTCCAGTTGCGGGCTCATCGGCAAGTTCAGCGTCTGCCCGGAAGGCAGCTTGCGCTGGAACCAGCGCTTGTATTGACGCTCGATCTCGCCATCGCCAGCCAGTGCCTGGAAGGAATCGGTGACGAGCTTGGCGAGCTGCGGATCGTCCTTGCGGAACATCACGCCGTAAGGGTCGTAGGAGAGAAAGTCGCCCACCACCGCGTACTGGTTTCGGCCATTGGGCGTCTGCGCGATCAGGCCGTAGAGCAGCACGTCGTCGGTCGCGAACGCATCGGCCGCGCCGCTGGTGACCTGCGCAAACGATTCGGCATGGTCGCGCATGCTCATGATCTGCAGATTCAGCTTGAAGCGCTGGGACAGATCGCTCAAAGTCTTCTCGTTGGTCGTGCCCGAGGTGACGGCCACTTTCTTGCCCTTGAGCTGTGTGTAGTCGCGCACCGGCGAGCCCTTGCGCACCAGCAGTTTGGTGCCTGCGACAAAGAAGGTCGGCGAGAACGCGACGGTCTTCTGGCGTTCGCGATTGCTGGTGGTGGAGCCGCATTCGAGATCGGCCTTGCCCGAGGTGATGGCCTCGAATCGCGTGGCCGAGGTGACCGGCACCCAGGTGATTTCCAGCGGCTTGTGCACCGCAAACTGAATTGCCTGCACGAGCGATTTGCACAGCTCGATGGAGTAGCCAATCGGCTTGCCGCGCGCGTCGAGATACGAGAACGGAATCGAGCTGTCGCGGTACGCAATCGCCACCTTGCCGGATTCATGCACCTTGGCGAGCGTGCCGTTCAGGTTGACGGGCGCCACCAGGCCGGTGAGCCACGCGGTGCTGGCAGCGGCTGCAGCGTCCTGCGATGGGGTCTGCGCGAGCGCTGCGGTGCTGCATGCCAGCGTCATCGCAAGGCACAGCGCAGAGGATCGAACGAGGAGATGTCTCATCATCACGCCCACCTGCGGTCAGGCCACGTCGGGCGTGGGCAGAGGATGGGCTTCGCGTGCGGCCTCGATGTCGAGCTTGCGAGCGTGCTCGGCGGCTTCGGCTTCTGGCAGCAACTCGCCTTCCCACTTGGCGACCACGGCCGAGGCAATCGAGTTGCCCACCGCGTTGGTGGCCGAGCGGCCCATGTCGAGGAAGGTATCCACGCCCAGAATCAGCAGCAGGCCAGCTTCGGGAATGTTGAACTGGTTGAGCGTGGCTGCAATCACCACCAGCGATGCGCGTGGCACACCGGCCATGCCCTTGGAGGTGAGCATCAGAATCAGCAGCATGGTGATCTGTGTGCTCATCGGCAGATGGATGTCGTAGGCCTGCGCGATGAACAGCGTGGCGAACGTGCAGTACATCATCGAGCCGTCCAGATTGAACGAGTAACCCATCGGCATGACGAAGCTGGAGATCTTGCGCTTGACGCCAAAACGGTCGAGCGCATCGAGAATCTTGGGGTAGGCGGCTTCGGAACTGGCCGTGGCAAACGACAGCATGAAGGCTTCCTTGATGAGCACGATCAGCTTGAAGATGCGTGGACCAAGGAACACGAAACCGGCACCGACGAGCAGTGCCCACAGCAGGAACAGACCGAGGTAGAAGTCGCCCATGAAGACGGCGAATTTCAGCAGAATGCCCAGCCCGTTGACCGAGATGGTGGCGGCCATGGCGGCCAGCACGGCCAGTGGTGCGAGTTTCATCACGTAGCCGGTGATCTTGAGCATCACATGCGAGAGCTCGTCGATGGCGGCCACCAGCGTCTTGCCTTTTTCACCCAGCGCTGCGAGCGCCACGCCGAAGAACATCGAGAACACGACGATCTGCAGAATCTCGTTGTTGGCCATGGCTTCGGCAAACGACTTGGGGATCAGGTGGCTCACGAACTCCTTGAGCGTGAACTTGCCGGTCGCCAGATTGGCCGACGCACCAATGTCGGGCAGCGGCAGACCGAGGTTGTGGCCGGGCTGCAGCACGTTGGCCAGAACCAGCCCGAGCACCAGCGACACCAGCGAAGCCGTGACGAACCAGGCCATGGCCTTGACGAACACGCGACCGACGGAGGAAGCGTCACCCATGTGCGCAATGCCGACGACCAGCGTGGAGAACACCAGTGGCCCGATCAGCATCTTGATGAGTCGAAGAAAGATGTCCGAAATGATGGAGATGTAGCCCGCAATCTCCTTGGCCGCACCCTTGTCGGGGAAGTTGGCGAACACCATCCATCCCAGAAGAATGCCGAGCGCCATGGCGCCGAGAATCAGAAACGCAGCAGGAACTTTTTTCTTGCCGACGGGAGGCGTTGCGGACACGGCTGTCATGAGGTGCCTTTCTATGACTATTGATGTTGTATTTGATTAGTCATAATGTTGACAGCTGTCCAAATTGTCCATCTGGTTTCTACCTAGCGGAACGGAGCCTGAAACGGGCACACGCATGGATTGCTGCACCGGCTGCAGCAGTCCCTTGCAGCCAGCCGCATTGCTGGCACTGGCCTTTGTTTTTAAGCTTGGCACATCTTTTTCAACAATGTGCGGAGCGTTTTCAACATGGCGACAACAGTGCGAATCGACAGGACGGGCGGGCCCGAAGTCATGCAGCTGGAAGAGACTCCGGTGCAAGCGCCAGGGCGTGGTCAGGTGTGGCTGGAGCAGACGGCCATGGGCGTCAATCCGCTGGACGTGCTGCAACGCAAGGGCGGCGCAGTCTTGCCGTTACCGACGGGTCTGGGGTTGGAAGGCGCAGGCCGTGTGGTGGCGATGGGCGAAGGAGTGACCAACGTGCAAGTGGGCGACCGGGTGGCCTACGCGACGGGGCCCATCGGTGCATACGCCAGCGCGCGCCTGTATCCCGCAGAACGTCTGGTGAAGCTGCCCGCATCGATCAGCGATGAGGAGGCGGCTGCCGTGCTGTTCAAAGGCATCACGGCGCAGTATCTGCTCAAGACAACGTACAGCGTGCAGCTCGGATCGCGCGTGCTCATCTATGGCGCTGCGGGCGCGGTGGGGCAGTTGATGTGCGCTTGGGCCAAGCATCTGGGCGCGTGGGTGATTGGCGTGGTCTCCAAGCCCGACAGCGTGGCGCGCGCCGAAGCTGCGGGCTGTGATCACGTTCTCGTGTTCGACGCCGAACGCATGGCAGGGCAGGTGCGCGAACTGACGGGCGGGGCCATGGTGGATGTGGTGTACGACGCGGTCGGCCGCACCACCTTGAATGCATCGCTCGACAGCCTGCGTCCGCGCGGATTGCTGGTGTCGTTCGGTGCCACATCGGGCGTGCCCGCACCCATCGAGGTGGGAACGCTCAACGCCAAAGGATCGCTGTATGTGACACGTCCCTCGCTGGCCGCACACACGGCAACGGCTGCGGAGTACCAACAGCGTGCGCAGGATGTGCTCGATGCCGTGGCGAGCGGCGCGATCACGCCACGCATCTGGCGCAGCTATGCGCTGGCCGATGTGAGCGCGGCGCATGCCGATCTGGAGCAGGGGCGTTCACAAGGTGCGATCATCCTCGTTCCTTGAACCCTTTGCGCGATGCCCCCATGTTTGCCACCGACAGTCAGCACGCCGACGAACTCGCGACCTTGCTCGCCCTGGCCGAGAAGGGCACGTTCGTGGCCGCGGGTGATCTGCTGCAGCGCCATCCCTCCGTGTTGACCAAGCGGCTCAAGTCGCTTGAAAACCGGCTCGGCGTGCGACTGGTGGAGCGCACCACGCGCAGACTGCATCTCACGCAGGAGGGCGAACGCCTGGTGCAGCGCCTGCGCGAGGCGCAAGGGATGATTGCCGAAGCGGAAGCCGAGGCCAGTCAGGGGGCGGTGCAGGTGCGTGGGCGCTTGCGGGTGTCCATTCCTGCGGCCATGGGGCGTCGCGTGTTGGCACCCATGTTGGCGGAGTTCGCATTGGCGCATCCGGAGGTCACGCTGGAGCTGGAATATGCCGACCGCATGGTCGACATCGTGGGCGAGCGTTTCGACGCCGCCATCCGCATCGGCAAGCTGGCCGACAGCCGTCTGGTGGCGACCCGGTTGAGCGAGCATCAGCGCATTCTCTGCGCAGCGCCTGCGTATCTCAAGCGCTGTGGCAAACCCAAATTGCCGAGCGATCTGGCGCAGCACAACTGTCTGGGTTTCACGGGTTTTCTGTCCTATCCCGAATGGAAGCTCATGCGCGAAGGCGAGTGCGTCGTCATGCCCGTGCATGGCTCGATGATCAGCAACGACAGCGAAACGCTGTTGACCGCCGCGACGCTGGGTGTGGGCATCGTCGCGGGTGGCAGCTGGCTTTTTCAACCCGCGCTGGCCGAAGGCAAGCTCGTGCGCGTGCTGCCCGAGTGGCAACTCAATGCCGATTCGGGCATTTACTTTCTGCGCCCATCCGCACAGTTCAGCACGGCGGCGATGACGGCCTTTCGCCAATGGGTGGTGGATTGGTTTGCCAAGCAGCGGAGCACTGCAGCCCCGCGCATCAAGCGTTGAGATGCGCTTGCAGTGCTTTCAACAAGCCTGCGTTCATGATTTCCAGAAAGCTGCAGGCCTGCTGATAAAGGCCGCGCGTGCAGATCAGGCTTGAAGAGCAGGCCGCACGCTGTTCCGCGTGGATTCATAGAATGAATTTCATGACGGGCCCATGCCGCCCGTCGGCGAAGACCTTCGAGACAAGTCTTGTTCGCGCTGCTGGCATCCGTTGATTTCAGCGCACGTGGACAGCCGCTCCAACCGCGCTCGCCTTGCGCGCCTCCATGGGCGCGCGTCACTTTGCCCACCATGGCCTACAGACTTTGTAGGAGTTCGCCGCCTTTCGCGGCCGGTGCACAAAGCAAAAAATCAAACCTCCCGGGATGACCCACGACATCCCTGAAGTCAGGAATCAACACATGAAATTCATCTTGAACGAGCAGCCGGTCGAGCTGCAGGGCGTTGCGCTCGATACGCCCTTGCTCTACGTGCTGCGCAACGACATGCAGCTCAATGGTCCCAAGTATGGCTGCGGCCTTGGCGAATGCGGTGCCTGCTCGGTGCTCATCGACGGCAAGGTCGCGCGCTCGTGCTCGATTCCGCTGAGCGTTGCGGAAGGCGCGCGCATCACCACGCTCGAAGGCCTGTCGCCTGCCGCGACGGCCGCCGCCAAGGCCAGCGTTGCGCGCGATGTGCAGATGCAGATGCTCGGTCAAGATGCCATCGACGGCGCGAACGCCGCCAAGCAGGCAACGCCCGCGGTCTCGACCATCGCGCTGCACCCCGTGCAGCAGGCCTTCATCGAAGAGCAGGCAGCGCAATGCGGCTACTGCACGAACGGCATGGTGATGGCGTTGGTCGCGCTGTTCGATGCACATCCCACGGCGAACGATGACGAGGTCAAGCTGGCGCTCTCGGGCAACCTGTGCCGCTGTGGCACCCATGTGGAAATCATGCGCGCTGCGGCTCGTGCTCGCGAGCTGATTGCGCAGGGCGGCAACAAGGCAAAGAAGGCGGCGTGATCATGATGAAGAACGACATTCAAACTGGCAACGCACATCCGATTCAACTCACCCGCCGCAATCTGCTCAAGGCCGGTGGCATGGTATTGGTGGCTTCCGCCACGGCAGGTCATCTGTTCGCGCAGAACAACGCAGCGCCCGCAGCGCAGCCTGCGACCAAGCTGTTTCCCGCGCCGGATGACAAGCATGTGAACACCTTCATCGCCATCGGCCCCGATGGGCATGTGACGGCATTCTGTGGTCACGTCGATCTGGGCACCGGCGTGCGCACGGCGCTTGCGCAGATGGTGGCCGACGAACTCGATGTGACTTTCGAGCAGGTCACCATGGTGCTGGGTCACACCTTCAAGACGCCCGATCAAGGCCCGACGATTGCGAGCGCGACGATTCAGGTGACCGCCACGCCGCTGCGCCAGGCTGCAGCGCAAGTGCGCGAACTGCTGGTGGCTCAGGCCGCGCAAAAGCTGGGCGTTCCCGCGTCTGCCATCACCACGCGCGATGGTGTGGCGCATGCCGGTGGCAAGCATGTGGGCTACGGCGAACTGGTGCAGGGCCAGAATCTGGAGCTGCCGCTGAACGCAGAAACCGTGCTACGCAAGCCAAGCCAGTTCAAGCACATGGGCCAATCGGTGGCGCGCGTCGACATTCCCAACAAGGTGCTGGGTGCGCTCACGTATGTCCACGACCTGCGCCTGCCCGGCATGGTGCATGCGCGCGTGGTGCGTCCGCCTTATGCGGGTGCCGATGCAGCCGCGCCGTTCGGCAGCGCGCTGGTGTCGGTGGACAAGGAATCCATCAAGCATCTGCCGGGCATTCTCAGCGTGGTGGTGCAGGGCGATTTCGTGGCCGTCGTGGCTGAGCGCGAAGAGCAGGCGATTGCTGGCATGCGCCAACTGAAGGTGACGTGGAAGGCATGGGAAGGCATGCCCGACCTGTCGCTCAAGGGCCTGGGCAAGACGCTGATCGATCATCCCAAGACCGACCGCGATCTGGTGGTGGAAGACGGTGCGCTCGACGCGATCAAGAAGTCCGCCAAGTTGATCGAGGCCGATTTTGTCTGGCCGTATCACATGCATGCCTCCATCGGTCCCTCGTGCGCCGTGGCGCGTGTGGCCAATGGCAAGGCCGAGGTCTGGTCCGGCACGCAGAACCCGCACGACATGCGCAAGGACGTGGCCAAGCTGCTCGACATGGACGTCGATGCGGTGAACATTCTGCGTCTGGAGGCCTCGGGCTGCTATGGCCGCAACGGTGCCGACGACGTGAGCGCCGATGCCGCGCTGATCGCCAAGCTCACCGGCAAGACTGTACGCGTGCAGCTCATGCGCGAGCAGGAACATGCGTGGGAGCCCAAGGGCACGGCGCAGCTTATCCGTGCGCGCGGCGGCATCGATGCGCAAGGCAACATCACGGGTTACGACTTCAAGACTTGCTATCCGTCGAACGGCTCGACCGTGCTTGCGTTGCTGCTTACCGGCAAGGTCGAGAACAAGTCCGTGGTGCAGCAGATGGGCGACCGCACTGCTGTGCCAGCGTATGAGTTCCCCAACCGCCACATCATCAGTCAGGACGCCGCGCCGATTGCGCGTGCGTCGTGGATGCGCGGCGTGTCGGCGTTGCCCAATGTGTTTGCGCATGAAAGCTGGATCGACGAATGCGCATACGAGGCCGGCGCCGATCCGATCGAATACCGCCTGCGCTATTTGAAGGACCCACGCGCGATTGCCTTGGTCGAGGCGATGAAGAAGCAGTGCAACTGGCAGGCGGGTCGCGCGCATCGCAATCCTGCACCCGCAGACGAACGTCTCGTCAAAGGACGCGGCTTTGCCTATGCGCGCTACATCCACAGCAAATTCCCGGGCTACGGCGCGGCCTGGGCCGTGTGGGTGATCGACATCACCGTGGATCGCCAGACCGGCAAGATCACGCCCGTGAAAGTGTTTGTCGCGCAGGACACGGGCGCGATGGTCAACCCCGCAGGCGTGCGCCATCAGGCCCACGGCAACATCGTGCAGTCCACAAGCCGTGTGCTCAAAGAGTTCGTCACATTCGACAAGCAGGGCGTGACGTCGCTGGAGTGGGGCGGTTATCCGATCCTGCGCTTCCCCGAGTTGCCAGAGATCGACCTGCAATTGGTCGAGCGCCCCGACGAGGCCCCGATGGGCGCAGGCGAATCGGCTTCGGTGCCGAGTGCTGCGGCGTTCGCCAACGCGATTTTCGATGCGACCGGCGTGCGCATGCGCGAAGTGCCGTTCACCCCCAGCCGTGTGCTTGCCGCGCTCAAGAATGCGCCCACAGCATCCGCCGCCAACGCTGCAGCTTCGGCTGCCAGCAAATAAGAAAGAGGGGGAGCACACATCATGCGTTCACTCAAGAAACTCATTCTCATCCTGCTCGCGCTGGCGGTCATCGTGATCGGCGGCTTCTTCGCGCTGACCCATCAATCCGTGATGGACCCCGTGGCGCAACCCGCCGCAGGCAGCTTCTCGCAACAGCAGATCGACAAGGGCAAACTGCTGGCCGCGATGGGCGACTGCGCGGTCTGCCACACCGCGCCGGGCGGCACGAAGAACACAGGCGGTCTGCCTATCGCCAGCCCGTTCGGCACCATCTACACCACCAACATCACGCCCGATGCCGAGACCGGCATCGGCAGTTGGTCGTATGAAGCCTTCGAGCGCGCCATGCGCCACGGCGTGAACCGCGACGGGCAGTATCTTTATCCTGCGTTTCCGTACACCGCGTTCACGCGCGTGACGGACGACGACATGAAGTCGCTCTACGCCTATCTGATGACGCAGCCTGCCGTGAAGCACCAGCCGCCCAAGACGTCGCTGAACTTCCCGTTCAACGTGCGCCCCGGCATTGCAGCATGGAACTGGATGTACCTGAAGAAGGGCCCGCTGCCCGAAGACAGCAGCAAGCCGCCGGAATGGAATCGCGGTGCCTACATCGCCGAAGGTCTGGGCCACTGCAGCGCCTGCCACTCGCCACGTGACCAGTTCGCGGGCGAAAAGGGCGGCGCGGAAAAGTTCGCGGGCAGCACGCTCGATGGCTGGACCGTTCCCGCGCTCACATCCAAGACCAGCGCGCCCATGGTCTGGACGGCGGACGATCTGTACGCCTACTTCAAGCACGGCTTCTCGCCACGCCACGGCTCGGCAGCGGGCCCGATGGCGCCGGTGGTGCACGGCATGTCGCAGCAAAGCGATGCCGACATCAAGGCGCTGGCCAGCTACATCATGTCGTTCAAGGACCCGAACGCCAAGGTCGTGGATGCCGAAGCCTATGTTGCCGCGAAGCTGAAGGAGCCCAAGTTCGCCATCGACCATGAAGGCTACCGCTTGTTCGAAGGTGCATGCGCGAGCTGCCACAGCGCGGTGGGCGACATCAAGAGCAGCATGTTCGGCGTGCGCCCGCAACTGGCGCTGAACACCAATCTGTACTCCGATTCGCCCAACAACTCGGTGCTCGTGATGCTCAACGGCATCCAGACCGCAGCCACGCCGACGACCGGCACCATGCCCGCCTTCCGCCACAACCTGAGCGACGCGCAGATCGCCACGCTGCTCAACACCATGCGCGAGCAATATGGTCTGCAGCCCTGGTCGAACCTGCCCGCGACGGTGGGCAAGCTGCGCAAGGAAACGGAGCCGAGTGCGACGCGTCTGAGTGCGCATTGATCGTCATTCGAGGCGACGGACGAGCTGACAAACGCCCTCCATGAAGCGACAAGGGACTGCATGCGAATGCAGTCCCTTTTTCACTTTTGCGCGCTGCAACTCACGCTTGGGCGGCGCGCTTCGCACGGGCCGTTTTCGCCGTTGAGATATAAATCCAATATATTTCAAGGCATTGCGGTGGTGGTGAGTCATCACTACGGCCTTGTGACTTGCGAGCGCGAATTCAATCCTCTGACGCAGGGAGCCCATTTTGAGCCAGCAATTTCTCGTGATTTCCGGTGGTGAGCTGTGGCTGCACGAGGCCGATGGCCAATCCACGCAGATCTTCTCGTCCTTCGCCAAGGAGATGCTGCAGCGCGAGGCCGATCGGCAGCGCACGACCTCGTGGAAATATGCCGAGCGCGAGGACAGCAAGGGGCTGATTGGTCCGGCGCTGTGGGGGCGTGGCGGCGGCGGTGCGGACAATCTGGCGCCCGCGCGCTTTCTGCATGTCTGCAAGGCGGGCGAGCCGCGCACCATCTACTACGTGATGACCGTGGGCCGCACGGTGGGGCTGTTCAAGTATTACCTGGACGAGCAGCGCGAGATCCGGCTTTTCCATCGGCAGCAGACGCAGATTCTGGGCTTGGCCTATCTGCCGCAGACCCAGCATGTGGTACTCGCGATCATGCATGGCGATGGCACGGCGCATCTGGAGGTCTACGACGAGGAAGGCACGCAGAAAGGCGCGATCACGCATGGCGACAGCATCGACGCCTCGCCCGCAGCCATGCCCGGTGCCGAGTCCACGGTGGTCTATCAATCGTGGGGATTGGCACGCAATGCGGATTCGGGTGCGGTGGTTGGCTTGGGGCAGTCGGCTGTGCATTGGGTGGACTACAAGGCGGGCGAGATGGACAGCCTGCTCGACGATGCGCAGTGGGACTTCGTCGCGCCGCGCATTTCCGAAGACCGCGTGCTGTATTCGATCCGCCGACCTGCCGACAAACCCCTGCATGAAAAAGCGGGCGGCGCGGCCAAGGATGCGCTGTTGATGCCGCTGCGGTTGGGCAAGGCGGTGTTCGGTTATTTGAATGTGTTCTCGATGCTCTACGGCAAGGAGCCGCTGCGTTCGGCGGGTGGCCCGCGCACGCCGGAGTTGGATCAGGACCTCGGCACGCTGTGGCTGCATGGCCGCCGCATCGAGCTCTCCAAGGTGCGCAACGACCCGGAATACGCGGGCAACCTCGTGCCCGCGTCGTGGAAGCTCATCGCACAGGCGGGCCGTAATGCCGCGCCCGAAGAGATCGCCAGCCACGTCGCGCAGTTCGACGTGCTGGCCGACGGCTCGCTGCTGTATTCCAACGGTTATGACATCTACCACTGGCAGCGCGGCAGCGCACGCAAGCTTGCGCGGCGCGAGTTGGTGGAAGGGCTGCTTGGGCTTTGAAGTGTGAAGCGCGCTCAGTTCAGCGTGCAGCACCGCGCGTGATGTGCTGCGCGACGGCGGCAATCGCGGGCTCGATGCTCTTGGTGCTGCCTGTGCCTTGCGTGACGTAGACCGCTGCGATGATGGGCGGGCGGTTCGGTGGCCAGAACACGCCCACGTCGTTGACCGATCCCGTGCCTGACGAGCCGGTCTTGCTGCCTATCTTCCAGCCTTGCGGAAGACCCGCCGCCAGGCGGTTGCGGTTGGTGCTGGTGGCTCGCATCCACTGAACCAACTGCTCGCGACTGCGCGGCGAGAGCACATCGCCCAGCACCAGTTGCTGCAGCAACGTGGCCATGGCGCGCGGTGAGGTGGTGTCGCGCGGATCGCCGGGTTTGCTTTCGTTCAGATCGGGCTCCCAACGATCGAGACGCGTCACATCGTCACCGAGCGAGCGTGCAAAGGCGGTCATGCCCTGCGGGCCACCCAGCGTTTCCAGAAGCAGATTGGCGGCGGTGTTGTCGCTCACCGTGATGGCCGCGTGGCACAGCTCGGCCAGCGTCATGCCGTTCTTGCCGGCCTGCGGCTCGGTGACGGGCGAGTAGTCGATCAGTGCCTTGCGCTCGAAGCGGATGCGTCGATCCAACTGCTCGCGGCCCTGATCCACGCGCTGGAGCACGTGCGCTGCCGCCAGCCACTTGAAGGTGCTGCACATGGGAAAGCGTTCATCGAGACGCTGCCCATCCCACCCGCCATGGGCAGTGTCGAGCACGGCGACGCCCATGCGTCCGGTGGATTGCTTTTCGATGCGAGACCACGGCTCGGATACGCTTTGACTCTGCGCTGTCGAGCATGCGGTCAGCGGCAATGCGGCAGCGGCGACGCAGGCGCTCAGCGCGTGGAAATGAAATTGGCGACGGTGCATGGTGTGCGGCTTTCGTGGGTGAAAAATGAATGTGGTGATGACAATGGCCGCAAGCATGCCCGTGGCGTACACGTTCGTAAAATACGAGTTCATAACTTTCATAACAAGCACCGATGCCCACGAAAAAACCAGCTCTCCAGATCGCGCTTGAAGCTCCATGGACATTGGGCGATGTGGCTGCATCACGCTTTGCCGTGCTGCTTCTGCTGGCGCTGGCCGTTGCCAGACGTGCGGGGCAGCCGATGGTTCCGGTCTACAGCCTGCACTTTGCGGGGCAGACCGGAACGGCTTTTCCGATGGCGCTCAGCAGGGCGTTCAAGCAGTTTGCGCAGGCCGGGATCACGGTCGGTTGGGGGCGCAACGCGCGCGCGGATGCGTCGGCGTTGTCGGTGCGCGGACGTGTGCATGGTCCGTTCTGGCTTGTGCGAGGGGAACTGGAGCGACTGACGTTCTGCGTGAGTGGGAAACAGATCACGCATGCGATGCAGAAAAGCCTGCTGGTGCGCATGTCGGGGACCGCTCAAAGCGCCAGTGAATGCACGGTGGGCGAGGGGCTTGAAGAACAGCTTGAACGTTGGATGCGCGTCTTTGTTCTGCGTCAGTCGGCGGAAGAAGGGCGGCTGTCCTTGCCCGAAGTGATGGATGGACTTTCGCGCGTGCACTATCGTGATGCGCCGGACTCGAGCGGTGACGCATCGCCGCTGTGGGCCTTGAATCTGCAGGCCCGTTATGCGCGTCTGGCGAGAAAGAGCGACGAGGCGCGGGCGCTCTACAAGGAGCTGCGTCGGCGCTGCCGGTCTGCTGCTCTGAAGCGTGGCGATGATGACGATTCCTTTCAGCGTCTTCCCGTCCTTGATGCGATGTCCGAAATCGGACTCGCGTGGTGCGATCACCAGGACAACCGCAGCGCTGCGGCGCTGATGCGGCTGGAGCAGATGAGCGATCGGTTTGAAGGCGATGCGGCCTCGCTGCGGCTGAGTTCGCGTCTGGCTGCCGAGTATTTCAATCTGCGCGCGCTGGCGCGGCGAGCCTTGCTTTTGGGTGCATCACACGAGCAGCCAGAGCAGGACGCGGTGCAAGTGCTGCGCGACATGCAACTGGCGCTGGTGTGTGCGGTGGAGACCGACTCGCTCACGCTCATGGAGGCGGTGGCTTCCAATCTCGGCTATTCGCTATGGTTGCTGGCGCCCTCGCTGCAGCAGCGTGTTGGCGCGGATGCGGGCAGAAGGCTGGCCGTGCGCTGGATTCTCACGGGCGAGGCGCTCGCGCGTCGGCATGGATTGGGATCTGGCTCGTACTGGAACATCATCTACATCTGCCGCATTGCGCGTGGCGCTGTTGCAGATGCGGATACGGATGCCGATGGTGAAACCCCGTCCATGCCGCTGGAGCACCTGCGCGCCCGCATCTGGTCGCTTGCCGATTTGCGAACCGAACTCGCGCAAGGCCATGGGGAGGAGGACGATCCTGCCGTGCGTGAACTGCATTCGCTGTGCGAGTTGCTGCTGCCATCCTCGCTGCCTGACTGGCTCACACTCACCGCGCGCATGTTGGCGGCGGTGAGTGAGGATGCTGGCGATCAAACGATCTCCCCCATCCAGCGCTGCGCCGCGATGCTGGAACATCTGTGGCAACTCGTGCTGCACGACAAGGCGGTTGCAGCGGCCGACCTCCGGCGCGATCTGGAGATGCAACTGTCGGTCTTGCAGGTGGCGCAGCGCAAGTATTTCAGGGCTGATCTGGCTCGTCTTCCACGGATCTGAAAAATCCGCGAAACGGGACGGTCAACCGCAGAATGGTCAGCGGCGGCGGCGGCATAGGCCAATGTCAGCCCGCTGGCCATCCGTTGGACCCACTTGTGTACGCACCCATTACGGGTTGGTTACAGGTGAATTGCATTGAATCCAGTGAGTCAAGGGTTTGTACCTATAAGCTCTAGGCTATTTCTGTTGCCACTTACATACGTTCGGCCTCAAATTCACCAATTTAGGGTACAGACAAGTGCGTCAAGTCCCGGTGTAATTCAGTTATTGAAGCGGCGTTTCTGATTGTGCGGATGAGAAACGTGCCGTTGCCCAATATTGAAGCGTAAAAAGAACTGCGGGGTGGGCGAGCGACTGGCTCGGAATGGTAGAAGCGCGTGACGGTGAGTGAAGCCGCAAACTTGCAGAAAGCAGGCTGAATCGGTAAAGGCGGCGGGCGATGAAGTGGCTGTTGGAATGGTGTCTGTCGAGGTGCCAGATCCATGTGATGAACAAAAAATGAAGTGAATCGATTGAATGGTGGGGAGGAGGAGCGGGCCGATGCTTGATGGTGTCGGCCCGTTCTGCTTTGGGCGCTCCGGTTCCTGCAGATCGTCGGCGCTCAATTCAATCCGAAATCGACACCTGAACCACCCGGTTGCGGCCTTGTTGCTTGGCTTTGTAGAGGCATTGGTCGGCGCGCACGAGCATGGTGTCGAGCGCGACGGACGAGCGGCGGTCCGAGGCCATGCCGATGCTCACGGTGCACAGCAGCGGTTGCGTCTGCCCCGGCACGGTGATGGGCGTGACTTCGAGGCTGATGCGGATGCTCTCGGCCACCTGCTGCGCATCGGCGGCAGAGGCGCGTGGCAGAAACACGGCGAATTCCTCGCCGCCCAGTCGGCCGACGATGTCCTGCCTGCGCAGGCATTCGCCCAATAACTGGCCGAGGCGTCGCAGCACATCATCGCCAGCGGCGTGACCGAAGCGGTCGTTGACAGACTTGAAGTGGTCGATGTCGATCATCAGCACCGAGCAGGATTCCGAGCGCTCCTTGAGGCGTTCGAGCTGGTGCGTGGACGTGGCGAGAAACGCGCGCCGGTTCGGCAGGTTGGTGAGCTCGTCGTGATCGGCCAGCACCTTGAGCTTCTTGACCAGCTCGCGGTTGGCCACCATCACGCTGCCGATCATGATCGGCGTGAGCATCACCAGCGACAGGCCCATGCGCACTGACATCACCAGATCGCGGTTGAGCACGCCATGCACATCGGTGAGCATGTTCACGATGATGCTGATCAGTGACCAGGCACTGACCCAGAAGGTGATGAAGGCGGTGGTGAACAGGCTGTAGCTGACCGCGCACCACATGAGCGCAGGAATGGTGAAGGCCACCGCGCCGGGGCCGCCGATCATGTGACCGAGGATGGCGGACAGCACCAGCGCAAGGGCTGGGGCGATCTTCTCGATCTTGAACTGTTGCCCCAGCCAGCGCATGGGGTGGGCCGGAAACTGGTCGCGCGACGGGATCGACAACAGCAACGGCAGAAAGCCGATGAAGTTCACCAGTTCGGTCGCAAACCAGATGGCGAAGCCCTTCATGGCCGTGTCGTTGAACAGGTAGATCATCGCCACGGCGCCGAGCAGGCTCGACATCGCGCTCGCGCCGACGATGGCCATGAGCATGTAGAGCACCGAGGAGGTCGTCTCGAGCCGGTTCATGGAACGGTCGGCGCGGTGGAAGATCCAGTAGCCCACGGCCACGCCGGAGAGGTTGGCCGCGTTCAGCAGCACGTTCTTGGTGAGCGACGAGCCGGTGAGCGCATCCGCCGCAAAGTAGCCGAGCGCCGCAGCCACCCAACCCCAGCGGTGCGCGAAATGCGGGTAACGGATGAGGATGCCGAGCAGGAAGGCGTTCGTCGGCCAGTAGGAGGCCAGATCACCGCCCGTGCGCGACAGAATCCCGAACAGGCACAGCAGGCACACCGCACTGCCCAGCAGCACGGCATTGACGGCTGGGCGGTGGATCAGACTCATCCACAATGGCTCACGGCCTGTGCTCTGGGCGGACCTTGCAGCTGTTGGAAAAGAATGCGGACTGGACACGATGCTGCTTTGGACCCCATGGCGTCAGGTAGGCGAAAAAGCGAAACAAATACTTACTCGAATGATCGCAGATGTCTACAGGACTGTCCATTTTTGGCTATGGCACAGCAGTTTCCAATTGTGATCAATGGTCAGAAAAAAGCGCCATTTCGCCCCTCGGAATCGACGGCCTTTTTATGCAAGGATGTTGGGTGATCGCTCTGCCATGAGCGGAGAGTTTGCTTTGAATTGGATAGCAACTTCACCTGTGCGCGATGGGCGTTCGGCATTCGTAACGCGTTTGGCCAGCACATATTCCCGCTCGCTCAGATCCTTGCCCGCAAAGACCTCCAGCGTGGGGCCGTGTTTTTCGCGGCGAGTGAGGAAGAGGAACTCCAGCACCTCGTGCATCCACACCCGCCTGCCGATGCGCGTGTACCAGCGCATTGCGTGGCGGTAGTCGGCATCGCGGTGAGCGAGCATGCGCTGCAGCACTTTCGGCCGCATTTGCACCATCACTTCGATGAGCTTGAACCACAGAAATACGCGCCATGCAGGCACCGACGGATTCGCCAGCACTTGGTGCTTGTAGTCCCAGCGTCGCGTGTCTTTCTGGACCACCTGACGGTCTTTCACCGTGTCGTAGAACGGCGTCCAGCGATGTGGCGTGGCATACAGCAACTGGATCTGATCGGGATCGTAGTGCACCAGATGCCGGAACGAGCGCCAGAAATCCGCATCGCGCTCTTCGCTGAAACCGACGACATAGGTCGCCATCGACACGATGCCGTGCTCGCGCAGCAGTGCAATCGCCTGCTGGTCTTCGTTCATGGTCGCGCCCTTGCCGATGGCGGCGAGCGTGGCGTCGCTGTAGCTTTCGATGCCGAGCAGAAAGCGGATCACGCCTGCCTTGCGGTACAGATGCAGGATGTCGCGGTCACGCACGATGTCGCCCGCGCGCGTGGAGCCGACGAGCAGCAGCGGCACATCCTCGGCGATCAGCGCGTTCAGAAAAGCCAGCCACATGCGTCGTGATCCTGTGGGCAGTTCATCCGCAAAATTGATCAGCTCCACGCCTTGCTCGCGATGCAATCTGGCGAGTTCCTTGGCGAACTTCACCGGATCGCGATGTCGCCACTGTGTCCAGAACCCGCGCTGTCCGCAGTAGGTGCACAGATGCGGACAGCCGCGCGAGAACTGCACGACGACCGCGCGCTTGCCGCCCCAGTACGAATAGCGCGCGTGATCGATCAGCTCCCAGCCCACGCGATAGGCATCGAGGTCGCGGATCATCGGCGCATCGGGCGTGGCGTGCGGTTGGCCATTCACACCATTCACTCGATATGCAATGCCGCTCACCGCAGACAGGTTGCTTGACCAGCGCAGCGCACGCATCAGGTCGAGCGCTGTCTGCTCGCCTTCACCACGCACGATGAAATCGATGGCGTGGCAGTCACGCAATATCTCGTCCCACATGTAGGTGGGGTGCACGCCGCCGTAGACAATGAGCACATCGGGCAGCGCGCGTTTGAGCAGTTCTGCAATGCGCACCACGGTGACATGCGCAGAGCTGGAGCCCGAATGTCCGAGCATCACCACATCGACGGGTTGCTCGCGCACGGCCTCGACGATCTGCTCGGGCGACATCGGGCCGAACTCCGCATCGATGAGTCGCACGTCGAACCCATGATCGATCAGCGGACCGCCGATGGACAGCAACCCGAGCGGCGGCAGATGTTCGCGCGGCATGCGGCTGCCGATGGCGGTGTGCGGTGGATTGATGAGGGTGATGCGCTGCATGGTGGTCGTCCGTGTGAGGTGATGACCGATGCTCCTGCGGGTGCGTGATCGCAGGATGAGCGCTTTGTGAGCCCGGTGTGAAGTGCCGCTTCCGTCGTCCAAGGAGCACCCGATTGCCTTCGACCATCGGAGTCCGCATACTGTGTGAAAACAACTTTCAACAAGCGGAGACTGGAAGATGACGACATTCGTGACACGTTGGCTTGGCGCGCTGGGTCTGGGTTTGGCTGCAAGCTGCGTGATGGTGGTGCCGACCGCATCGGCGCAAGCGCAGGAAAAAGACAAGGAAAAGCCCGTCGTGGTGTTCATCGCCACGGGTGGCACCATCGCGATGAAGATCGACCCGGTGACCAAGGGCGTCGTGCCCGCGATCTCGGGCGACGATCTGATGCAGAGCGTGCCCGATGCGTCCAAGTACGCGCGCATCGAGGTGAACAACTTCTCCAAGATGAGCGCCAACTACATCACCAACGACTGGTGGGCGCGCCTGACCAAGACCATCGAGCAGACGCTGGCGCGCCCCGACGTGGCGGGGGTGGTGGTGGCGCAGGGCACGGACACGATGGAGGAGACGGCTTACTGGCTCGACCTCACGGTGAATTCATCCAAGCCCGTGGTGCTGATCGGTGCGCAGCGCAATGCGTCGTCGCCCGACTTCGACGGCCCGCGCAATCTGCTCAACGCCATCCGCATCGCCGTCACGCCCGAGGCGCGCGACAAGGGCGTGATGGTGGCCATGAACAACGAGATCAACGCCGCGCGCAGCGTGACCAAGATGCATACCGCAGCGGTCGAAACCTTCCAGGGCGGCAACTATGGATGGCTGGGTGAAGTGTGGGACGACAAGGTCGTCTTCTCGCGCGCGCCGCTGCGCCGCATGCACATCGCGCTCACCACCGAGAAGTTTCCCGTCGTCCACATCTTCCCGATGTATGCGGGCGCGGACGGCAGCTTCATCCGCTATGCGGTGGACAACGGCACGCAGGGCATCGTCGTGCAGGCGGTCGGCATGGGCAACATGAACGTGTCGATGTTCGAGGCGGTGAAATATGCGTTGTCGAAGAACGTGCCGGTGGTCGTGGCCAGCCGCGTGCCGAACGGGCGCACGTATCCGCTTTACGGCTTTGATGGTGGCGGCAAGACCACGTTCGATGCGGGCGCGGTGATGTCGGGCGACCTGAGTGCGCAGAAATCCAAGATCCTTCTCACACTGATGCTGCAAAGCGGCAGCGTGGATCGCGAGGCGATTCGCAAAGCCTTCGACAACTGAGCGGAGTGCTTGTCTACAGCTTGAGTTGAATGAGCTTGCCGTCAGCGGCGCGCACGCTCATCAACTCCTTGAATGCCGAGGCCTGCACGCTTGCGGGCAGGGCGACAAAGCCGGTGTTGCGCACGATGGCATCGCCCTGCTTGAGTGCCCAGAACAGAAACTGCACGGTGGCTGTTCCCTGGGTGGCATCTTGCGGATTGGCCGCAATCAGCACATAGGTCAGCTCGGACAGCGGCCAGGCTTTGGGGCCGGGCGCGTTCAGGATGGGGTTGCGCAGATTGCTGCGCAGATCGGCTCCGCGCACGGCGGCCAGCACGCTTTCTTCCGATGGCGCAGTCCATTGCCCATCCTTGTTCTGCAAGGTCACGGCGTTGAGCTTTTTCTGCTGCACCCGATCGTAGGAGACATAGCCCACGCTTCCGGTCTGGGCGAGCAGGCTGCTCACCACCTCGTCGGTGCCGCTCATGGCCGAGACGGATCCGTTCCATGTCACGGTCTTGCCCACCAGGTTTTTCCAGCGCGGATCGACCTGGGCCAGATAGCGCGTGAACGTTTCGGTGGAGCCCGAAGAATCCTTGCGCACCACCCGCACAATCGGCAGGGCAGGCAGCTTGATGGCGGGATTCTGCTCGGCAATGCGGGCATCGTTCCAATGCGTCACATCGCCCCAGAAGATCGCAGCCAGCAGCGCGCCGTTGAGCTTGAGCGCACCGGGTGCGACGCCCGGCAGATTCACCACCGGCACCAACGCGCCGACCACCGTGGGCACCTGGGTCAGCTTGTCCTTGGCCAGCGCTTCAGTGGAAAGCGAGCTGTCGGTCGCACCAAAATCCACCTTGCGGCCCTGCGCCTTTGCGACGCCATCGCCCGAGCCTGTGGCTTGGTATTCCACCCGCGCCTTGGTCTCGGCCCCATAGGCCTGGATCCAGCTTTGATAGATCTGCGCAGGAAACGTCGCTCCCGCACCGCGAACGACGGGCTGCGCATGGGCCAGAGGCAGCGCGCAGAGCAGAGGCAAAAGGCAGCAAAGCCGACGAATGCGTTGTGTCATGGTGAGCCTGGTTGATCAATGGAGGCAGGCGTATGGCCTGTTCGACGCGCATGATCACCAGAGTCCACCGGCTGCACAAGCTGGGGCTGAACCCCATGAAACAGTGGGCTCGCCAACGTTTCACATGCCATGGGCAACGCGCAAGCCTTGCCCTGCTTGGGTTGGGTTGAAAATCGAATGAAAGGAAGTGCTTGCTTTCGATTTTTCGCAGGCACCGTTAATTTTTGCAAATCACTGGTGCCGAGTCCCGCGCTTGAGGAGATGGGAACTCCGTTGGTCCATGGATCGTTCAACAACGACTTGAGCGATGGACTGGGCGGGAGCAACGAATGCACCGGGAGTTTGAATGTCACGGGAACGACGTCTGGCCCGTCGAGTGCGCATGGAGTGCCACTGGGTGGGGCATTGACGTAGGTGCCGTTGACGCTTTGTTGGCAGGCATTGGCCTATTCCGGATGCGCTGCGCGGTTGCCGGGCAGCGGCCCACGGCTGCCGTGACGGCGTGAGGGAAATTTCTCCTCCAGACTGGATTGCGCTTGTGCTTCCAATTGCTGGACCTGCAGCAGCAGCGATTGCAACTGTTGGTCCAGCGTCTCCATGCCCGATGCGGACAGGTCACCCAGCAACTGCAGATTGATCGCGCGTATCTGCGGCCAGAGTTCGGCATGGAGTTTCGCGCCTGCCTCGGTCAAATGCACCGAGGCTTCGCGCCGGTTGGCGCTGCCTGAGGCACGTTCGACAAGACCTTTGGTCTGCAGAGAACGGATGGCGCGCGAGATGCGTGCGCGGTCCAACTCCAGTCGCTCGGCCAGCACCGAGGGCTGCAGGCCGGGCTCCTGCTCCAACCACATCAGCACACCCCATTCGCGCCGCGTGATGCCGTGGCCGCGCTCGCACAAACGGTTGATCAGCCGCCCCGAAGCCGCAGCCACCTTGGCCAAGCGATAGAGCAGCAGATCCGAAGGCTGTTGCGGATTGACAAGGGACGAAGGCGCTGAGAGGCTGGCTGGTCGGTGGTCGGGCATGCGGGAAATCACCGGGATTGGTTGATTTGAACAATTGTGCCGGGCTTGCGTACATTTCGCTCAGAAGCTTATGCGCCGAGCATTTCAGGCCACTGGCATGATGCTTGGTTCATGCCGCAGGCAAGTCCCACAAGGGATTCGCATTGCGGCCCGCCCCACAACAAGGCCCGAGGTCATCACCATGCAACGTCGCCATTTTCTTGCCAGTTCCGTGGCCACCAGCGCCGCAGCGTTTGCGGCTCCCCATGTGTTTGCGCAGGACGTGCTGCGCGTCGTGGTCGGCTACCCGCCGGGCGGCAGCAGCGATCGCGTGGCACGCATTCTGGCCGACAAGCTGGGCGCGGCGCTGAACACATCGGTCATCGTGGACAACCGCGTCGGGGCAGGGGGCCGCGTGGCGGCGCAGGGCCTGCGCAATGCACCGGCCAATCCGCCCGTGCTCATGCTGGCCAATCCTGCGGTGATGGTGGTGTCGCCGCTGGTGGTGGACGATCCGGGATACGACGCGAACAAGGACTTCGTGCCGGTCAGCGAGGTCAACAGCTATGTGTTCGGCGTGGCGGTGTCCACCGCTGTTCCGGTGCAGGAGCTGTCGCACATGCTGGCCTGGCTGCGGGCCAATCCCAAGAGCGCGAACATCGGCGTCCCGGCCACGGGCAGTCTGCCGCATTTCTTTGCGCTCATGCTGGGCAAGAAAGCGGGGGTGACGGCCGAGGCCATTGGCTACAAGGGCTCCGGTCCGCTGATCACCGATCTGATCGGTGGGCAGGTGCCGGTCGCGGTCGATACGCTTGACGTTCTGCTGCCGCAACATGAGGCGGGCAAGCTGCGCATTCTGGCGGTGTCCGGCGAGCAGCGCCATCCGGCGACTCCCAAAGTGCCGACGCTCAAGGAAGCCGGTGTGAACCTGAGCGCAGAAGGCTGGAACACGGTGTTTGCGCCCAAGTCCATGCCACCCGAGCAGGTGCAGAAATACGCCGAAGCCATCCAGAAAATCATGCGCGACCCGGACACCGTCAAGCTGTTTCGTGGCAGCAATCTTGACCCGGTCGTGAGTTCTGCCGCGCAAACGCGCGAGCGCCTTGCCGCTTATCGCAAGCAATGGGAGCCGGTGATTCGCGAATCCGGTTATCGCCCCTGATCCGATTTCGCACCATGCATACTGAAAAGCAAAAGCGCCCCAATGTCGTCTTCATCGTGGCCGATGATCTGGGCTACGCGGACCTGGGCTGCTACGGTGGGCGCGATGCGAGTTTTGGACCGGTGTCGCCCGAGTTGGATCGACTGGCGCAGCAAGGCTTGAAATTCACGCAGGGCTATTCCAATTCGCCCGTTTGCTCACCCACGCGTTTTGCGTTGATGACGGCACGTTATCAGTACCGTCTGCGCGGCGCGGCGGAAGAGCCGATTCGCACCAACACGCGCGGAAATGCGGAGCTGGGCCTGCCGCCCAGTCATCCCACCTTGCCATCGCTGCTGCGCGATGCGGGTTATCGCACGGCGTTGATGGGCAAGTGGCATCTGGGTTATCCGCCCCATTTTGGTCCGCTGAAATCGGGCTATGAGGAGTTCTTCGGCCCCATGTCCGGCGGTGTGGATTACTTTACCCACTGCGGCGCTGGAGGGCAGCACGACCTGTGGTTCGGCGAGGAAGAAAAGCGCCAGGAAGGCTATCTCACCGATCTCATCACCGATCGCTCGGTGGATTGGATCGAGCGCAAGGCAGCCGGTGCCAAAGGCGATGTGCCTTTCTTTCTGAGCGTTCACTACACCGCACCGCACTGGCCCTGGGAAACACGCGACGACGAAGCGCTCTCGCGCGAGCTGGTCGACAACAAGCAGGCGATCTACCACCTGCATGGCGGCCATGTCGATGCGTATCGGCGCATGATCCATCACATGGACGAAGGCATTGGCCGCATCGTCCGCACGCTCGAAGCGCAAGGCTTGCTGGAAGACACATTGATTGTGTTCACCAGCGACAACGGCGGCGAGCGCTTCTCCGACAACTGGCCGTTGGTCGGCGGCAAGATGGACCTCACCGAAGGCGGCATCCGCGTGCCGTGGATTGCACATTGGCCGCGAAGCATCGCGCCCGGTCAGGTGAGCGAGCAGACCTGCATGACCATGGATTGGTCTGCCACCATGCTCGATCTGGGCGGTGCGGCAGCGCATGCGGATTACCCGCTCGATGGGCAGTCGCTTGCCGGGCGGCTTGCGCAATCGACAGATTCGACAATGGCAGACCGCCCGCTGTTCTGGCGCATGAACCATCGCGGGCAACGTGCGATGCGCGAAGGCGACTGGAAGTATCTGCGTGTCGATGGCATCGACTATCTTTTCAATCTGCGCAGCGACGAGCGCGAGCGGGCCAACATGGCCGCGATCCAGCCACAGCGCCTTGCCGCCATGATCAGCGCGTGGGAAGCATGGAACGCCAGCATGCCGCCGATTCCTGTCGATGCGACCGTGAGCCTTTGCTATACGGAAAAGGACATGCCGCAGCGTTGAGCAGGCATTCGCTCACGTGCGATACACCTTGGCTATAGGTGTGTATTTTTTCATGGTTTAAGGTGGGGCAGGCGTTGGCGCATAACGCATCAGACAACAGAGACTGTCAACGCCAACCGCGCGGGCCGCGCGGTGTGCGTTGGCCCGTTCTTCACCAGGAAATCTCTGCGCGCATTGGATCGATTCGTGCAGAGGCTCCCTCGGTTGCCTGACCATGGAGAAGAACCATGTCTTCAGATACTCCCTCGCACGTGGCGCATCGCCGTCATGTTCTTCTGGCGCTGGCCAGCGTCACGTTTGGATCGCACGGTCTGGCGCAGGCCCAGCAGAGCGGATCGGCTGCTGCTTCATCACCTTACGAGCCAAGGCGTGGGCAGCCCGGCAAGGATGTGATCTGGATACCCACGCCCGATGTGCCCGTTTTGCGCATGCTGCGGCTGGCCCATGTGACGCCGCAGGACTATGTGATCGACCTGGGATCGGGTGACGGAAAAATCGTGTTGGCTGCAGCGCGCGAAGGCACGCGCGCGCATGGCGTGGAGTACAACCCGGAGATGGTCGAGCTGTCCAAACGGCGTGCGCAGGAGGCCGGTCTGCAGGAGCGTGCGACGTTCGAGAAGGCCGACATCTTCGAGATGGATTTTGCGCGCGCCACGGTCATCACCATGTATCTGCTGCCCGAGTTGAACCTGCGGCTGCGTCCCAAAATTCTGTCGCTCAAACCCGGCACGCGTGTGGTCTCGCACGACTTTCGCATGGGTGACTGGAAGCCGGAAGAGACCTCTTCCATGGGCTCTTCGTCGGTGCATCTGTGGATCGTGCCTGCGAACGTGGGCGGCAAGTGGCAACTGCGCTGGTCGGGTCAAACGCCGATCGAGTTGACGATGGACCAGACGTTCCAGCAATTCAAGGGCAAGGCGGTTTTCGACAAGATGGAGACCACGCTGCGCGAGACGCAATTGCGTGGCGATGCCGTGCAGTTTGCGTTCACCGATGCGCGGGGCGTGCTGCGGCAATTCAACGGCAAGGTGAGCGATGACCGCATTGAAGGTACGGTGGAAGGTGTTGGTGCGGGCGCGCGAGCCCAGCCGTTCACTGCGCAACGGATGGGCGAGGCCCCTGCCATCAATGGTGCGACCACCAGTCGGCTGGACGAGGTGCAGACGTTGGGCGACCAATGAAAGCGGCCGTGCGTGCCGTTGAAGACGATGGTGGTGGCAATGACGACGCGCGCTGATCAGCCGCAGCCTGCGCTGAATCTGCGGCATGCGGTGGCGATCATTGTCGGCATCGTGATCGGTGCGGGCATCTTCAAATCGCCGTCGCTGGTCGCGCAATTCAGCGGATCGGCCAGCGCGATGATGTGGGCATGGTTGCTGGGCGGTGCGATCTCCTTGCTGGGCGCACTGTGCTATGCCGAGCTTGCTGCAGCATGGCCGCATGCGGGTGGTGACTACCATTTTCTGCTGCGCGCTTATGGCAGGCGCGTGGCGTTTCTGTTTGCATGGGCGCGGTTTTCCGTCATCACCACGGGCTCGATTGCGCTGCTGGGTTTTGTGTTTGGCGACTATATGAGTGCCCTGCTGCCGCTGGGCACCGAGCACAGTTCAGCGATCTGGGGAGCGCTGGCGCTGGTGGTGCTGACCTGGTTGAATCTGCGTGGATTGCAGGCCAGCGCGTCCACGCAAAGCTGGTTGACGTTGGCCGAAGTGCTGGGTCTGGTGCTGGTGATCGTGGCAGCTCTCTGGCTGAGCAGTGGCAACGGCAGCGGCGGCGGTGATCTTCGCGTGGTCGAGTCTGTGCAGACCGCAGGCAGTGGCTCCAGCATGTGGGGCCTGGCGATGGTGTTTGTGCTGCTCACTTACGGTGGTTGGAACGAGGCGGCCTACCTCAGCGCGGAGATGCGCGGCTCGCGCAAACGCATGCTGCATGCGCTGGTCATCAGCATTGGCTTGATTACGTTGTTGTACGTGGGCGTGAACTGGGCTTACCTGAGTGGACTGGGGCTGGCAGGCATGGCGGAAAGCCAGGCCGTGGCCGCCGATCTGCTGGCGCGCGCGTTCGGCCCGGCGGGCCAATGGGTGATGGCGCTGATGGTGGCCGTGGCGGCGATCACATCGATGAACGCGACGATGATCGTCGGCGCTCGCACCAATTTCGCCGTGGGGCGTGACTGGTCGGCGCTCGCCTTTCTGGGCCGCTGGCAACAGGCGCGCGGTGTGCCGAGCGTGGCGCTGTATGCGCAGTCGATCTGCGCGTTGCTGCTCATCGTGCTGGGCGACCACATGCGCAGCGGCTTTCAGACCATGGTGGATTTCACCGCGCCCGTGTTCTGGTTGTTCTTTCTGCTTTCCACACTCGCGCTCATCGTGCTGCGTGTGCGCGAGCCGCATGCCGAGCGGCCTTTTCACGTGCCGTTCTATCCCGTTGTCCCGCTGCTGTTTGCAGGCGTTTGCGGCTACATGCTGTGGTCTTCGCTGGCCTATGTGCGAACGGGTGCGTTGGTGGGCGTGGGCGTGTTGGCGCTGGGCGCGGCTTTGCTCTGGTGGCTGGAGCGTGTGTCGCGAACACATTGAAAAGCGTGGGCTTTGCGTCACTAGCAGCACATCAAGACATATCTGTGACGGGGGGATCACATCGGCTTTGAGCACGGTTTTACCGATGCGTGGGAAACGTCATCCGTTATGGTACCGCGCTACTTTTCCCTCTGGAGATTCTTCACTGCACCTTGCGTATGAAGCGAAGTTGACGTTCCGCTTGTACGCGAATTCTTTTGAGTTTAGGTATCAGTGTTTCTACTTGAATAGTTGACAGCTAACTGACAGCCGGTCTTCCTAGACTGCGCTCGGCAGATGTCCTGCAACAATTCAATGGAGACGTTCCAGCATGAAAAAGATCACTCGCGTGGCCGCCTGCGCCGCGCTGGCGATGGGCGGTACGGCCGTATACGCCCAATCGACCGTCACCCTGTTCGGCATTGTCGACACCAACGTCGCCCATCTGCGCAGCAGTGGCAACGGTTCGGTGAACATTTTGGGTACGGACGGCAACCAGTCCAGCCGTATCGGTTTTCGCGGTGTCGAAAATCTGGGCGGCGGCTTGAAGGCAGGCTTCTGGATGGAAGCGGCGATCAACCCTGACGTCGGAACCGGCGGCAGCACCAACGCCAACAACCAACCCAGCGGCGCATCCAATTCGGGTGGCCTCACATTCGGCCGCCGCGCCACTGTCAGCCTGATGGACGACAACTGGGGTGAAGTGCGTCTGGGCCGCGACTATGTGCCTGGCTTCTGGAACCTGTCCGCGTTCAGCCCATTCGGCACCAACGGCATCGGCAGCTCGTCGTTCCTGTTCTATCCCGTGCAGAGCGCGGCGCGCATCACCAACGTGCGTGCGTCCAACTCCGTGGGCTACCACCTGCCCAAGATGGGCGGTGTCTACGGCCAGTTGATGTATGCCTTCGGCGAAAATTCCGCCAGCGGCCCGACCAAGAACGATGGCCGTGCACTGGGCATTCGCGTGGGCTACAAGTCCGGTCCGGTGGACGTGGCAGTGGCAACGACGAAGACGGAAATCTCGTCGCTGGGCGATCTGCGCCAGACCAACATCGGCGGTTCGTATGACTTCGGTGTCGCGCAGCTGATGCTGCTGTGGAACCAGAACAAGGTGGGCAGCACCTCGACCAAGAGCGCTCTGGTCGGTGCCCGCATTCCCCTCGGTCAAGGTCATGTGCGCGTGGCTTACTCGCGCGTCAACGCCAGCGGTGTGGCCAACGATGCGCAGCATCTGGCACTCGGCTATGTTTATGATTTGTCCAAGCGCACAGCCCTCTACGGCCACATCGCGCGCATCGACAACAAGGGCAACGGTGTCAACTACAACCTCGGTCAGGCTGTGAAGACGCCGGGTGGCAACAGCGACGGCGTGGAATTCGGCATCCGCCATACGTTCTAAGTCGCGCTGGGTATTTCTTTCATTTCCAAGGTATTTAATGGCCGAACATGTGCATGCATGTTCGGTCTTTTTTGTTTGTTTCTTGTTTGGTCTATTGGTTGGTCGGTCGTGTGGGGGTGACGATACAGGCCCTCATGCGTCGTTGTCGAAGCCTTGCCGTACATGAGTACTGTCTGCGGCTTCACGCCTAGCCTGAGGGCCCGTCTCGTCATTGGGGCTGGGGATTGGTAGGCCCTGCACGCTGCGAAGTCTGTAGTTCAATTCACTGCTTACTCAGGGTCGTTTCTTTTTTCGATTCCGAGCGGAAGTTGCACCGTGGCTCTTAAGCCGCCACCTTTTTTGTTGGCAATTCGTACATCGCCACCATGTTCGACCACGATGGCACGCACCGCTGCGAGGCCGAGACCCATGCCGCCGGTTTCCCGGTTGCGGGAGGCTTCGACACGGAAGAAGGGCTCGAACACGCGGGTGAGCAGTGCGTCGGGGATGCCGGGGCCTTCGTCGTCGATCTGTATGCTGCATTGACCGTCTGCTGCGGCCAGACGCACGCGGGCCGATTGACCATATTTGAGCGCGTTGTCCAGCAGGTTGGCGATGACGCGTTTGAGTGCCAGCGGGTCGGCCGTCAACGTGATCGGGCTGCCCGGTTCCACTTGCACGTCGTGGCCCATGTCGATCAGATCGTCGGCCACGCTTTCCACCAGCAGGCGCATGTCGAGGCGCTCGTGGCTGCGCTGCATGCTTTGGTCGCGGATGAATTCCATGGCGGCCGAGATCATCATGTTGATCTCTCGCATGTCGGTTTCCACGCGGCTGCGCAGTGGCTCGTCGAGCTCTTCCAGCCGGAACGCAAGGCGCGTGAGAGGCGTGCGCAGATCATGTGCCATCGCGCCCACCATCTGCGTGCGGTCGTGCAACTGCCGACCCACGCGCTCGTGCATCTCGTTGAAGGCCTGAGCGGCATCACGCAGTTCGGCGGCTCCGGTCTCGGGAAGCTTGGCGGATGGACGTGCGGTGCCGAATTGCCGCGTCGATTCGGTCAGTCGAGCAAGCCAATGCGTCCACGAAGAGGCCAGCAACCAGCCCAGCGGAAGCAGGGCGGTGAGGCCGATCAGCGCGACCCACATCAGACGCGATGCGGGCACGCGGGCGGATGGAGGAGGGCGGTCGTCCCTGCGATCTCCGGGACCTGGACCAGAGCGAGGTTCGGGGCCGGGGCCGCTCATGTAGGGCGCATTCGGTGGCCGCCGGTTGTCCGATTCGTCCGACATCATCATGTCGCGCGGGCCGGGCGGACGATGGTCATTGGGCATGAGCAGCAGCGCGGACAAGCCCGTGGTCAGCAGCACGGCAACGGCCAGCAGGGCGAGGATGCGGGCGCGCAGGCCCCAGCGGGACAACGCGGGCATCATCGCAGCGACACCTCGGGCACCAGCACATAGCCTTCGTTGCGCACGGTGCGGATCAGCGTGTCGTCGGTGCGGGTGTTGAGCTTGCGGCGCAGACGGCTGATCTGGCTGTCGATGGCGCGATCGAACACCGCCACATCGGTGTCGTCACCGCGCACCATGTCGAGCAGCGTGTCGCGGCTCAGCACCTTGCCGGGATTCTCGACCAGCGTCTGCAGCAGCGCGAATTCGCCATCGGACAGATGGATCGCGATGCCGTCCGCATCACGCAGACTGTGGCGACCCAGATCGAGCACCCAGCCGCCGAACTCATAACGCATGTGGCGCTGCGCACCGCCGCGTCTGCGCCGCAGCACGGCGCGCACGCGCGCCAGCAGTTCGCGTGGATTGCAGGGCTTGGCGAGGTAGTCGTCCGCGCCGACCTCAAGCCCGACGATGCGGTCGGTGTCGGCACCCAGCGCGCTCAGCATCACCACGGCTGGGGCATCGGGCGCATCGGTGAGCGACTGCGCGGCAGACAGGCCGTCTTCGCCGGGCATCATCACGTCGAGAATGATCAGGTCGAAGGCGTCGCGCGCCAGTTGCGCGCGCATGTCGGCTACGTCCACGGCGCTGGCAACCTGGTAGCCGTGGTGGGAGAGAAAGCCCGTGATCAGGCTGCGCAGTTCGGAGTCATCGTCGACGACGAGGATGCGGGAATGAAGGTCCATGATGAGATAGGCGTAGGACGCTCGCGCAGTATAGCCACGCCGGTTTTGCGCTTTTTGTCAGCCCTGACACACAAGGGCAAACGCCCGTGACAAGTGCTCCCTAGAGTTCATCGCCAACGACCCAGTTGAAATGGAACAGAAGGAGGACCAGACCATGCACCATGATGACGACGAACACTCACACCACGACGGTGGCCTGCAGCAGGATTTGATGGTGGACGCACTGCGCGATCCACGTCGTCGCCTGCTTCTCGGCAGCTTGCTGGCAAGCGGCACCTTCGCGCTGATCGGCGGATGCGGCGGAGGCGGAGACAGCAGTACCAGCTCCACCGATTCGAGCGGCAGCACCAGCACGGGGAGCACCACGACCGGAACCACGACCGGCAGCACGACTGCCACTACCGACACAAGCACCTCGACAACGACGAATACCAACACCAACACCAATACCACCACTTCGTCGTGCATTGCCGATCCGCAGGAAACCGAAGGTCCTTATCCGGGCGATGGCTCCAACTCAGCCAACGGCACGGTCGCCAATGTGCTGTCGAGCACTGGTGTCGTGCGCAGCGACATCCGCAGCAGCTTTGGCAGCGCCACCGGCACCGCACAAGGCGTGCCGCTCACGCTCACCATCAAGGTGGTCAACAGCAACGCCAACTGCGCGGCACTCGAAGGTTATGCGGTCTATATCTGGCATTGCACGCGTGATGGCGAGTACACGCTGTATGCCAGCGACTTGCTCAAGGAGAACTATCTGCGCGGTGTGCAGGTGACGGACAGCGCCGGTCAACTGACGTTCGAGACCATCGTCCCCGGCTGCTATTCGGGTCGCTGGCCACACATCCATTTCGAGGTCTACCCGAGTCTTGCCAAGGCCACGAGCTACAAGAACAAGATACTCACCTCGCAGATGGCGCTGCCCAAGGACATCTGCACGACGGTCTACAACAACGCCACTGGCTATACCGCCAGCGTGCGCAACTTGTCGCAGATTTCGATTGCATCCGACAACGTGTTCGGCGACAACACCACCGCCCAGATCACGCAGCAGACGCCAGTGTTGGACGGGTCCGTCGCCAAGGGCTACACGGGCACCATCGTGATTGGCGTGCCGGTTTGAGCCTGTTGCCCGAAGCCCTGGGTATGTGGTGGTGGCTGCCGTGGCGTCGATATGCCGAGTAAAGGAGTGGATGGCGGGTCGATGATCGATAGTTAATGCCCATGATTTGCGGGATGGCAATCCTTATGATCCAACTTGCGGTCATCCATGAAGTCCATGGGGAGCCCAAGAATCAGATCATGCCGGGAGACAAGCTTGCTGTTCCACCACATTGCCCCAAACCGTCAGCCCGCGTTGATGCTTGCATGTCTGTCTCTGGTGTCATTGATGTCTTTGGTTGAGCCGGTGCATGCAGCACCGGTCGTCTTTTCAACCAATACGGTGGCGGTCACGCTGGATGGCGTTCCGTTGGGAACGCAGACCACGGGCAGCGGCTTGCGCAATACCGTGGTGCAGGGCACCGATGGGCTGTATCACCTTTGGGCCATCAAGAATGGCGCTGACTCCTATGTCAGCAAGATGGTCCACGCGACCTCGTCCGACGGCATTCACTTCACGACGCAGGGACTTTTGCAGCCGCCGACCGACTATTGGAAGATTGCCTGCGGCGCGCAAGCGATGCCCGCGGCGGAACCCATTGCCACGTTCGTGCGGGTGTCCCAAGTGGGTGGGGAATGGCGCATGGCGGTGTGGCACCTGAATCAGACGGGTGGGCACAACTGGTACAGCTACAACACCAGTGTCTGGCGCATTGGCGTCGATCCCAACAACCTGAGCGTGCAGCCTCTGGGGCCGCTGCCGACGACCACCTGTGGCACCGCATCGGCTCCTGGCCGCTTTCACATCGGTGTCTTCGGCATGGATGACGGGCCATTCATCTATTTGCGGCATGTGACGCAGGCCGGTGCATTGGTGGGATCGGTGGGCGGGAATCTGGGGCGTTATGGAGTCAACACCACAGCGTCGCCCCCCACCACAACGCCTCGCCCGGCGGTGGATGCGAGCAATCCCAAACAGACATTGGAAGCCAACCTCTTCACTGGCACCGGCTATGCAGAAACCACGCCTTTGCCTGCGGGCACTGCGCACGCGTTGGTCTACAACGCGGGCCGCACCTTGAATGTGAGTGGCGTGCTGGGCACGTACTACAACTTCGCAGACTACAACACCACAGCGGCGCTGGAGAAAGACCTGTGGTATGTCGAATCGACGAATGGTGGTGCCAGTTGGACAGCTCCAGCAAGCATCTACGGCGCGCAGGGCCCCAATGTGCTGGTGAATGGCCTGCCCAATGGAGGCAACTTCAGCGCCCCCGAAGTGACATCGGGCGGACGCAGCTACTTCACCACACGCGACGCCTGCAACAACAGCGTAATGGTGACGCCCGCCAGCGCTGCGGATGACCCCAGAATGAGCATGAGCATGCAGTTCAATCCGGCCAGCATTCTGGTGGGGAAGACCACGCAGTTGACCGTCACCTTGCAGGCACCTGTCGGCTGCACACCCGCTCCGGCTCTGCCTGTCGTGTCCAACCTGGCTTATGTCCACGCGCTGCCTGCCAACCTGAAGTTCACAGGGACGGTGATCAGCAACAACTGCACCGGTACGCTCGCGGCGCCTGCCGATGGGACGCTGAGCTTGGCAAGCAGTTCGTTGACGGCAGGGCAAACCTGTACATCGGTGCTGGAAGTCAGCGCCACCGCTGCCGGAAACTACAGCGACCGCATTGCGACAGCGGACGTGACGAACGCGCAGAACCTGACACCTGCGCAAGACGCTACTGCAGACCTGCTGGTTTCGGCGATTCCGGTGGTGAGCGTTGCCACGCCTGTGCCTGCGACAGGTTGGACGGCACTGGCCTTGTTGGCGGGGATTCTGGCTTTTTGTGGCGTCGGCTTGAATCGCTCGCGTGGCTGAGACGCATCAGCGTCCATGCCACGGCAGCAGCCACTGTTCGATCTTGCGCAGCAAAGCATCCAACGTGAGCGCAATCGCGCCGATCACGAAAATGCCCATCACCACGATATCGGTGCGCAGAAAGTTGGAAGCGTTGAGCACCATCTGTCCGAGGCCTTGCGTGGCGGCCACCATTTCGGCGGCGACGAGCGTGGTCCAGGCAAAGCCCATGGCGATGCGCAGGCCGACCAGAATGTCGGGCAAGGCAGCAGGCACGATCACATGAAACAGCATCTGCCAGCGCGTTGCACCGAGTGATCGCAAGGCATTGATCTGCTCGGCGGTGGCGTTGCGCGTGCCTGCGCGAGCGGCCAGCGCAATCGGTGCGAAACACGCCAGATAGATCAGCAGCCATTTGGAGGCCTCGTCAATGCCCAGCCAGATAACGATGAGCGGAAGATAGGCAAGCGGCGGCAATGGGCGGTAGAACTCCAGCAGCGGATCGAGCACCACCTGCGCCCAGCGGTTGACGCCCATCGCAATGCCTACCGGCACTGCGGTGATCACCGCGAGCACGAACGCACCGAACACGCGCAGGCTGCTCCATTGCGCATGCACCCAGAGTGCATCGCCGCCCTGAATGTCGCCGCGCCATGCCTGGCCGAAAGCCTTGAGCACGGCTTCGGGCGGCGGCAGGAACAAGGGCGGAACCCAACGCAGCTCCGTGGCCAGCCACCAGAGGGCGAGCCACGCTGCCACGCACAGAACGCTCCACCAGCGCTTGGGGCTGGTGCGCAGCGACCGGTAGGGAGCGACTGCCGGGATGTCGCTCGATGATTCGGCCGCTTTCACGGAAGTGCCCCTTTCGGACTCGGTTTCACTGTCGCAGTCACATGACGTTGTGCGGGCAAGCAGGGAGAGTGCGGTGACGGACATGTCTGTTCTCTTCTTGTTTTCATGCGTCAGGCAATGGCTGCCGAAGCGCCGGAAATCGCCTGCATGAGCCGCTCGCGCATGGCGATGAATTCAGGGTGGGACTTGACTTCGCGCGCAGGGGTTCCCGCGAGATAGCGGCGACCAAAGTCCACATCCAGACTGTCGGTGATGCGGCCGGGGCGAGGGCTCATCACGATGATGCGCGTGGCGAGGAACAGTGCTTCTTCCACATCGTGCGTGATGAGGAACACCGTGCGACGCGTTGCGCGTTGTTCTTCGGCCCAGAGCTTGAGAATCAGCTCCTGCAGCGACTCGCGCGTGAACACGTCGAGCGCGCCCATGGGCTCGTCCATGAGCAGCAGATTGGCATCGTTTGCCAGCGCACGCGCGATGCCCACGCGCTGCTGCATTCCGCCGGAGAGCTGCCACGGATAGGCTTTGGCGCGATCCGCCAAGCCCACGTGCAGCAACTGTTCATGGGCAGTGCGCAGGCGCTCGATGCGCGGAATGCCCCGCAAGCGCAGACCGAGCGCAACGTTGTCGATCACGTTGAGCCAAGGCAGCAGCGCATGTTTTTGAAACACCACGCCGCGCTCGGCACCTGCGTCGACCACCGGTTTTCCATCCCAATGGATGTTGCCCGTCGATGGTGCGGTGAAACCCGCAATGCAGTTGAGCAAGGTGGTTTTGCCGCAGCCGGATGCACCGACCGCGACGACGAACTCGCCGCGTGCCATGTCGAGGTTCACATCGTGCAGCGCCAATGACTGCACGTTGCCCGCAGGCGAACCTTCGTAGCGCACGGACAATCCGCGCACTGCAAGTCCTGCCCCGTCACTGCGCGGCACGGCGCACCCAGGTATCGTTCACGCCGACCGAGTAGTCGGGCAGCACTTGCTGCACCGAGCCTTGTGCTTGCAGAAACTGGGCCGTGGCCTGCAGCGATTGCGCGACGACCGAAGTCTTGCCGCCGCCCAGCCACTGCGCACTGGCCTGATCGGCGGGCGAGACAAAGGCGTAGAGTTTGAGGCTGTCGGGCACGCTGGCGGGCTCGGCACCAGACCACTTGGCGATGGCTTTGACTTCGGCGGAATCTGCGGTCCAGGCGTTTGGATTGGCGCTGTAGCGCTTGTCGGTTTCGCCCAGCACCTTCACGAATTGCTGGAGGAATGCGTCGTTGTTCTTGGCGAAATCATTGCGAACGGCCAGCGCATCGAATGTGGCTTTGCCGGTCTGTGCGGCGATCTGGCCTGACGTCGTGAGCACTTCGCCGTTCTGCTTGATCTTGGCGAGCACCGGGTCCCAGACGAAGGCTGCATCGATGTCACCGCGCTCCCATGCGGCAAGGATTTCTGGTGGGCGCAGGTTGAGAATCTTCACATCCTTGGGGTTCACGCCCGCAGCCTGCAAGGCCACCAGTGCGTGGAAATGGCTGGTGGATACGTAGGGAATGCCGATCTTCTTGCCCTTCAGATCCGCGAGCGATTTCACATCGCTGCCCTTGCGTGTGACCAGCGCTTCGGCGTTGTTGATGTTGTCGGCCACCCAGAAGATCTGGATCGGCACACCTTGCGAAAGCGCGGCAGCGAATGGCGACGAGCCAGCCTCTCCGATCTGGATGGCACCGCTGGCGAGCGCGCGGGTGATCTCTGCGCCGCTGCCCAGTTTGCGGTAGGTGATCTTGTAGCCCGTGGCCTTTTCCACGGCCTGCGTTTCCTGCGCATAGCGCCACGGCAGCACCATGTCCTGATAACCGATGACCACTTCTTTTGCTCCGGCTGCCTGCACCGGCAGGCTTGTGGCAGCGCCCAGCGCCGATGCAAGAACCAGTGCGGCGGAAATGTGGCGACGTGTGCGGTTGATGGATGTGGTCATGTGGTTCCCCCGGTTGGATGTGTCGTTGAATGAATGGCTGGATGTTTGCGAGTCTAGAAAGAACACGCTGTTTCGCATGCGCGCAATTCGCATGTGCACATGCGAAAAACAAGCAACGGCGGGACGCATCGCGCAGCACACTCGCTGCAATCCCAAGACACCCACAGAACAACAACGTTCAGCGCAACATGGAAATCCAGATCCTCGGCCCCGCGTTGGGAGCCCTCATTCACGGCATCGACCTGACCCGCGAAATCACGAACGCTCAGCGCGACGAGCTGCATGCAGCGCTGCTCAGGCACCAGGTGCTGTTCTTCGAGAACCAGCCGATCACACCGCAGCAGCAACGTGCATTGGCCGCGCGGTTTGGCGCGCTGCATATCCATCCGGTCTACCGCCATGTGCCCGAGGTGCCGGAGATCATCGTGCTCGATACCGACGACGACAACCCGCCCGACAACGACAACTGGCACACCGACATCACCTTCACCGAAGCGCCCGCGCAAGCCGCCATTCTTTCAGCGCAGCATTTGCCGCCAACGGGCGGAGACACGCTCTGGGCCAGCAACAGTGCGGCTTTCGAGGCGTTGTCGGTTCCTTATCGGCGTCTGCTGGGAGGCTTGCACGCGGAGCACGATTTTCTGAAATCCTTCCCTGCCTGGCGCTTTGCACGCACGCCCGAAGAACGCGTGCGCTGGGAAGCCGCGCGCGACAAGCACAAGCCCGTGCTGCATCCCGTCATCCGCACCCATCCTGAAACGGAACAGCAGGCGCTCTTCGTGAACGAGGGCTTCACCACGCGCATCGTCGAACTGGGCGCGAGTGAAAGCGATGCCGTGCTGCGCCAACTGTTTGCGCATGTGGCCAAGCCGGAGTTCGTGGTGCGCTGGCGTTGGAAGCGGCACGACCTTGCGTTCTGGGACAACCGCATCACGCAGCACTATGCCTGCGCCAACTATCTGCCGCACCGCCGCGTGATGCACAGGGCGACCGTGTTGGGCGAAAAGCCGTTCTATCGCCCAAGTCCGGTGAGCACTGCAAACACGACGTCATGAACGAGAAGCCAAGGGTATGAACGGATGAAACGAGTGGCTCGTCGGCTGCTGCTTTGGCCCCTGCACTGATAGGATGGAACGCGGAGCATTCGCTCTTTGCCCAGCGCAACCCATCTCGGCAGGGGATGCCCTCCAGTTCCATGACCCACCCACTCCAATCGCTTCTGTACGTGAGCCGCCTGGCCTCCGATGCCAACGCCAGTTGTGTGTCGGACATCATCAAGACTGCGCGCACGTTCAACGCCGCGAACGGCATCACCGGAGTGCTGGTGTTTGATGGTGAGCGATTTGCCCAGTACATCGAAGGTCCACCTGCGGCCATCGATGCATTGACCGAGAACCTGAAGCGAGACCGGCGTCATACCGATTTCACCGTTCTGCATGTGGCGCAGGACGAAGGCCATCGGCAGTTTCTGAATTGGTCCATGGGCTACAGCGATCTGGACGAGGGCCAACTGGACATCGGTGATCTGAAAACACAGGACCGGGAAAAAGCGCGCGACTTCTTTCTGGCGCGTGTGGCGCTGCTGGAGATCGTCTGATCCGTTGAACGCGGGCACTTTGTTCATGGATGCAATCTGCGCCGTGAGTGAGTGTTTGCAATAGAGCCCGGATCGACAGTACGACGTCGCGAGATGGACGCGGGTTGGCGACGCGTGCGAGCAACATTTCGGTGGAAATTGTTAATGCAAACGAATATCATTTGCCTTCCTGTAAAATATTGTGAAGCGGCAAATGCTTATTTTGGGTTGGGTGACCGCCATCGTGTCCGGATGGTTTCTATGTTTGGCGGCACCTCGATTTGACACTCGACTGCGTGGGGCAGGCGGCTTTCTGGTGGGGGCCGCCTTCTTCATTGCCAGCGTTGTCGCATTCGTGCGCGCGGGATTAGGACTTGCCGAAGCGATTTCCTGCACGCTCGCGTTGTTGATCCTCGCCGTGCCTTGTGTGAGCTGGTATCACGCGCCCAAGAAAAAGCGAGTCAAGGCATGAGCGGCGAAGTGATTCATGAGGACAGTGGCGACGAGCTGCGTGGAGCCTCGGCTTCGCGCCATCTGTTCTTCAAGGGTGTGGCGGGGCTGTTGCTGGGCTTTCCGCTGTCGCTCTGGATCAGTTGGCTGGTCATGTACTCGGGCCTCGGACCTGCGTTTGCGCCAGCACGCGATCAGGTCTCGATGTGGATGGTTGCGCCGCTGTGGTGCACGGTTCTTTCGCTGGTTTTTCTGACGAGCACGCGCTTGCGTTGCATTGTCTGGCTCGTGGGCGCGAATCTTCTTGCCGCCGGACTGTGGTGGGTGCTGCAATGAAGATCAAGGCACAGATTCTGCGCGACTACCTGGCCGTGCACAGTTGGGTGGGAATTGTCTGCGGCCTCCTGCTGTTCATCGCTTTTTACGCGGGTGCGTTCTCGATGCTGGAGCCCGAGATCCGGCAATGGACGCAGCCCGCCGTCTCCAAAGCCGATGTGAGCAACGACATCGACGAATCGTTCAAGCAGTTCCTCGCTCAGCATCCTGAAGCCAAGGGGCGGCTCAGCCTGCGCTTGCCGAATGCGGACAGCCAGACGCCGTTGATGCGTCTGTCGACCCGCGAGAGCGAAGAGTGGTTCGAGCTGCAGCGCGACGGCAAGGTGCGCGAAGCCGACATCGTCAAAGAGCCCGACAACAGCGGCAATTTTGTGGACTATCTGCATCGCAAGGGCGGCCTGCCGATTCCGCTGGAATGGGCCGAGCGGATCATCGGTGTGGTGTCGCTGCTGTATGCGCTGGCGCTGGTGTCGGGCATCGTCGTGCTGTTGCCATCGTTGGTGAAGGACCTTTTTTATCTGCGCATCGGCCCGAACCTCAAGCGCATGTGGCTCGACGTGCACAACCTGCTCGGCGTTGCCAGTTTGCCGTTCCATATCGTCATTGCGTTGAGCGCAGCCGTATTCGGTCTGCATGACTGGATCTACGACGCGCAGGACAAGTTCATCTACCGCGACGGTTTGCAGGCCACCGTGCAGCGCGACAGCATCAAGCACCCTGAAGTGGACAGATCGCAATGGCTGCCGCCGACCGAACTCCTGCGCAAGGTACGCGAGCAGGCTCCGGGGTTCGAGCCGCAGACGCTGGAGTATGTGGGCTTGGGCAGCAAGCGGGTGCGTGTGATGGTTGCGGGCAATGACGACATGCATTTCAAGCGCGGCGCGCAATACGGCTTTGGCTTTGTGCATGCGGGAACGGGCGAACTCTACGACCGCATCTATTTCCCCGGCGACAAAAGCAGCGCGCTGAGTGCATCGCTTGTCAGTTTCTTCTCACTGCATTTCGGCAGCTTTGGCGGCAATCCCGTGCGTGTGCTCTATGTGCTGCTGGGGCTGAGCGGCGCGCTGATTTTCTACACCGGCAATCTGCTGTGGATCGAGACCCGCACCAAGCGCATGCGCAAGACGCGCGAGATCGAGGAGCGGCCGCGCCATGTGCGCATCCTGTCCGGTGCCACCCTGGGTGTGTGCGTGGGTTGCGCTGCCGCACTGCCTGCGACGTTGTTCGCATCACGTCTGCTCGCCCCGCATGTGGCCGACATCGACAGCGTTCATCAGTGGACTTTCTATGTCTTGCTGTTCGGCAGCGTGGCGTTGGCGTGGCGACTGGGTACGCAGCGAGCCGCCATTCCCTTGCTGTGGTTTGCGGCGGTCTGCAACGTGCTGATTCCTGCGCTTGCCTTGCTGTATGCGGCTGCGCCTGCTTTGTTCGGCGGCGTGGCCGTCAAGACCCATCACCTCAACTTCTTGCTGTTCGAAGGCCTGTGCGCGCTGCTTGCCTTGTTCTTCGGTGGGCTGGCCATGCGTCAAAAAAATAAAGCCAGCTAACCGCCCAGCACTTCGCTCAGCACTTCTTCCTTTCTGTACTCATCTTCCAAAGGTTTTTGGTCATGCCATCTCGCTCAGCTTTCAAGCCTCGGCTCAACTTCATCGTGCTCGCGCTCATCGCGGTAAGCGCCGCTTCGCCCGCTATGGCGCAATCCAGCACAGAGACTTCGGGACAAGCGCAAACGCAAACACAAGCGCAACCCGCCACGCTTCCGCAGGTCAACGTGCGCGACAAGTACGAGCGCGAAGACCTGCCAACGCTGGCCCCCGGTCGCAAGGCCGCCAACGGTGCGCGTCTGGGCATTCTGGGAGCGACGTCCATCGTCGATGCGCCGGTGCACGTCAACGCCTACACCCGCGAGCTGGCGGAGGATTGGTCCGCGTTGTCGCTGCAGGATGTGCTGGAAAACGATGCGGCCGTCGTCTTCACCACCAACAAGGGCCACTTGCTGCAGAACTTCAACCTGCGCGGCCTCGATGTGACCGCCATGGACATCGCGACCAACGGTCTCTACGGCATTGCACCGGCCAACTCCGTGCCGATCGAAATGTTCGAGCGTGTGGAAGTGATGCGCGGCCCGAACGTGCTGCTCTCCGGCATGCCGCCGCTGGCCAGCGTGGCTGGGTCGGTCAACATGGTGACCAAGCGCGCGCTGTCGCAGCCCATTGCCGATCTGACGACCACCTACGTCTCCGATTCCTACCTGCAGGTGCATGCCGATGTGGGCAAGCGCTTTGGTCCCGAGCAGCGGCTTGGCGTGCGTTTCAATGGCGTTTATGGCTCGGGCGACATGGGAGCCGAAGACGAATCGCAAAAGCGCAAAGTGGGCGCGTTGGGCATCGACTATGTCGGCGACAAGTACCGATTTTCGCTGGATGCCTACAACAGCGTCAACAACATCGACGGTGGCAGTCCCGGCATGTTCAGCTTTCTGGGCACCTCGGCGATTCGCGGCGTAGGCACCGTGCTGGCACCGCCCAAGGGCGACGTGAACATGTTCCGCGGCACGCACGGAAAGTATGACAACAGCGGCCTGCTGGCACGCGCCGAGGTCGATTTCAATTCCAACTGGCAAGGTTACTTCGCCGTGGGCGCATCCGAAGCCGAAGGCAAGGGCTTGCTGTTCGGCACGCGTGCCATCGTGACCGGTGCGGACGGCACAACGCGCGGTGCTATCTACAACGTGCACACCCAGTCCGAGCGCCGCACGGCAGAAGCGGGAGCCATCGGCAAGTTTGAAACCGGCAGCGTGCAGCATCGCATGCAGTTGTCGTTCAACATCCTCAAGCACAAGGAGGGCACGTACAACACGGCGTGCAACTACTGCTACACCACCAACATGTACAACCCGACCACGCCGACTTTCCCGGCGGCACCCACATGGAAGGGCTACACCACCGAGAACGAATTCCGCTCCATTGCCCTGGCCGACACCATGAGCTTTGCCGACGAAAAAGTGCTCGTGACTCTGGGCCTGCGTCACCAGACCGTGAAGACGCCGATGGTGGGCGGTGCTGCTTCCAACTACAGCAAGAGCCATCTCTCGCCCATGGCTGCGGTCATCGTGCGTCCGTGGAGCGAAGACGTCTCGCTGTTCGCCAACTACACCGAAGGTCTGGAGCCCGGCCGCATCGTCGGCACCGGTTATGCCAACTCCGGTGAATCCCTTTCGCCCATGAAAACGAAGCAGGGCGAGCTCGGCGTGAAGCTCAAGGCAGGCGAGACAACGCATACCTTCAGCACCTTCCAGATCGAGAAGCCATCGGTCATCACCAACAGCAGCAACTACCAGGTGCTCGACGGCAAACAACGTCTGCGCGGCCTGGAGTGGAGCGCCTTCGGCAAGGTCGCACCCACGCTGTCGCTGCTGAGCGGTGTGGAATACATCAAGTCTCGCCAACTCAACACAGGGCTTGAAAACTACGGCGTTCCCAAGCTGCGCGCCCGCATCGGCCTCGATTGGGACACCCCCATCAAGGGCCTGACCGCAGGCGGTCGTCTGCTCTACACCGATGGCCAATGGGTCGATTCCGGCAACAAGCTGCGCGTGCCCTCATGGACCCGCCTGGACCTGATGGCCAAGTACGAAACCAAGTTTGGCGCCACACCCGTGCGCTTCAACGCCAGCGTGGAAAACGTGACCGGCAAGAAGTATTGGATCGGCATGTTCTCCGACGGCTTCGCGATGCCGGGCGCGCCGCGTACGTATCGAGTGTCGTCGACGGTGTCGTTCTGACGGCAGGAGAGCAAGGGCGAACGTCACTGAAACAAGGCATGGGGACGAGCGTTCATTGCATTGTTCGTCACCATGACGTTGGCTCTGGATGACCTTCGGGTGCTTGGTTCGCTTCAGGCGAAACAGAGTAGCCAAGCGCCTGCAGAAAATCTCCCGCGACCGCATTGAACTCGGCGATTTCTGCAGCGCTCAATGCGTCGCGCCACGACGTCAGCAATTGCGGTATCGGTGCCTGCGTTGTTCTGATTTGCTGCGCCCGGCGCTGAGTCTCGCCCACGATCACAACGCCATCATGGGTGACGCGTTCCTTGTGCTCCAAAAGTCTGCTCGCGCTGTGCTCGTGGTAACGCAGCATGACAGGATCGAATTCCAGTTGAATGAAGTCGCAGATTCGTCGCAGTTCTGCTTCCGTGTTCGAAATCAGGTTTTCATAGCGCACTTCAAGATAGTGCTGACACTGCATTGCCGCTTCGCGAGCGGCAGTCACATTGGTTCGCCAGTATTGCGCCTGCACGGCCATCGAATCCCCAGGCGAAAACCATTGCTTTCGCAGCGAGGCGGCGCTGCCCCTGCCATCGCGAATGATATGAATGAAATGTGCCTCAGGCAAAAGCTGCTGCACGTAAAGCATGCTTAGGCAATACAACGGTGTTTTGTCACCCCAGCGCGGCTTCTGAAATTTGGCCGCGTACATCCGGTAGAACAACCGGAAGCCCTCCGCATATTCAAACGGTTCCAATTGCCCGAGGGCTTGCTCGAACACTTCGCGAGCAATGCCAAAGTCCTGCCAACCCGGAGCGTCGGGCGGGAAATGCGTGACCGCATCTGCAAACCATTTCTTCGGGTTTTCCACGTCTGCAGACGGCAACTGCATGGTGAGAAAGCCCGTCTCTGGCGGGATCGCCATTTCGGGGTGCGCATCGAGCATCAACCGCAGCAACGTGGTGCCTGAGCGGGGCGATCCGACAATCATCGGCATGGGCGCTTGAGGCGATTGCCCCGGTCGGGCGCGGGTGTTGAACACGGCTTGTGAGAACCATCGTCGAATGCTGGCCACTGACTTTGTTGTTGCCACCGCGCCTCCTCTCGATTTCTTGGAAACTATCTTGGAAACGGACCCCTCAAGTTGAATGTACCTGAATCGAAAGCATGTGCTTCGAGGGATTCTGGATGAGAAGACTTGCTTGCCTATCGGGGCCGGTACAGTCTCCATTGACCCTGCGGCTTGTTGCTTCCGGGACATGCGCAATCGTTTGAGAAGTCGAAATCGTCGATGTGTCATGAAACAGTCATCTTCAAGTCACAAACTGAAGGCATGGCAAATGGCTTCATCGAAACGGAGAACGGGCTGCACTACGAAGAACACATCAGCGTGCCGCTGCGAATTTTCGTGGGCGTGATTGGTGTGGGCATGTTCGTCATCCCGATACCGTTCGTGCAGCATGCCCATTGGGGTCTGCCTGTCTGGCAATTGCTGCTGGTTGCCTTGTGCATCGTGGCGCCAAGCCTCATGGGACTGCTGTGCTTGGCGATTGCTTTGGGTCGATGCCTGCGCTTGCGTTTTGACAGTCAACGACGCCAAATGCTGCGCACTTCGCGTTGGCCCCTGGCCCCACGCTGGGCCCCGATCGACTATGCAAAGCTCGCGTCTCCCGGCATTTTGGAGCGCTCATCGGAAGACGGTCCGTTCTATGTCATCAGCCTCACTGTGCGTGGCGAGCGGCCCATGCACTTGGGTGCCTTCGACGGCCGTGAAGAAGCGGAGCGGTGGCGTCAACGCATTGCGGCGCAATTGCACTATCGGTGAACAGAGGCCGCTTCATGATTGGCAGCATGCGATTCAGCACAATGGGAGTACCGCCATGTCATTGAAACTTGAGGAAGCCAGCGCATGGCTGCATGTGCTGCGCAGCTTTCAGGTACGAAGTGGTTTGTTCGAAGATGAAGACGCCGTCGATGCTTATCTGGATGAGCGGGACGCGGAGCCGTTTGACGGCAAGTGGTCTACTGCCCATGACGTACTGGCATCATTGCTGGAGGCACTGCCTGCGCAACAACGCGATGATGTGACGCAGTTGCAGGGTCAGGCGCGTGAACAGGCCTATTTGACAGTGATACAGCAGACGGACAGTTCCGAGCTTGCGGCTTATGCAAGCGATGACGTGGGCCTCATCATTGGCTGCCTTGCGTTGGGCCACGCGGATGCATTCGTAGCGCAAATGCGCAAGGCCTACGAAGGTGGCGAGTTTCCTGCTTAGTCACCACGCGTTGAACACAACGGGAATTGTTCACATGAATCTCTCATCGGTTTTTCGGCGCATTTCTGCATCGACTGCGGTGATGGTTGTGGCGTCGCTGGTTGCGCTGGCGCAGGGCAGTCATGCTGCCGAGCGGCGTTTGGAAATGCCTGTCACGGAGGCTTCGCCGATGGCGGATCAGTTGGAGGCATATCGGTGGCATTTCCTGAAAGCCGAAGCAGCCAATGGGCAGGAGCAAACAGAGTTTGGAGTCCCGACGGATTGGCCTCGCGCCATGCAGATGGGATTTTCGGAAAAAGGCTACGGAGGAATCCATGTTTGCAATTCCATCGGATGGAAGTACACCTTGCAGGAAGGTAACGGCATTCGTTTTCATGAATTCAACTCCACAGTGATGGCGTGTGGATCCAGCGGTGAACAGTCACCGAACTCTCCCAACGACATCATGGGCCTGGAAGAGCGCGTAGGAAGGCTGCTGAACATGGTTCGAAGCTTTGCTCTGACGCTGGCGGATGAATCCACGCCACCACGTCTGACGCTCGCATTTGCAGACGGATCGCGCTGGATGTTCAGCGGAACACCGACCGTGAGAACCCAATACGGGGATAACAAGCAGCACTTGTTGTTCGAGGTGGCGGCCGAGCGGCAAACTTGCGATGAGGAAGCGGCGGATGTTCCACAGGAGTGCATCCGGGTGCGCGAGGTGCGTTGGGATACCCCCAATCGTTCCGACCCCATGCACAACGCGCGGATGAACCAACTGACCCTCAACGCTCAGGAAATGTTCACGGGAAAGATGGATTGGAGCAGTGTGGCGGCATTCAGCTACACCGGTCCGTGGCAGCTTCTGCCGGTGAACGCCATTGATGGCTTCAAGCATCACCCGGGCTCGCGTACGTTTGAGTATGTCGACAAGTACCAGTTGCGAAATCAGAGCAAGGGCGCTCCTGATGTGGCCTACGTTCACAGGGAACGCATGGCTCCGCGTTCGGCGCCTTAAGCCACGCTGGCCAAAGGGGGGATCAAGGGTGCATAGCGGCCGACAGCATTTGTACAACCAAGCAGATTAAAAAAGTATTTTGTGCTCACATGACTGTTAAATTTCGTGAATTAATCGAATTTTTTCCACTACTCGTCTGCTTGTGTAAATTAATATTATCGATATTTGATATACATAGTTTTTCTATTGCCACTCTCTCGGAGGCAATCAAAGGAGTCAGGGCATGAAGCTCGGTAGATGTTGGCGGGTGCTGGGGTTGGGTAACGCATTCTTTGGGTGGCTTTTGCTGGCCGGGGTCCTGCTGCTTTCCGGTCAGGCACACGCGCAAGGCTCAGTCGCTGTCGACGCGCCAATCAGCGCCACCGGGGGTGACAACATCACGATTCCGGTCTCGATGAGCACTGTGATAACGACATCCGGAAACAGCACATTCAACATCACGGTGGATGGGAGTCTGCTCAATGTGGCCGCTGTCTGCAACGCCGCGAGCAGCAGCGCCAATGCCTGCGCTCAGGTGTCGGGCGTTGTGAGCAATGGCTCCACGGTCACTGGCACCATCAGCAATCTGGCTCAGGGGCAAGTGGTTGTCATTAATGTGACCGCTCGGGTACCCACGGAGTCCACTTATACAGGCTATGCCAATCCCGGCAGCATTGCCACGATTGGCAGCCTGCAATTGCCGAACAACTCCACTTCCTCGTCCCAAGGCAACACCACGGTCACCTATCTTCCCTACAACATTAACTACAGTGGTGCCATCACATCGCCCTCCACTACGTTCAGCTTTGGTACGGACGAGATCGTGATGGTCAATACCTATACCAATACAGGCCCCGGCTTGGCAGATGGTATTTTCATCACTGGCGGTATGGAAACCCGTGATACGGTCAACTGGGCCTCTTCGCCCTGGGTCTTGACGGACAAGTCCATCACTTGCACCGAAAGCAATGGTGCGCAATGCCCCACGAGTTTTGATACCAGCGGCGACAGTTGGTGGGGAAAGACAGCGATTTACCAAGCACGCGTGCCAACGATGCCGGTAGGCGGGCAAGTGGTGGTAACGGTGCGCTTCAAAATTGCGCAGCCAGCGGTGGGTTCTGTGCAGTGCACAGCCTCTTGGCAAAGCGCACAAGTAAGGCAAGCCAAAATCCGCGATATCACAGGTTTGGGGCATTACATTGATTCTCTAACTGAGGAGCAGCCATTTCCCCCCCAGCTCGTGACGGCACCTGTTCCGGTTCCTGCCTGCCCTGAGACAGACTTGGAGACACAAGTAGTCACCCAACCCCCGGTCGATCTGCAACTGAACACGACCTATGACTACGAAATTGTCTTTCGCAACAATGGCCCGCTCACGGTAGACAGCTACACCGAAAGCGCGTTTTCCAACCATATTATCAACCCCTCCATTCAGGTCACGGCAACACCATGGCAGTGCACTGCCACAGGCGGAGCCACCTGCCCGGATTCCAGCGGGGTAATCACTGCCTTCCCGCCAGGTGGCGAGGTGCGAATGCGCATGACGGTGTCCTTGGCCCAAACTACCACGCCAACTTGCGGCACCTCTCCATCATGGTTTGGGCGACTGTTTGTCAGCCCAGGCCAATACACGAACAGCATTGATCCTGTCACTGGCCTGATCATTGCAGACTCGAACCCGGCGAACGATGTCGGGCGGTCTACCGATTCCAATTTGAATTTGCCACGACCAGCGTGCCCTGTGCGTGACATAGGCGCAACTGTAGATGTGATACCCGCGGCCGTGCAATTTGGCACGCCCTATGTGGTGCGAATGACCTATACCAACTACGGCCCCAGCGATATGAACTGGCCGGGTGGTCCCGACGGACCGGTGGATTTGGACGTCCGTATGGGGGGCAACACCGGCTCGACCGCTACGCTTTTTGCCAGTGCCCAGCTCAGCTGCACTGCCAGTGGCGGCGCTACCTGTCCGGCACTGACTCAACCCAGTTACTATCAGCAGCCTTTTTCTGGCAGTTGGTGGACCTATCAGTTTGGCCAGTCGTTTGGTGTGAATAATGCCTTTAGCCTTCCAACAGGCGGGGCGTTGACTTATCAGCTTACGTTGATGCCAATTGGTTATGTACCCAACACATGCCCCAATGGTGGCACTGCCCCGTTAGCCGTTCGTGTAGGTATCAGTAGCCTGGACGGGGCGGTCGATCCCGCCAACGATCCCCACCTCAATGGAGATACCAAAGAGAGCGTCACCGCCCCGGTGTGCGAGGACTTGACCATCAATAAACAGTTGCTGGTCAACGGTGTGCAAACCAATGCGGTAGATGTGAATGGCGATTTGAGCTTTAACTTGACCGCATCCGCCCCGCCCACAAGCCAAGGCGGCCAGCCAGTGACCTCCGTACTGATTGAAGACATTCTGCCCACGGGCTTTGTGTTTGACCCAGCGACCGCTGGGCAGTTTGCCTGCACCATCGTTCCTGCGGGCGACACGGTGACGCAATGCGCCACTTTGGGAAATGGCATTACGTGGGACGCTCAAACCCGCTCTCTGAAAATCAATACCTCGATGATGAACGCAGGTGCATCAGTCACTTATGCCATCGTGGGTAAAGCCGAGAACCAGGCTGGCGTATGGACCAATACAGCCACGCTCAAGCTCAACGACAATTCGTTCTACGATCCCAATCCGGTCTCCAACACATCTAACGTGGAGTTCACCGTCAATGGCATCGAGCCCACGGTGCTCAAATCGACTCTGGACCCGGTGCTGCCTGTGGCGGGCGCCAACGTGCGCTATAACCTCTCCATCAGCAATCCTGTCAGTGGCGACGCTGTCATCAACGGCAGTTTGTCGGACACATTGCCTGCGGGCTTCACGCTGGTGTCGGCCAGCACACCAGTTGTCAGCGGCGGGGCATCATTTGACGAGGTGCAAACGCCTCAGGCCGGAGCTACAACGCTCAACTGGAGCGCATTGACAATGCCGCCTGGCAGCTCGGTGAGCGTGGATATCGTGGTCAAGAGCAACCCGCAACTGACCTGCGGTCCGGCCATCATCCACAACTCAGCGACGTTTGACTACTTTGTTGGTGCGGCTGCGCGTACTGTCACCTATGATGGCCCCGCGCCTGGCCATCCGCGCGAAGACGTGACGTTCCCCTGCGTGCCCGTGGCATACGGAACATTGGCAGTGTCGATGAACGTGTATGGTCCGCAGCCACCCAATGGGTTCAGTCCTGAAGCTGGTTTGTTTGCCACCTGTACCGATATCCGCAACGGCAGCGTCACTCGTTTTCCAACCAGCGGCTATGTAACGCTGAACCAGTCGCAATCCGCGATTTTCAGCAACATCCCCGACACGCTGCAGTGCGTGGTTGCCGTGGATCCCAGCAAGCCCATCACCACACCACCGCCGGGCTATGGCTGGATGAGCAACACCCCGGTGTTCTACACCAATCCATTCACCATCGTGGCCGGACAGACAGCGAACGGATCGGCCGAATGGACACTTGTGAACAGCCTGGCCGCACTCACAGTGGATTTGACGGTGACGGGTGGCCCTGCAGGCTTCATCGCTACCGTGCCCGTGTCGGCCCTGTGCGACCAACCCGCCGTCAACACCGCCTACCCTAGCACTGGCACAGAGAACGCCAGCACACAGCAGCCTGCAGTGATCAGCGCGATCCCTGAGGGCGCCGTCTGCCAAGTGCAGCCCGGCAGCCTGCCGACAGCGCCGACAGGTTACGCTTGGCAAAGCCCCACGGTCACCGTTGCGCCGACAAGCGTAACGATCGCATCGGGCGGTAGTAGCGCGCATTTGCGAGCTGTGCTGGTGGCCGACTCGACCAATACCGGCACGGGCAGTCTGACGGTGACTTTCATGCCTACGGGCCTACCTGCAGGCTATAACCCGGTAGTGCAAGCTAGCGCCATGTGTGATCTGCCCGCTGCAGGCACGCCGTTCCCCGCCAGCGGCACATTGGCCGTAGCAGCGCAAGGCAGCAACAGCGTGGCGTCGATCCCTGTGGATGCGCACTGCGTGGTTTCGGTCGATGCGGCGCTTCTGCCTGCTGCGCCCGCTGGCTACCAGTGGCAAGGCAGCCCAGTGGTTACGCAGCCAAACGCCATCACCACCAGTGGTGTGACGGCTGCCATCACCTGGGTGATGGTTCCCATCCAAATCGGAGGTAACACAGGCAGTCTGAGCATCAGCTTTGTGGCAACCGGGGCGCCTGTCGGCTACACACCTACGGTACAGACCTACGCGATTTGCAGTCTGCCCACTGCGGGCACGCGTTACCCTGGCAGCGGCACGCTGGGGGTGCAGGCGCAAGGAAGTGCAGGCGTGCTGCAGTCCATTCCTGTCGGCGCACAGTGCGTTGTCTCGGTAGACATGGCGCAACTGCCCGCCGCGCCCACTGGCTACCAGTGGCAAGCCAATCCTGTAGTGACGCAGCCCAATGGCATTACTGCAAACGGAGTGACAGCGACCATCTTCTGGACCATGGTGTCGACTAACGCAGGCCAAGCAATGCCTGTTCCATCTTTGGGTCAGTGGGCGCTGATACTGCTCTCCCTTGCTTTGGCCGGATTTGCCGCAACAAGCTTGCGCCGCAGCCGAACGCATTGATTCAAGTGGAGGAGGGTGTGTGACACAACCTCCTCCCTTGAATATGCTGCCAGTTCTTGCTTTCCTTGCAACGGCCATTTCCGCAGCGACGCCGATTTCGTCGAAATCTGCATATCTGTCTGAAAGGTAAATTTCAGTGCTATAACTTCAGCTTCGAGTCGCGGAGAGGTGGCAGAGTGGCCGAATGTACCTGACTCGATATCAGGCGCTGCAGCAATGCAAACCTGAATTCGAATCCCACCCTCATTGATAAGAATTCATGAAAGACGGGTTCCTGCGTTCCGTTTTGCATTGCTACCTTCTGGATGGCCTGTCTTGATAAGTGGCATCTAATCCTTGCAGTTCTCAAGTCTGCGGGCAGTTTGACGTGGTTGTTCTAAAGTGCAAACAACCTCCCTCCCACGCGGTTTGCCAGTTCCTCAAGAGGCTTTACGTCCTCCAGCGCCAGCAGGCTCAGTGGGTAGCTATCGCTGTCGATATCGAAGGTGACCAGCGCGACACCCTGCGAGCGCAGATGGACACTGGCCTCCATCAACGCATCATGACCCGTGGCTTTGCTGTCCGCGAGAGCATCTAGAGAAAGCCCGCGTTGCCGCGAGGATTGAAGTTGTTGAACGCCCCAGATTACGTCTCCCATGTCCAGTTTCCAATCCATCTCATGGAGCTGTCCCCGGCGCTGCAAGCCATCTACCAGCGCCAACCAGGGAGATACAGCGTCCGGACTTTCGATGCCCCGATTGGCAAGATCGTCGGCAAAGCGGCTGTAGTAATGCTCAGGCTCGTTCAGCGCCTGCTCCACTTCGCTCCATAGCGCGTCCGCATCATCCGGGACCAGTGCCCTCCCTGCTGCGGCACACAACGCTCGCCAATGCTCGGCATTTGCCGGCGAAGCATCGGGCGCAGGTGACTGCGGGCCCGTGGAGGCGGGGTCGTTGCTGATCAGTTTCCGAAGCCATGTGAACACGCTCATGTGAAAGTCATCCTCAACTTTTTATGAATGCAGTGGCACGCTTGGACAGACGGGCGCTGCACGGAAAAAATATCAAGTCTGCCAAAACACCAAAAATTCCCTGCTATAATTTCAGCTTCGAGTCGCGGAGAGGTGGCAGAGTGGTCGAATGTACCTGACTCGAAATCAGGCGTAGCAGCAATGTTACCGTGGGTTCGAATCCCACCCTCTCCGCCAACTCACTAGCAAACAAGCGCCTTTAGGGCGCTTTTTTGTTGTGCCCATCAATCTACCCATCCATTTCTTGGGGTTGTGAGTCCAGGAAAGGGCTCGCGATTGCATGCGGATCCACATCGGACTACCCCAACCGGGATGGTCGTCACTTCCACAGTCGCCCCCTGACGGTTGTAGAGCGTCACGGCGCAGGGTGTTGTTGGTCTTGTTCCTGGCTTGAGCACGGTTGCATGCCGTGGATGTTGGTGCCAGTGAGCGCCGCTTTATGCGGTGCGATCGCGGTGGCGATGTGGCTGCGGTGGGTTGAATTGAATGGAGTTGATGGGTGCGTCGTTGTGCGACGCACCGCTCACTTTCGGCTCGCAGGAGCGCCGCAGCTTTCGCGGATTTTCAACTGAACTTCCAGTGCGTGCGGGTCGCTGCCCATGGCTTCGCCGAGTTGGCTGAGCAGGTAGTGGCCGGCCTTCATGCCGACTTCGCGGATGGGGATGTGCAGCGTGGTGAGCGGGGGATTCACGTAGGCTGAGAAATCGTTGTCGTTGAAGCTGGCCACCGACATGTCGCGTGGCACGCGCAGCCCGCTTTCCTGCAGACCCCGCATGGCGCCGACGGCCAGGTAGTCGCTGGCGCAAAGGATGGCCGTGATGCCGGTGCTTGCCGAGAGCAATTGTTTGGCAGCATGTCGCCCTTGCTCGAAGCCGTGTTCCGTGTAGATGCAAGCGTCGGGGTTGATGTGCAGGCGATGTTTCTTTGCCGCAGCCTTCACGCCTTGCAGACGCAGGCGTGAGCGGTAGCGCAGGGGGCTCTGGGTCTGCCCCCAGATCAGACCGATTTCCTTGTGGCCGAGATCCGCGAGATGCTCCAGTGCAATGCGCCCGTTGCGCGATTCATCGAGTCCGATGCAATGCCCGCCGCCCTTGGGATCACCCCACAGGTGGGCATGAGGAATGGGGTAGCGAGCGAGGATTTCGGTGGTCTGCTCCAGGCCCTCGAAACCCAGCAGGGCGATGGCATCGACGCCCCGGGCGAGCATGGCCGCAAGTGCCGTGAATTCGGTCTTGCCATCCGGAACCGGCGCTGACAGAAGCAGTGTGTAGCCTTTTTTGGCGACCTCACTCTCCAGTCCCTCCACGACCTGCGCGAAGTTGGAGCTGCCGAACTTGAGGATCACCGCGCCGATGGTGTGACTGCGCCGCATCGCGAGTGCGCGGGCCGCGCCGTTGACGACATAGCCAAGCTTCTGCACGGCCTGCATCACGCGGTCCCGGGTTTCCTCGCTGATCATTTCCGGGCGGCTCAAGGTGCGCGAGACGGTGCCTGTGGATACGCCAGCCATGGCGGCCACATCGGCGAGGGAGGCGGGCTTGTTCGCGGATGGCTGGGCGGTCTTCTGGTTCATGGATGCGTGATGGCAGCGCAGTTCACAAATTTGTGAATTTGCTAGTGGTATTCCCCAGATATTAGCTGCATCGGCTGCGCATACCATTTTATGCAAGCGCTTGCATTGAGTTGGATTGGCAATTATTCGAACATCAACCCACATGGAGATAACCATGGCTCGTAAGTACACAAGACGCTCCTGTCTTGCTCTGGGCGCTTTGGCCCTGAGCGTTTGCAGCTCGCCGATGGCCTGGGCCGAAGAGGTCTGGCCGCAGCCCGGAAAACCCATCCGCATCGTGGTGCCGCTGCCCGCGGGATCGGGCTCCGATGTGGCTGCGCGCCTGCTGGGCAAGCTGATGAGCGATGAGCTCAAGGGGCACCCGGTCATCATCGACAACAAGCCCGGAGCGTCGACGATGATCGGCGCGCAGGAGGTGGCACGTGCGCCTGCCGATGGACACACGCTGCTCTACACCATCGTCGTCACGCACACGCAGAACCCGCATCTGTACGCCAAGCTGCCGTACGACCCGGTGAAGGATTTCACGCCGCTGGCGCAGGTGATGAAGTCGGCCACGGTGTTGATCGCCGCGCCGAATGCACCGTTCAACAACCTCAAGGAACTGGTGGCCTATGCCAAGGCCAACCCGGACAAGATGAACTATGCGAGCTATTCGCCGGGCTCCACTTCGCATTTGAATGCCGAGCTGCTGCAGATGCGAACCGGCACCAAGATGCTGCATGTGCCCTACAAAGGCGCGACGGATGCGTCGCGGGCCTTGGTGGCAGGCGATGTACAGATCTACTTTGACGGCACGGCCAGCGCGGTGTCGCTCATCAAGGCTGGCAAGGCCAAGGGAATCGGCGCGGCGACGCCGGTGCGCGTGCCTGCGTTGCCGGATCTGCCGACGATCCAGGAGCAGGGCGTGGAGGGCATCAACATCGTGGGCTGGCAAGGCATGTTCGGCTCGGGAAAGATGTCGCCGTCACTGACCGAGAAAGTCAGTGCGGTCATCAGCAAGGCGTCTCGCTCCAAGGAAATGCTGGCGTTGATCGAGACGCAGGGCAACGAGGCGTCGGGCGCCGGTGCAGCGGAGTTCGCGCGCATTGTGGCGAACGACAGCGTGAAGTGGGGCGAGGTCATCAAGGCCGCCGGTATTCGTCTGGATTGAGAAGGCAGGAACACAACATGTTTGATACCGTTATTCGAGGTGGCCGGATCGTCGATGGCACGGGCGCGCCCGCATTCGAAGGTGACCTTGGCATTCGCGATGGAAAGATTGCGGCCGTGGGCGGCAAGCTGGAATCCGGCAAGCAGGAGATCGATGCGCATGGCGCGCTGGTCACGCCAGGCTGGGTGGATGTGCACACGCATTTCGATGGACAGGCGACGTGGGACCCGTATCTGAGTCCGTCCACCGACCATGGCGTGACGAGCGTCGTCATGGGCAACTGCGGCGTGGGATTCGCGCCCGTGAAGGCCGATCGCCGTGACTGGCTGATCCGCGTGATGGAGGGGGTGGAGGACATTCCCGGCACGGTTTTGTCGGAAGGCATTCGCTGGGATTGGGAGACGTTTCCTGAATATCTGGATGCACTCGCGCGCATGCCGCGAGCCCTCGACATCGGCGCGCAGATTCCGCATTCCGCGCTGCGCACCTACGTGATGGGCGAGCGCGGTATCACGCACGATGAAGCCACGCCCGACGACATCCGTCAGATGATCGCTGCGGTGAAGGAAGGGCTCAAGGCCGGTGCGCTGGGCTTCTCGACCACGCGGACCTTCATCCACAAGTACGAAACGCGCAAGTTTCCGCCCGGCACGTTTGCCACGCCGGATGAAATCCTCGGCATTGCGCGCGCGATGAAGGAGGTCGGGCACGGCGTGTTCCAGATGACGTCCAACCACTACCAGATGGAGACCGAGTTTCCGTGGCTCCGGCAGATTGCGCAGGACAACCAGTTGCCCGTGGCGTTCGCGCTGGTGCAGACCGATGGAACGGTCGAGAACTGGAAGCGCCTGCTGACCAGCCTCGATCAGGCGCACAAGGACGGCGTGCCGATCTATGGTGCGGTGGCCGGTCGGCCAGCGGGCATTCTGATGGCGTGGCAGGGATCGATCCACCCCTTCATGGCGCACGATGTGTGGAAGCAGATGGCGGCGTTGCCCTGGGAGGAAAAGCTCAAGCGCTTGCGTGATCCGCAGATTCGTGCGCAGCTCACCGACATGCAAGCGCTGTTGGGCTCGGCGGAGTTCGATTCGCGCCTTGCCTACCTCACCCAAAGCTTCCAGAAGATGTACGCACTCGGTGCCGAGCCCGACTACGAGCCGCCGCAGGAGCGCAGCATTGCGGCCATTTCGCAGCGTGATGGTCGCAGCCCGCTGGAGATCGCCTACGACATGCTGATGGAGCAGGACGGCAAGGGCATCATCTATTTTCCGAGCTTCAATTACGCCTACAACGATTTGAGCCAGTTGCACACGCAGCTCCAGCATCCAAGCACGATGATGAGTCTGGCCGATGGTGGCGCGCATTGCGGCTACATCTGCGATGTGAGCATGCCGACCTACATGCTCACGCACTGGGTGCGCGACCGTCAGCGTGGGCCACGTCTGCCGCTTGAGCACATCGTGAAGAAGCAGACCATGGACACTGCCAACATCTACGGCATGCGTGATCGCGGGCAGCTCAAGCCGGGTTATCTGGCCGATGTGAACATCATCGACTTCGACAAGCTGCGCCTGCCGCCGCCTTATGTGGCCTTCGATCTGCCTGCCGGTGGACGGCGTTTGAACCAGACGGCCGAGGGCTATGTGGCGACGCTCAAGCGCGGCCAGATCATCATGCAGAACGGCAAACCCACAGGCGCGTTGCCCGGCGGGCTGGTGCGCGGTCCGCAGGCGAAACCGCAATCGGTCTGAACCTGGCTTCGAGCATCCCGCTCGCGTGTATGGAAATGAGGAGTCTGCGCCCGTCGCGATGCCATGATGGGCGCACTTCCAATCTTCGGACGAGCGAAAGGCATCTCTCTCATGAGCAACGAACAAACCAGGACAGCCATCATCACCGGCGCAGGCGGCGCACTGGGATCCGCTGTGGTCACGCATCTGCTGGAACAGGGCTTTCAAGTGGTGGCGCTGGAGCGGCATCCCGAGCATGTGCAGGCGCGCTTTGGTGATGCAGGCGAAGCGAACGCGCGGCTGTTGGCGTTGGCATGTGATGTGACCGATGTGGCGAGCTGCAAGGCGGCCTGCGAGCAGACCGTGCAGCGCTTTGGGCGCATCGATGTGCTGTGCAACATCGCGGGTGGATTCAGCATGGGCGCTTCGACGGCTGCGGATGCGGTCGCGCAGTACGAGCATCTGATGAGCCTGAACGCGGGCGCGGTGTTCAAGATGGTTCACTGCGTGGCGCCGGTCATGTTGCAGGCAGGGGCGGGCAGCATCGTCAACGTCGGCGCGCAGTCGGCGCTCGCGGGCCAAGCGAACATGGCGGCGTATGGCGCGTCCAAGAGTGCGGTGATCCGCATGACCGAATCGTTCGCCAGGGAGTTCAAGGCGCAGGGCGTGCGGGTGAACTGCATTCTGCCCGCCACCATCGACACGCCGCAAAACCGCAAGGACATGCCCGATGCGGATTTCTCGCAGTGGACTTCGCCCGAGAAGATTGCGCAGGTGATCGGCTTCCTGGCGTCCGAGCAGTCGGCTGCGGTGAACGGCGCGAGCATCGCGGTCTGAACGAAAAAATGCCGAGGCTGCTCGCAAGAGCAACCTCGGCAACTACAAGACCCTTGCAGGGGTCGACTTCGAAAGCAACTGGGGAAATGGAATAAATAAGGACGAGGCGTCGCGTCTCAGCTTGCCAGCACGGCCAGCGCGCAGGATGCGATGCGGGCCTCGACGGAGTCGGAGCGGCTGGTGAGCACGATGGGCACGCGCATGCCGAGCACGATGCCGGCGCATTCCGCGTCGGCCATGTACACGAGCTGTTTGTAGATCATGTTGCCGGCTTCGAGGCTGGGCACGAGCAGCACGTCGGGGCGGCCTGCGACTTCGGAGGCGATGCCCTTGTTCTGCGCGGAGCGCAGCGAGATCGCGTTGTCGTAGGCGAGTGGGCCGTCGACGATGCCGCCGGTGATCTGGCCACGGTCGGCCATCTTGGACAGGGCGGCCGCGTCGATGGTGCCGGGGATGGCGGGGTTCACGGTCTCGACGGCGGAGAGCACGGCCACGCGCGGCTTGTCGATGCCGATGGCCTTGGCCAGTTCGATGGCGTTCTGGGCAATGTCGCGCTTGGCCATGAGGTCGGGGAAGATGTTGACCACGCAGTCGGTCATGAGCAGCGGGCGCTCCATGCCGGGCATGTCCATCACGAACACATGGCTGGCGCGGCGGCTTCCGCGCAGACCAGCTTCCTTGGCAACGGCTGCGCCCAGCAGTTCGTCGCTGTGCAGGCTGCCCTTCATCAGCGCCTTGGCGGCTCCGTCGCGACACAGGATGGCGGCTTGTGCAGCGGCGGCGCGTGGGTCATCGGCGGTGCTGTGGATTTCTGCGTGGCTCAGGTCGAGCCCGGCCTGTGCGGCAGCGGCTTCGATACGCTCTTTCGGGCCGACGAGCAACGGCTTGATCAGACCCGCTTCGGCGGCTTGCATGGCGGCTTGCAGCGAACCCGCATCGCAGGGATAGGCGACCGCGACCGGAATCGCACCTTTGGCACGCGCCTGTTCGAGCAAACGGTCGAGATGCGGACGTGGCTTGTGTGCTGTGTTGTCCACGGCGACAGTGATGTGGGGGGTGGAAGCCATGGTGCGTGTCTCCGGTGCTTGTCGTGTCTTGTTGGATGGGTTCCGGTGCTATCGGCATGCTGCCGTTGTCACCCTCGCCTCAACGCTTTCTGGCCTTGTGGAGAAAGCGCTGAGGTGAGGGCACATTCCGGCAAGCCGGAATGTGCCTTTGATCGGGGCGGAGTTCACGCATGGCGCGGCGCTAGGCCAGCCGCCGCCGCGCAAGGGCCGCCCCGCGGCGCTGGCGGCGTCCCCCTCGGGGGGAAGGCGCGCAGCGACTCAGGGGGGATCACACGAAATCCTTGTACTTTTCCAGCAGGCGCACAGGCTTGGCCAGCGCGTCGCGGCGGAATGGGTCGCCCAGTTCGCGGGTGCACATGATTTCGATGACGCAGGTCTTGCCTTCGTTCATCTGCATGTCGATGGCCTTCTTCAGGGCCGGGCCCACGTCTTCGAGCTTGTCGACGACAATGCCTTCTGCGCCCATGGACTTGGCGATTTCCGCCCAGCTTTCGCTCTCCAGCTCGCCAGCGATGAAGCGGCGGTTGTAGAAGTCCACCTGGTTCTTCTTTTCTGCGCCCCATTGGCGGTTGTGGAACACCACGGCAGTCACTGGAATGTCGTGACGCACGGCGGTCATCACTTCCATCATGGACATGCCCCATGCGCCGTCGCCGGCGTAGGCCACGGCAGGACGGTCCATGGCTGCGCACTTGGCGCCGATGATGGTGGGCAGTGCGTAGCCGCAGTTGCCGAACGACATCGGAGCGAAGAACGAACGTGGCTCGTCAAAGCGCAGGTAGCTGTTGGCCACCGAGTTGATGTTGCCGATGTCGGTGGAGACCATGACGCGGGCAGGCATCGCCTTTTCCAGTTCGCGCAGAACCTGGCGTGGGTGCAGGTACTCGCCGCCAGTCGGTGTCTTTTCCTTCTTGGCTTCTTCGATCATGTCGAGGCTGTAGGCATCGCGTTCGTGCGTCCAACCGTCGAGTTCCTTTTCCCATGCGGCCTTTTCGGAAGCCACGGTGTCAGCACGTGTGGCCTTGGTGGCGTCGCAGCTCAGCGTGACGTTGGCCAGGCGCTTGACCAGCTCTGCCGCCACGGCCTTGGCGTCGCCGTTGATGCCCACCGAGATCTTCTTGACCAGACCCAGATTGGTGTGATCGGCTTCGACCTGAATGATCTTCGCGGTCTTGGGCCAGTAGTCCATGCCGTGCTGTGGCAGTGTGCCGAATGGGCCCATGCGGGAACCCAGTGCGATCACCACGTCGGCTTGGGCGATCAGCTTCATCGCGGCCTTGGAGCCTTGGTAGCCCAGAGGGCCGGCCCACAGTGGGTGCTTGGCGGGGAATGCGTCGTTGCGCAGGTAGCCGGTGGCCACGGGTGCGCCCAGACGTTCGGCCAGCGCTTGTGCTTCAGGCACTGCATCGCCCATGACCACGCCGCCGCCCGCCAGAATGACGGGGAACTTGGCGGTCTTCAGCAGTTCGACGGCAGCTTCCAGGCTGGCTTCGCCGCCGTGGCCGCGGTCCACGCGCATCGGCTTTGGAATCTCGCACTCGATTTCGCCGTAGAAGTAGTCGCGTGGAATGTTCAGTTGCGTCGGGCCCATTTCGGACATGGCGCGGTCGAAGCAACGGCCGGTGAATTCAGCCATGCGCTTGGGGTTGCACACGTGGCCTTGGTACTTGGTGAATTCCTGGAACATCGGCAGTTGGTTGGCTTCCTGGAAGCCGCCCAGACCCATGCCCATGGTGCCGGTTTCCGGCGTGACGATCACGACCGGGCTGTGTGCCCAGTAAGCGGCGGCAATGCCGGTCACGCAGTTGGAGATGCCGGGGCCGTTCTGACCGATCACCAGACCGTGGCGGCCCGAGACGCGGGCGTAGCCGTCGGCCATGTGGGCAGCGCCTTGCTCGTGCACCACGGGGATCAGGCGGATGCCGGCGGGAGCGAAGATGTCCATGGCGTCCATGAAGGCCGAGCCCATGATGCCGAACATTTCGGTCACGCCGTTGGCAACGCAGGTTTCCACGAAGGCTTCGGATGGGGTCATCTTTGTGACGCCCTCGACCACCTTACGATTGTCAGCTTTAGCTTTGGTCATCTTTGTCTCCTACGGATGAGATGTGAAAGTGGAACTTTATGTTCCGAAAAAAGAGATTACGGACGCAAGTCTACGAGATTTTTTTGCAGAAGTGCAAGAAATTTCTTTTTTCGGAATAAATTGACTCAAAAAACGGAACTCAATATGATCGATGACGTTATGAAGAACACAGACAACAGCTCGACCAAACTGGATGGGGACACGCCCAACCTGCGTCTGTTTGCGCTTCTGGAGGTCATCGCGCAGAAGGACACGCCTTTCACGCTGCAATCCATCGTGGAAGAAACCGGTCTGCCCAAGCCCTCCATGCACCGCATGCTCACGCAACTGGAGACGGCCGGCATCCTGCAGCGCGAAGGCAATGGCCGCCACTACGCCACGGGCCGCCGCCTGATGCGGCTGGCAGAGAACGTGCTGCTCAACAACACCACGCACGGCGCGCGCCATGCGGTGCTCAGCCATCTGGTGAACGAGCTGGGCGAGAGCTGCAACATCACCGCGTTCTCGGGCAGCGAGGTGCTGTACCTCGACCGCGTGGAAACGCCCGCGCCGCTGCGCTTTTATCTGCACCCCGGCTCGCGCGTGCCTGCGCATTGCTCGGCCACGGGCAAGCTGTTTCTGAGCCAGATGGCACCGGCGCAGCGCCGCCGCCTGCTCTCGGCCGCACCGCTGGAGGGCTTTACCAACAACTCGTTCACCACGTTCGATGCGCTCGATGCCGAGCTCGACAAGGTACGTGATCAGGGCTACGCGTTCGACAACGAAGAATTTCTGCCGGGCCTGCTGTGCCTTGGCGTGCTGGTGCCTTCGCGCAGCGGCACCGCAAACAGCAACTCCAACATGGGCCTTGCGGTGCAGGCGCCCATCATGCGTTTCTCGAAAGAGAAGGCGCTGTCCTTTCTCCCCAAGTTGCAGGCCGCTGCGGAAGCGATTGCCCGCATCAACGACGATGTTCCGCCTGGAGCAGACGATGACTGACCTGACCCAACTGCAACCCACGAACACCATCAGCGTGCGCGACGTGTTCGGTATCGACACCGACATGCGCGTGCCCGCATTTGCCGAACGCTGCGAGCATGTGCCGCAGGTGGATGAGGCCTACCGTTTCAATCCACAGGTGACGCTCGCGATTCTTGCGGGCTTCGCGCACAACCGCCGCGTGGTGATCCAGGGACTGCACGGCACGGGCAAATCCACCCACATCGAACAGGTCGCCGCGCGTTTGAACTGGCCCTGCGTGCGCGTGAACCTCGACGGTCACATCAGCCGCCTCGATCTGGTCGGCAAGGACATCATCACGCTGCAGGATGGCAAGCAGGTCACGCAGTTTCAGGAAGGCATCCTGCCGTGGTCGCTGCAGCGCCCGGTCGCCATCGTGTTCGATGAATACGATGCCGGTCGCCCCGATGTGATGTTCGTGATCCAGCGCGTGCTCGAGCGCGAAGGCAGCTTCACGCTGCTCGACCAGAAGCGCGTGATCCAGCCGCATCCGTTCTTCCGCCTGTTCGCCACCATGAACACGCTGGGGCAGGGCAATCTGAGCGGCCTCTATCACGGCACGCAGATGCTCAACCACGCGCAGCTCGACCGCTGGAATCTGGTGACCACGCTGAACTATCTGGCACCCGCAGAAGAAGCCGCCATCGTGCTCGCGCGCGTTCCGCAATTGGATACGTCGCAGGGCCGTCATCAGATCGACGCGATGGTGGCGCTGGCCAATCTCACGCGCAAGGGCTTTGCGGTAGGCGACCTCTCGCTGCTCATGTCGCCGCGCACGGTGATCACCTGGGCCGAGAACGCTCAGATTTTTCATGACGTGAAGCTGGCGTTCGAACTCTCGTTCCTCAACAAATGCGAGCAGGCGGAACGCGCCATCGTGGCCGAATATTTTCAGCGCTGCTTCGGCCAGGAGCTGACACAGCCTGCGCACGACCCAGCCTTGCAGGTGTCCGTTGGCTGAAATGGGGCAGGAGACGATAGGCGACGCGTCGAACAACATCAACAAGCCTGTCGAATCCCAAGCGCCCACGAATCCGAACGATCCGACGCTTGCTGAAATGGAAGCCTGGGGTGGTGCCATGCTGCGTGCCATCACCGGCGACGAAACGCTGCAATGGAGTGGCCAGACGCTGTACGCAGGCACCATGCCGCAGGTGCTGCCAGCGGCGCACCACACCAACGTTCCCGTGGCGCTGGTGGACCAACGCGGCATGCTCGACAGCGTGGGCCTGCGCCTGCGCCTGAGCGATCAGGAACTGCATCGCACGCATCTGCCCGGCGATCCCATCGAACGCATGGTGTTCGAGTTGCTCGAGCAATTGCGCATCGAAAGTCTGGTGCCGAGCAGCTGGCCCGGCGCGCGCGACAACATGCGCCAGCGCTTTCTGCACTGGGCGCAATCGTTCATGGATTCGGGCCTTACCGAAAGCAGCCTCGGCATTCTGCTGTTCGCCGTCGCAACCATCGCGTGGAGCCGATTGACCGATCAGGAAATGTCGGACCGCATGTCCGACACCATCGAAGCCACGCGCATGGCCGTGTCTCCGCATCTGGGCCAATACTGGGTGCAACTGCGCCGTCGGCGCGAAGATCAAGCCGCCTTCATCGAACCTGCATTGGCCGTTGCCCGCTGGGTCGGTGAAGCCGTTCGCGCCGCGCAGGAAGATGCGCCACGCGGCAACGCCAACCCCAAGCGCCGCAGCAGCTTTGCGCTGCCGCTGCACTTTGAATCGCAGAACCTCGACGAGCTGCCACTCGCCCAAACCGGCGACAGCCGCGCATGGGCCAGCTCATCGCAAACCTACCGCGTTTTCTCGCGCCAGTACGACCGCGAAGAGCAGGCCGTCGATCTGATTCGCACCTCGCAACTCATCGAATTTCGCGAGCAACTGGACAACGAAATCGTGCACTCGGGCCTGCACATAGGCCGCCTCGCGCGTTATTTTCAACAACGCTTGGCGACCAGCCAGCGCGACGGTTGGAGCTTCGGACTCGAAGAAGGTTATCTCGACGGCGGCCGCCTGACGCAATTCGTCAGCGACCCGCAGCAACGCGCGATCTTCAAGGACGAGGCACAGCGCCCGATCAACGAAACCGCCGTCACCTTTCTGCTCGACTGCTCGGGCTCGATGAAGTCCAACGCCAAGCCCATGTCCATGCTCGTCGACGTGCTCGGCCGTGCGCTCGACATGGCAGGCGTGAGCGTCGAAGTGCTGGGTTTTTCCACCAACGCCTGGAACGGCGGCCGCGTACGCCGCGAATGGCAACGCGCAGGGCAACCGCAATTTCCGGGTCGCTTGAACGAGCGCCTGCACATCATCTTCAAGGACGGCCACAAACGCTGGCGTCACGGCAGACAAGGCATAGCAGCCCTGCGCAAACCCGACATCTTCCGCGAAGGCATCGACGGCGAAGGCGTGGAATGGGCCTGCCAACGCTTGCTTGCGCGGCCTGCGAAGCGCCGCATTCTGATGGTGATTTCGGATGGGTGTCCGATGGATACCGCCACGCATCAGATGAATGATGAGCACTATCTCGACCAGCACTTGCGGCAGGTGATTGCTGCGCGTGAGCGGGCTGGGGATGTGAAGATCTGCGCGCTCGGCGTGGGGCTGGATTTGGGGGTGTTTTATCGGTCGCGGGTGGCGATCGATCTTCATCAGCAGATCGATGAGGGGCTGCTTTTTTCTGTTGCTGAACTGCTTTGCAAGAAGTGATACTTTTGGGCTTCTGCTAGGTGGTTGTTTTCCGATGCCGGGAATTCCGCCCGGCGGCGGAGTCCCTTTTTGCTTGCGCGCAAAAAGGAACCAAAAACGCGCTTTGAATACCCACGATAGAACTCACTGCGCGCCGGAGACGCTCCGTTCGGGCAACTATCGTGAGTCAGACCAAAAGCTGGGGAGGGGGCTGCTGCATTCTGCGATGCAGCAGCGGAGGCGCAAGTCTCGCGACGGAATGATCTTGGTTGCTGCTCGCGTCAAAAAAACACGCTTCAAATTCGTCACAAAACTTGCGTACCAACATCTGGCGCAGTCGCGAGATGAACGGTCACGAGCAACGCGAAGTGCCGTGACATACCTCTTATGAAACCACTGATTCGCGGCGGTTGCCCGAACGGAGAGCCCTCCGGGGCTCGCAGTGAGTTCTGCCGCGGGTATTGAAAAGCGATTTTTGGTGACTTTTTGGCGCAAGCAAAAAGTTACTCGCCCGCCGGGGCGAACACCCGGCACCCGCACTCAAACCACTTGGCAAGCCCAAAAAAGAAACGGGTGACTGAACCCAGCCACCCGAACCAAAGGAATAAATTTTCCTTAAAAGAACAGCTCCCCCGCCAGCGCTCACTAAGCAGCAAGCATAGAGGAACATTTTCTCGTCACATACGTCCCTTCCAAGGGACCAAACGCTTCTCTACCCACCGCATGAACAGGTCGAAAACATAAGCCACCACACCGATCACGATGATGCCCATGATCACGATGTCGGTACGCAGGAAGTTGGATGCGTTCAGCACCATCTGGCCCAGACCGACGTTCGCGGCCACCATTTCGGCGGCGACCAGAGTGGTCCAGCCGAAGCCGATGGCGATGCGCATGCCGACCAGGATGTCGGGCAGGGCGGCGGGGATGATGACGTAGCGGATCACTTGCCAGTAGTTCGCACCCATGGAGTACGCTGCGTTGATCTGCTCCTGCGCGGCGCTGCGCATGCCCGAGCGTGCGGCCAAAGCCAGCGGGGCGAAGCAGCTCAAGAAGATCAGCAGGATCTTGGGCGTTTCGTCGATGCCGAACCAGATGATGATCAGTGGCAGGTAAGCCAGTGGTGGCAGTGGGCGGTAGAACTCGATCGGTGGATCAAAGACGCCGCGCGCCACGCGCGACATGCCCATGGCGATGCCCAGCGGCACGGCCACGATGAAGGCCAGCCAGAAGGCGACCGTCACGCGCAGCAAACTGGCGGAGAAATGCTGCCACAGCGGCTTGTCGTTGGCCTGTCCGGTCAGGTACTCGTAGAACTGCTGGAACACCGCTTGCGGGCTTGGCAGGAACAGCGGTTTGACCCAGCCGAGATTGGTCGCGGCAAACCACAGGCCGAGCAGCGCGATCACGGTGACGATGCTGATGCCGACGCTCGAGCCTTCGCCCGGTGTCTTGAAGCGGCTGGTCTTGACCGGGCCCGGTGGTTTCTGCGATGGCGGCGTAGTCTGCGGACTCACGCGTGTCGCTTTGGGTGTGCTTGCGGGGATATTGTTCATGGTTACGGCTTCAGACATGAGCAGGCTCCCGGTGATGGATCAGACTCAGAACTTCTTCGCGCAGCTTGATGAAATCAGGGCGCGACTTGACCGCGCGGGCGTCGCCCGTGCGCAGGAATTCGTGGCAGAAAGGCATGTCGTCGTAGACATGTGAAATGCGGCCGGGGCTGGGGCTCATCACGATCAGGCGGCTGGCCAGAAACAGCGCTTCTTCCACCGAGTGGGTGATGAAGAACACCATCTTGTTTGTGGCTTTCCAGACCTTGAGCAGAATCTCCTGGACCTGCTCGCGCGTGAACGCATCAAGCGCGCCCATGGGTTCGTCCATGAGCAGCAGGGCCGGGTCGTTGGCGAGTGCGCGTGCAATGCCCACGCGCTGCTGCATGCCGCCCGAAAGCTCATACACGGCGCGCTTTGTATAGTTCTGCAGGCCCACGAGGCCGAGCTTTTCTTCGGCGATCTGTGTGCGGGTCTTCATGTCGACGCCGCGCATGCGCAGGCCAAGTGCGACGTTGTCCACCACGTTCAGCCACGGCATGAGCGCGTGCTTTTGAAACACCACGCCTTGATTCGCGCCGGGGCCTTGGATCGGCTTGCCGTCGAGCAGAATCTCGCCGCTCGATGGAGCCAGAAAGCCGGCCATGCAGTTGAGCAAAGTGGTTTTGCCGCAGCCTGATGCACCGAGTGCGACGACGAAGTCGCCATCGTGCATGGTCAGATTGACGGGGGCCAGGGCTTGCAAATGTCCGCCCTTGACCTCGTAGTTGACGGTCAGGTCGCGTATGTCCAGAGTTGGCATGACACCGTCCTCCAAAAGAAAAATGTGAAGAGATTCGAAGTGATCGTTTGCTTGCTCGCGATTGCGGCCACAGGTTGGCGTGTGACGGCAATCGCTGCCGGCATGAGCCGGGCTTACTTGCCCAGCGCCTTCTTCACATACGCGTCGGTGACGAATGCGGAATAGTCGGGTTTGACTTCCTGGATGCGACCTTGGGACTTCAGGAAGGTCGCGGTGTTGGACATGGCCTTGGCCGCGCCGCCGCCGAGCCACTGCGCGTTGAGCTGCTCTTCGGCGCTCGGGAATTTGTAGAGCGACATGGCGGCTGGCACGTCCTTGGGATCGGCCTTGCACCACTTCGCGATGGCCTTCACTTCGGTGGATTCAGGAGTCCACTTGGCGAGGTTGTCGCGCACCTGTGTGCTCGCGCGGTTCAGGGCCTTCACGAAGGCCACCATGAATTCCGGATTTTCCTGCGCGAACTTCGACGTCACCACGATGCCTTCGAAGGTGGGGAAACCCATCTGCGCGATGCTGCCGGACGTCGCCAGCACCTTGCCCTTTTGCTTGACCTTGGCGAGCACCGGGTCCCACACGAAGGTGCCGTCGATGTCGCCACGCTCCCATGCGGCGGCGATCTCTGGCGGGCGCATGTTCATGATGTTGACCTTGCGCGCGTCCACGCCTTCCTTGCCGAGCGCTGCGATGAGTTGGTAGTGCGCGGTGGAGACGAACGGCACGCCGATGCGCTTGCCTTCCATGCCCTTCAGGCTGGTGACGCCGCTGCCGTCGCGTGCAACCAGCGCTTCGGCGCTGGCGATGTCGGCAGACACCCAGAACAGCTTGATGTCCTGGCCCTGGCTGGCGGCTGCGGTCAGCGGGCTCGAACCCAGCTCGCCCATCTGCACGTCGCCCGATGCCATCGCGCGGATCACGTCGCCACCGCCGGAGAACATGCGCCAGTTGATCTTGTAGCCGGTTTCCTTTTCGATTTCGCCGGATTCCATGACGAGACGCAGTGGCACCAGCATGTCCTGATTCGCGAACGTCACCGTTTTCTGCTGCGCATTCGCCAGACCCGAAACACCCGCCAGAGCGAGCGCTGCTGCTGCGATACCCGTCTTCAGCACCAACCGTTTTTGCATTGTCATTTTGCTTGTCTCCATTGTTTTAGAACGAAATCGTTTGAACTTCAGAGCCGGAAAAACACACCCTCTTGTCTGACCCTCTGGCTGTGATGTCGGTTGACCCCTTCTCCGCTCCGAAGGCGAAGGCCCGCGCACGAGATTGGGCGAGCTTTCGACATTGAATGTAGTGAGCATCGCGTTGTAGCAAGTAGGGCCAGTTGCACTCTATCGTTAGGTCCAGTGCCGAAACGGAGTCGGCTTTGTTGAACAAAGGCATGCAGGTGTGCTTGTGCGTGCTTCGGGTTTGAATGGTGCCGAGCCTTGCAGGGCGTGGCTTTGCGGCCGATTGGCGGCATGCACCACGGTGGCGCGAAAAGGACACTTTGAATGAGCTAGGTGATTTCACTGATCTGCTTTGGAGAGTTGAAAGAAAGTGGGTTTCGCCGCATTTTTTCCAAATGGGGAATGCACGTTGCGAGCACCGGCTTTCTTGCAATTCGTGTGCCAGATTTGTTTTGCAAGTTGTTGAAAATAAAAGAAAAAAAGAGGCTCCTCCCTTGCGGGATGAGCCTCGAAAAGTCGCAGCGGGAGCTACGTTTACGATGAGTGGATGCTTTGGTTCAGCGCAGGATCAGCCTTGCTCGTCCTGACGGTGATACCAGTGATAAAGGAAGCGCTGACCCATGCGTCGGAATGGTGCAAACGCTTCCGAACGCACCGTGTTGAACACGTTCGGGTACTCCAGTGGGGAGTTGTAGATCGGCAGTTCGAACGCCTTGAGGTGCTGACCTGCAATGCGCTGCGCCATGCGGCGACCGGCGTGCGCCGAGAACGACACGCCGTTGCCGCCGTAACCCACGGCGTAGAAGATGGACTGCTTGGGATCGGGCTGCGTGATGCGCGGCATCATGTCGTGGCTCACATCCACCCAGCCCCACCAGGAGTAGTCGATCTTGATGCCCTTGAGCGCCGGGAACTTGTGGTGCAGACCATCGACGAGCTTGGCCATGTGCACTGGGTTGGGCGCGTCGGCACCGGTGATGGAGCTGCGGCTGCCGATCTGCACGCGGTTGTCGGGCAGGCGGCGGTAATAGAAGCGCAGCGTGCGCGTGTCGGTGATGACCTGCGTGGTCTTGAAGTTGGTGGCTTCGAGTTCTTCAGGTGTGAGCGGACGCGTGACCAGCGAGTTCGACAGGATCGGCATGATCTTGTTGCGCAGGCTCGAATGCAGCTTGTTGCTGGTGTAGCCACCGGTGGCGAAGCCGACCGACTTGGCCTTGACGATGCCGCCCGGTGTGCGCAGATAGTGCACACCGTTCCTGGTTTCCACATCCAGCACGGGGCTGGCGGGGTGAACCTTCACGCCGAGCGAGCGGGCCTTGCGCATGTAGGCAAAGGCAAGCTTGAGCGGGTGCACGCCGATGCCGTCGGGCTCGTGCATGGCGCCGAAACTGTCGTTGTCGTTGACCCAGTCACGCGCCACTTCTTCTTTGGAAAGCATCTTGGCGTCGTAGCCGAAGACGTCGCGCATGAGCTTGGTTTCGCTGCGCAGAAAGTCCATCTTCTTTTCGCGGTGCGCGATGTAGAGGTGACCACCGGGCTGCGGTTCGCATTCGGGGAATTCGGCGACCAGATCCTTGAAGGTTTGAAAGCCTTCGCGGATTTCGGCGTCGAGCTTGAGGGCGGTTTCCTTGCCCCAGCGTTCGACCCAGCCTGAGCGGTACAGGCGACCGCTGGCGTTCTGGCCCTGACCGCCGTTGCGGCTGGTGCAGCCCCAGGCGCTTTGGTTGGCTTCGAGCACGATGGCCTTGATGCCATGTTCGCGGGCGAGGAACAGGGCGGTGGACAGGCCTGTGAAGCCCGAACCCACGATGACCACATCGGCCTCGATGTCGCCGCTGATCGGGCCGTCATCTTCGGGTGGAATGCCAGCCGTGCCGACCCAGTAAGTCGGCGCATAGCCCGTGCCTTGACCGGGCGTTGGCATGACCAGCGGGTCGTATTGTGGGTCGTAAGGGCGCATGTAGTTTGGGCGCACGTCCTCTGCCTTCATCGTGTTGTCTCCTTGCGGGCCGCAGGTTTTTTTGCTGTCGGCGCCAACGTCCAAAAGTTTGAAATCTGGTGGGTCAAAACGCGTCGCAAGCACGCTCGTTTGACTGTGGAGGTCAGCATATCCAGCCGTCTGCGGCGCAGTTAGCGCCAGAGGGGAGGTTTCCATAGGTCCAGATGGGCGGTTTTTTGACCCGTGGATCCACTGGACTTAACGATAAGTGGGTGCTGGTTCTACGAATCCGCCGCCAGCCTGCCTAACATGCGTCCCATCGTTTCGTTTTGCCGTGCGCAGTTTTCATGCGCAGCGGCAGGTTTTCATTCAAGGATCAGGAGACAACATGAGCACCAACAGCTCCAATCAGCCCGACGCACAATTTCTGGCACGCTTTGCAGAAGCATGGAACAAGCACGACATCGACGCGCTGATGAGCTTCATGGCCGACGACTGCGTGTTCCACGCGGTGGCGGGTCCTGACGAACTGGGCAAGAGCTTCATCGGCCGCGAACAGGTCCGCGAAGGCTTCATGGCAGCCTGGGGCGCATTCCCCGACGCCGCATGGCTGGATGGCGACCACTGGGTCAACGGCGACCGCGGCGTATCCGAATCGACGTTCAAGGGAACGGCAGCCGACGGCTCGCGCGTGGAAGCGCGCATGGTCGACATCTTCACGTTCAAGGACGGCAAGATCGCCGTGAAGAACGCCTTCCGCAAGAACCGTCCTGCACTGGCCAAGGCGGCCTGAGCGAGCGGTTTCTCGACCGACAATCCATAGACCGCAAGGTCACAGTCAGCGCGACAGTTCGATATCGCCACGTTCAAGGTTTTGAGCGTGGCTTGTCGGGCCCTGCTCGCTGCTGATTTCTCCACACACTCGACGGACAAACCGGACACAGACGCCGGTCCGGCCAGCTGCGCGCACGTTTCTTGCAAAACGCAGGCCATGAATGCAGCGCAGCACAGGCAGAGCCAGAACATCCTCATAAAAAAGGAGACATCACATCATGCATAACCCCCAAACAGCCTCGGGGCTGTCGACCGGACTGAAAGAACGCCACATGACCATGATCGCCCTCGGTGGCGTGATCGGTGCTGGTTTGTTCATCGGCTCGGGCGTCGTCATCAAACAGGCGGGCCCTGCGGCCGTCATTTCCTTTCTGATCACCGGCCTGCTGGTCGTGCTGGTGATGCGCATGCTCGGCGAGCTGGCCTGTGCCATGCCCAGCGGCGGCTCGTTCTACGAGTACTCGCGTGAGGCGTTCGCCGATCATCCCGGCCTGTCCCGACTCGCGGGCTTTCTGACCGGTTGGATGTACTGGTATTTCTGGGTGATCGTGGTCGCGCTCGAAGCCGTGGCCGGTGCCGATCTGCTGCGCTACTGGCTGCCGAATGTGGATGGCTGGATCATCAGTCTCGTGCTGCTCGTGATGCTCACGCTCACCAATCTGGTGTCGGTGAAATCGTTTGGCGAATTCGAGTTCTGGTTCTCGTCCATCAAGGTCGCGGCCATCGTCGTGTTTCTGTTCATCGCCGGCGTGCATGTGCTGGGCTGGACTCCGGGCGCGAACGGTCTGCAGATCGCCAACCTCACGCAGCACGGCGGCTTTGCGCCCAATGGCTGGATTCCCGTGCTGACCGGCGCAGTGGCTGCCACTGGCTTTTACTTCGGTGCCGAGATCGTGACGATCGCCGCTGCCGAAACCGCAGAGCCGCAAAAGGCCGTCGCCAAGGCCACGAATTCTGTGATCACGCGCGTGCTGGTTTTCTATGTCGGCTCGGTGCTGCTGGTGGCCTGCCTGGTGCCATGGAACAGCAAGGACATCGCCACGCCTTACGTGAGCGCACTGAACGCCATGGGCGTGCCCGCTGCAGCGCAGATCATGAACGCCATCGTGCTGACGGCTGTGCTGTCTGCGCTGAACTCCGGTCTTTATGCTTCGTCGCGCATGCTGTTTGCATTGACCAAGCGCGGTGATGCGCCCAAGTCGCTCGCCAAGGTCAGCAAGAACGGCGTGCCGGTGCGTGCGATTCTGATCGCCACGCTGTTTGGTTACGGCGCGATCGTGATGTCGTATGTCTCGCCGGATACGGTGTTTGCGTTCCTCGTGAACTCGTACGGTACGGTCGCGATTTTTGTCTACATCCTGATCGCGATTTCGCAACTGCGCCTGCGCAAGCGTCTGGAGCGCGAAGCACCGCATCTGCTGAAGGTGCGCATGTGGTGCTTTCCGTATCTCACTTATCTGGCGATTGCCGGCATGTGCTCCATCGTGATTGCGATGGCGTTCATTCCGGAGCAACGCACGCCGTTGATGCTGGGGGTGGCGAGCTTGGGGATTCTCCTTGTCGCGTATTTCATTCGTCATCTGATCAATGGAGGCAAGACCCCAGACGATCGCAAGCCCGCGAATTTCAAACCAACGAAGTTGAAGAAGAGCTGAGTTGAACTGACTTCAATGTGGGTGTTTGGGCCGCGTGACGAATTTGGATGTTTGTTCGCGGTCTGAGAGTCTTCGTTTTGAGGTGGCGATATAGGCCCTCATGCGTCGTTGTCGAAGCCTTGCCGTACCGAAGTACTGTCAGCGGCTTCACGCCTAGCCTGAGGGCCTATCTCACCATTGGGGTGTTCTGTTCAAACGCTTTGCTCGCTGCGGAGCTTGTGGTTTGAATACCTTCGTTGTTTGAAAAAAGCCCCGTCAACTTTTTGAGTTGACGGGGCTTTTGCTTGGCTTGTCTTCTTTGCTTTTCAAACTTCTCGCATCGCTTGTGCGAGGGCTTGAATGCCTTGCGGGATCTTCTGTGCTGGGATGGACTGGTATCCAAGCCGGATGAAATTGCCCGGCGCTACAGGCGATTTGAAGAAGATGTCGCCGGGTTCGATCAGCACGCCATGTTTGGCGGCGCTGCGTGCCAGTGCGAGGGCGGAGACATGGTCGGGCAGTTGCACCCAGCAGGAGCCGCCGCCGCGCACGGGGGTGATGCGGCATTCGGGCAGGTGCTCGGTCATGGCGGTGATCAGTGCGGCGTGGCGTTCTTTTTGCGCTTGGGCGAGGCGGCGCAGTTGGGCTTCGTAGTGGCCCAGCGAGATGAACATCGCCAGCGTGCGTTGCACGAAGGTGGTGGGGTGGCGGATCATCAGGCGGCGCAGCGCGCGCAGTTCCTGCAGCAGCTCGGGCGCGGCGACGATGTAGCCGATGCGCAGGCCCGGTGCAAGGCTTTTGGAGAGGCTGCCCACGTAGATCACGCGGTTGCTGCGGTCCAGGCTCTTGAGAGCGGGCACGGGCTGGTCGTCGAAACTGCTTTCGCTTTCGTAGTCGTCCTCGATGAGGATGATGTCCTCTTCCTGCGCCATGTTGAGCAGCGCGTGGCGGCGCTCCAGCGGCATGGTCACGCCCGTGGGGCACTGGTGGCTGGGGGTGACATACAGATAGTCCAGATCGCGCAGATCGGTCGACAGTGGCAGGCCGTCACCGTCGACCTGCATGAACTTGAGCTGCGAGGTGCGGCTGGTGAAGATGTTGCGCGCGTCGGGATAACCGGGGTCTTCCATGCCGACGTGCGAGTCGTCGCGCAGCAGCAGGTCACCCACCATGTAGAGCGCATGCTGCGCGCCCACGGTGATGATGATTTCCTCGGGTGAGGCCCAGACCCCACGGCGCGGCAGCACCTTGGTCTGGATCTGGTGGATCAGGCTGTCGTCGTCGCGCGTGATGTAGTCGGGCGCCCATTGCTGGATGTCGAGCACGCTCAGCGCCTTGAGGCAGCATTCGCGCCATGCGGCGGTGGGAAACAGGTCCTTGTCGAACTGGCCGTAGAGAAACGGGTAGGGGAAGTCCTGCCAGTTCTGCTCCTTGACGATGCTGCGCTGCTGGCTGGGGCGCAGCCACAGGCGCTGGTTCCAGTCGGTGGGGTGGATGCCGCCGTTGCCTGCGTTGTGGGGATTGCCGGCATCGTCGCTCGCGGGTTCGGTGGCGGGCGCAGTCGTCATCACCTGCAGCTTGCGGCCCTGGAGCACGTCGGGGTGAATGAAGTGGCCCTTGCGTTGGCGACTCAGCAGAAACTCTTCTTCGGTCAACTGCTGGAACGCGAGCACCACGGTGATGCGGCCCACGCTCAGATGGCGCGCCAGTTCGCGGCTGGAGGGAACCGGGTCGCCGGGCGTGAGCACGCCGGTCAGGATCGCATCGACAAACATCTCGCGGATCTGGCCCTGAAGGCTCAGACCGGGCTTGGCGCTGCGCTGGAACAATTGCTCCCACATCGCGCCGGAGGGCGTCGTTGCATGCGCAGGTGTTCGGGAATCCGTCGTCGTCATTTACCTTCTTCTTGTCTTTGTCATCCTTGGCTGCGGCCATCGCTTGCGGCGGGCTGCAGGCTCGTGTCGCCGCGTCTGTCCTGTCCATGCAGGGTTGACGAAGGGCGAGCGCAAGCATCATTGTCGAAATCCACTGCACGGGGCAAGCGGATTTGTAATTTGACACGCTTGGGAGCCGCTCTGCGCGTTCCAAGGGTATTTACGAAGATTTTTTCAAAAAGATGGCGAATTTGATTTCGGGTCAAAAAATGCCGCTATAATTCATAGCTTCAGCAAGCGGCTGTAGCTCAGCTGGATAGAGTACTTGGCTACGAACCAAGGGGTCGTGGGTTCGATTCCTGCCAGCCGCACCAAACGTGAAGCCCCAGAACATTTATGTTCTGGGGCTTTTTCGTTTTTGCTTTTCGTCCCGTGTCGTTTGGATTGTCGCTCGTTTTGGGGTGGTGACATAGGCCTTCGCGTCGCGCCTGAAGGCCTATCTCACGATTGGGGTAGTGGCTTTGGTGCCCACTGCGCTTCGCGGGCTCGCTCCGGCCAGCGGGATCGGGGGCTGGTTCATTTGTCAGGTGATGCGCAACAGGGCTGCGGCGTCTCGTGCTGCCACTCGGCCCTCATCCGTGGGGATGACCCAGACTTCCACTTTGCTGTCCTGCGCATGGATCGCGGACGGGTGCTTGCCGCCTGCGTTCTGGTTGCGTTCTTCGTCGATGTGGATGCCCAGCCACGCGAGTCGTTGGCAGGCTTGTGCGCGCAGGCTGGGGTCGTTTTCGCCGATACCGCCGCTGAAGGCGAGTACATCGAGGCCTTCGAGCGTTGCGATGAGGGCGCCTGTTTCGCGCACCACGCTGTGGGTGAATTGGTCGATGGCTTGCTTCGCGTGTTCGCTGGTGTCGGCACGCAGCGTGCGCATGTCGGCGCTGATGCCGGAGACGCCGAGCAGGCCGCTTTCCTTGTAGAGCAGGGCTTCGATGCGCGCGTGGTCCCAGCCTTGTTCCATCAGGTAGAGCAGCACGCCGGGATCGATGTTGCCGCAGCGCGATCCCATCATCAGGCCGTCGAGTGCGGAAAAGCCCATGGTGGTGGCGATGCTGGTGCCGTTCAATGTGGCGCACAGGCTTGCGCCGCTGCCGAGATGCGCCATCACCACGCGTTGGTTGGCGCGCTTGCTGCGCTCTTGCAGCACGGACTGGATGTACTGATACGAAAGCCCGTGAAAGCCGTAGCGGCGAATGCCTTGTTGCTCGCTCAAATCGCGGGGCAGGGCAAAGGCGCGGTTGCGTTCGGGCATGTGCGCGTGGAATGCGGTGTCGAAACACGCGACCTGCGGCACGAGCGGAAAGGCTTCGCGAAAGCGGCGAATGCCTTCGATGTTGTGCGGCTGGTGCAGCGGCGCGAGCGAGTTGAATTGCACAAGGCGTTCCAGCACCGCATCATCGATCAGCACGCTGCTGGTGTAGACGCCGCCACCATGCACCACGCGGTGCGCGATGGCCTGGATTTCGGGCAAGCCTTCGAGCTTGGGAACGAGCGCGCGCAACTCGTCCAGCGATGCCTTGAAGGCGGTGTTGCCGTCGGGCACGGCAAGCGATCCGTTGAATTTTTCTTCGCGGTATTTCCAGCCGAATTCAGGCGTTCCGCCTGGCTGCAGACCCTGCACCGAACCCGCAAGAATTTCAGGAAGCACCTGTCCGTTGAGCACCGGGTGCAGCGAGAATTTGAGCGACGACGAGCCCGCATTGATTGCAAGAATGGCCATGCTGCTTCAGCCTTTTTTCAACGCGTTGGACGTTTGCTTCTTGCGCTCGTCATGCGCGACCATCAGGCCGAGCAGGGCCGAAGCGGCGCGTGCGCGCGGACCATCGGCGCGGCTGGTGAGCGCGATCGGCACGCGTGCGCCAAGCACGATGCCCGAGCCCGATGCACCAGCGAGATATTCGAGTTGTTTGGCGAGCATGTTGCCGCTTTCCAGATCGGGTACGAGCAGGATGTCGGCCTGTCCGGCGATCTTCGATTGAATGCCCTTGATGCGCGCGGCTTCTGCGGAGATGGCGTTGTCGAAGGCCAGCGGGCCGTCGAGTTCGCCGCCTTGAATCTGACCGCGTTCGGCCATCTTGCATAGCGCAGCGGCGTCGAGCGTGGCCGGCATGTTCTCGGCCACGGTCTCCACGGCGGCGAGGATGGCGACCTTGGGCGTGGCCACGCCCATCACCTGCACGAAGCGAATGGCGTTCTGCGCGATGTCGATCTTCTCGCCCAGCGTGGGCTGGATGTTGATGGCGGCGTCGGTGATGAACAGCGGTTTGGCGTAGGCGGGCACGTCGAATCGGAACACATGCGAGAGGCGGCGGCCGGTGCGCAGCTCGGGTTTGGCGAGCACGGCCTTGAGCAGTTCGTCGGTGTGCAGACTGCCCTTCATGAGCATTTCCACTTCACGTCGCGCGGCCATGTCGGCGGCCAGCGCGGCGGCTGCGTGGCTGTGTTCGGTGCTGTGGATTTCGATGCCATCCAGCGCTAGACCAGCCTCTTCAGCCACCTGGCGAATGCGGCTTTCGGGGCCCACGAGCACGGGCACGATGAGGCCGAGATTTGCAGCATCAAGTGCGCCGCGCAGCGATCCCGCATCGCAGGGATGGACGACAGCGCAGCGCACGGCTTCGAGATCCTTGCCGAGTGCCAGCAATTGCTGGTGGCGGGCCTCGGGGTCGTAGAGTGCGATGAGCGGTGCATTCACGCGTTGCACGCGCAGCTTTTCCGTCGGGGCGAGCAGCTTGGCATGGCCCTTGAGCACGATGTCGTTGAGTTGATTGGTGACTTCGCAATCCATGATCACGCGGTGGCGCGCATCGTCTTTCTCTGCGACGGTGGCGGTCACCGTGAGCGTGTCGCCCACATGCACGGGTTTGGTGAACTGCAGGTCCTGCGACAGATAGATGGTGCCGGGGCCGGGGAACTGCGTGCCGAACAGCGCGGAGATCAGCGCGCCGCTCCACATGCCGTGCGCGACGACTTGATGGAACTGCGTGCCCTGCGCGAACTCGGGGTTCATGTGCGCGGGATTGATGTCGCCCGACACGGCAGCAAACGCCTGTATGTCGCGCTGCGTGAGCGTGCGCACCAGGCGCGCGCTCTGGCCGATTCGCAGCTCGTCGTAGGTGACGTTTTCCAGCCATTCGGCGTTGCCGTTGGTGGTGGTGTCGGCGGTGCCGGGATTGCTGTCCTGAAGACTCATGGGCGTGAGAGAAAAGGAGGTGCAGAAAAGAAAATCACCGCGAGAGCTTGCATGCTCGCGGTGACGCGATGAAGTCAGCTTGTGGAGATCAGTGTAATCAGTCGGACCGATCAGTCGGTCGGCGCAGTCCGCTCAGTCCGCTTCAGTCCGAATATCGCACCATGACATACTCGCCCGGCGCATCGCAGACGATGTGCTTGCTGTCGATCTTCGGTGGTGCAATGGGCTTGCCCGAATGCTGCGTGAGCCACGCGTGCATGGCCTCCCACCACGAGCCCTGAATGGCTGGCGTGCGGATCGCCCAGTCGTCGGGTGCCATCCAGCTTTGCTCGCGCTCGGCGGCTTCGGTGCTGATCTGATAGCTGCGGCGCGGGCGGCCCGGCTCGCTCACGATGCCTGCGTTGTGCCCACCGGCGGCGAGCACGAAGGTCACGGGCACGCTGGTCTGCAGATGGATGCCGTAGACCGAGCGCCACGGTGCGACGTGATCGCGCTTGGTGGCGACGACGAACAGCGGCACGTTGATGTCCATGAGCGCCACGGCTGATCCGGCGAAGTGGTACTTGCCGCAGGCCAGCGCGTTGTCGAGGAACATCGCGGTGAGGTACTCGTCGTGCATGGCTGCAGGCAGGCGCGTCTGGTCGGCGTTCCAACTCATCAGATCGAAGCTCGCTTCGGCCTCGCCCAGCAGATAGCGGCGCATGTTGCGCGACCAGACCAGATCGCGCGACGAGAGAAATTGGAACGATCCGCCCATGTCCTTGCCCGACATGTAGCCCTTGCGATTCATCTTCTGGCGCAGCGTGGCGAGCTGGTCTTCATCGATGAACACGCCAAGCTCGCCGGGCTCGCTGAAATCGGTCTGTGCGGCAAGCAGCGTGCAGGATGCAAGCTGGGGCAGATCGCTGGGGATGAGCCGCTTTTCCTTCGCGTTGCGCGCGCCATTTTTCTGTCGCTCGATGCGACCCAGCGTGGCCGCGACGATGCTGAGAAACGTGCCGCCCAGGCAGTAACCCAGCGCGTGGATGCTCTGCGCACCGCTCACCGATTTCACGGCCTGCATGGCGGCGAGCACACCGGTGCTGAGGCAGTTCTCGATGGCGAGATGGCGGTCTTCGGCAGCGGGATTGCGCCACGAAATCATGAATACCTGATGCCCTTGTTCGAGCAGGTATTTCACCATCGAGTTGTGCGGCGACAGATCGAGGATGTAGTACTTCATGATGCACGAGGGCACGATGAGCACGGGCTCCGGATGGACCTTGGAGGTCATCGGCGTGTAGTGGATCAGCTCGATCAGATCGTTGCGGAAAACGACCTTGCCGGGAGTGACCGCCACGTCCTTGCCGACCTCGAAATCCAGCGGCTTGAGCGTGTCCTGCGCGGGCTCGGTGTTCCATGCCTTCTGCGCTTCGACGGCATCATCCATCAGATACTGCCAGCCTTGCTGCAGGCTTTGGCCGTGCGTTTCCTTCAAGCGCGAAAGCACCTCGGGGTTGGTGGCGATCCAGTTGGACGGTGCGAGCGCATCCAGCCACTGGCGCGCAAAGAAATCGACCACACGCGCATGGTGTTTGTTCATGCCATCGACCTGCACGGCATCGGCCCACCAGGCTTCGACGGCGGTGAAGTTGTCCTTGAGTTGGCGATACGGCCAGCGCGACCATTCGGGCGACCTGAAACGCGAATCGGCTTCGTGCGTGCTTTCGTCAACCACCTCACCTTCGTTCTTCAGCCCCGCAATGCCGCGCTGCCCCGCAAGCCGCATCGCATAGCGCGCCAACTCCTTCTGCTTGCCCGGCGCGGACGCGATGTGCAACGCCCAGTCAGCCCCCGCAAGCGCCAGCGCGATCGGCGACAGCCCCATCATCGAGCGACTCATGCGACCACGCACGCGGTCATCCCAGTTCTGCTCACTGAAGGCCTGCTGCGCGTTCTTCCACGAAGCCCAAAGGTCGGTTTCCTGCATATCGAATTGCCACTCCAACACGAGTTATCAACAGAGGTCTCAACTCATTGTCGGAGAACAAGGCATGCGGTATCAGGGTAAATCCCAGCGGTATGACCAAAGTCAATTCTTACCCTCAACTCCCTTGCCAAGGGCAAAAGAGGCAGGGGCCTACAACCAAGAACGAAGGGTGATTGTCGGAACGAAGTCGGAAAAAGCAGGTTTTTAAACAGCACGCAACGCAGCGTGCAGGGCCTACGAATCACCAGCCACAATGGTGAGATAGGCCCTCAGGCGCGACGCGAAGGAGCAGACAGTACGCCTGTACGGCAAGCCTTCGCAACAAAGCATGAGGGCCTATATCGCCACCTCAAAACGAAGACTCTCAACGCACAGAAAACGCCGAATTCGTCGCGGGACCTGTGCAGCGAGCAAACAAAACAATCAAGAAGCATCCGGCATGGTGCTGGGGACGTGCAGGCGAAACTCGGTTCCGTTGCCTGATTCGCTGACTACGTCTATGTGCCCGCCATGCCGCTGAATCACCGTCCGCACCAGCGCCAACCCCAGCCCAATGCCTTGAATCCCCGGATGGCTCGCTTCGTGCAGTCGTCGGAACGGCTCGAACAACGAAGTCCGTTTTTCTTCCGGAATGCCCGGCCCTTCGTCGCGAATGCTGATCACCCAGTCCGTGCCTTCGGTGAACAGATTGCAGTGCACGGTCGATTGCTGCGGGCTGAATTTGAGCGCGTTGCTCATCACGTTGCCGATGGCGCGGCTGATCATGCTGCGGTCGCCCCAGCAGGCGGCGGTGTCGGGGCGGCTTTCGAGTCGCACCTGCACCTGCTTGTCCTGCGCGCTGGCCCAGGCGTCGTCCACGTTTTCTTCAAGCAATGCGGCGAGGTCGAAGGTCGTGAGCGTGTAGTTCTGCGACTGCGCGCTCGCCAGCCGCACAAAGCCCTCGGCCATCGACAGCGAGGATTGCGCATAGCGTTCGATGCGCGGCAGCAGTTCGGTGGACGGCACCTGATCGGGATATTCACGGTGCATTTCCAGCAGCGTGATGATGGACGCTACGGGCGAGCGAATGTCGTGCGAGATGAAGTTCAGCGCTTCGTCGCGCTGCTTTTGCGCGCGGCGCATGTCGGTCAGGTCCACCAGCGTGATGAGCCAGCCTGCGTTCGTGCTGGCCGCAAACGGCTTGCACAGCAGCAGAAAATAGCGGCCCTGATCGTCGCGGCATTCCTGCTGGCTCGGGATGTCGGGCCACCGCAGCGGGTTGAGCGACAGCAGCGGTTTGCCCGATTCGGTGTGCACCAGTTCGGAAAACAGTTCCGCCAGCGCGTGGCCCACGGGATCGGGCGTGGTGTCTTCCACCAAGCGTGATGCAGCCGCGTTGGCGAGCGTGATCACGCCCAGACTGTCGCACACGAAAGTGGGCGAGGGCAGTTGGCGCAGGCTGTCGCTCACGAAATGGTGCAGCTCGCGCAACTGCTGCGTGGCCTGCTCGACCGCGTGGATACGGCGCTCCAGAAAGTCGCTGGGAAGAATGCGGTTGGCGCGCGTGACGGGCGGTGTCGGCAGCTTCACGCCGTCCTGCATCAGGTCGTGCATTTCCTGGCTCAGGAACATGGCTGCAGCGGACAGGCGACGCCAGCTCCACAGCGGATAGCTGAGCAGCACGCCCATCATTCCGGCGGCGGGCGCAAACTGCCAGCCAGTGGCGAGCGTGGTGATCGCGCCGACCAGCAGCATGAACAAGAACATCAAGCTGCACGCCACCAGCGCGGCAAACGGCCCGAGCAGCAGCACGGCCACCAGCGCAGCGGCTACGGGCAGCAGGTTGAACACCAGATTCCACGACAGCGGCGCCGGCATGATGCGCAGGTTGTCCATGCGCGCGTTGAGCACGTGGGCCACGAGTTCGACACCGGGAATGCGATCGGCCGCCGGGCCCACGGGCGCGGCAAACATGTCGCCCAGCCCCGTGGCTGTGGCTCCGACAAGCACGTACTTGCCGCGGAACGCATCGGAGGGGATGCGCTTCATCAGCACGTCGATGTACGAGTAGGTGATGAACGTCGGGCCGGTCTTCGCGCTTTTGGCGAACGGGATCACGCGCAAGCGGCTTTGCTTCCAGGTGTCGCTGGTTGCGGGCACATTCGCTCCGTCGCAGCCGGGGTAATCGCGTGCCCGCGCGGCGCATTGCATGGCGAGGCTGAAGTGCGGGCGCAGGCCGTTTTCGGGGCCTTCGAACAGATAGAGCCGCCGCGCGACGCCATCGGAATCGACCTGCACATGCACATGTCCGAGCTGCGCCGCGCCCTGGCGAATCAGTGGCAGGGGCGCGTCGATGGCGGCCTTGGAATCGTCGGTGCTGCGGATGATGGGCAGCACCACGTTGCCGTTGCGAGCGATGGCGTGCGAGAGGATGGTGTCGTCGCCGGGGTAGTCGGCATCGGGCTCGCTGAACAGCACGTCGAGCCCGACGGCGCGCGGCGCTTGCTCCGTGATCTGGTCGAGCAACTGCGCATGCAGCGCGCGCCGCCATGGCCAGCGGCCTATGGTTTCGATGCTGCGGTCGTCGATGGCGACGATGACGATGTCACGGTTGGCCTCGGGGGCGTGCAGACGACCGCCTGCATCGTGGATCAGGTGATCGACACGTTGCAGCGCGTCGGTCACGCACAGCCAAGTGACCAGACAGAGCAGCACCACGGTGAGCAGCGACCACTCGCGGCGCTGGAGTTGCGCCCGGCTGGTGGAGCGAAGAGGACTCATGCGCTCAACGACGCTGGGGCGTCATTTGCGTGTGAGTGGTTCGCCGTCGGACGAGGTCAGCGGCAGGCCGAACGCGCTCTGCACCTCGGCCGCAGCACGCACCTGACGGGCCGCAGAGAACGGGCTTTCGAGCCCGGTGGCGGTGTCGAGGGTCTTGATGCGAACGTAGTAGGTGCCGGGCTTCACGTCGGTCGCGCTCCAAAGGGGCTTGTCCAGCTTCTCGTCGGAGAGGATCTGGGCAAAGTCTTCGGTGCGCGAGACCTGCAGTTGATAGGTCTGTGCCGCCTCGCCGGGCCATTGCAGATGCAGGCCGGGAATGTCCTCGGCGCTGTTCATGGCGGAGAGATCGGGCGTGGCCGGGTTGTCCGCCAGCTTGAAGGCCTGCGGCTTCGAGAACGGACCTTGATCGGGCGAGCCGTCGGACAATTGGCGAATGCTGGCCGCGCGCCACAGATAGCTGCCCACGGGCAGGCTGGCGAGCAGGGCGCTGCAGTCGCCGCTGTTCTTCTGATCGAGCAGCGGCTGTGCGAACCCGGTGGCATCGGTGGCGACCTGAATGCGGTAGGTCTGCACACCGCTCACGGGCGTGCATTGCAGCGAGCCCGACGTGCGTGACGTGGTGCCGCCGGGCGCGGGCTGTTGGTACAGCGGCGGTGGCGGCTGGGTCTTGACCTTGAGTGCGCGCTTGGCAGGCATGCCGGGCAGTTGCTGTCCGTCGACGGCACGCGCGACGACGTAGTAGTTGCCATCGTCGACCAGTTTCATGCGCACTTGTGCGGACTCGAAGGTGCCGCTGCGCAGCACCTCGGACATCGACTCATCGCGCGCGACCTGCACCTGATAGGCGCTGGCCTGTTGCACGGGCTCGATCTGGAAGCTCAGGAAATTCGAGTCTTCCATGGTGTCCGGGATCTTCGACAGATCGGGCGAAGGCAGCAGGTCCTTGGTCTGACCGAGCTGGCCATCGCTGCTCACGGCAACGCCCTGGCCTTGGTTGATGACGGCTGCATTCTTCTTGTCACTGCCCTGCACCGACACCGTGCCGTGCGTGACGGACGACAGCGCGTTGCCGCCGTTGGTGAGCGACACATCGAACGTGGTGCCGCGCACGCTGGTCGTGGCGCGCGGTGTGCGGACCTCGAACTTGCGCGAAGGATCGGGCTCGGTGCCGACCGTGGCGTTCACGCTGCCCTGCTGCATTTCGAGCACGGACTGCAGGCTGCCTGCGCGGCCCTTGCGGCGCAGTTGCTGCAACTGCACATCGGACTGGGCCTGAATGCGGATCAGGCTGCCATCGGCGAGTTTGACGGTGACGAACGAGTCGGGCGCGACCTTGATCTGGGCACCTTCGCCGAGCTTTTGGCCTGCCTTGAGTTCGGCGGGCTCAGCGCCCGGCTTGGCGGTGACGCTCGCCTGTCCTTGAACAAAGCTGACTTCAGCCGATTGCAACGGAAGGAATTTGACGGGAATGCGAAGAGTCGATCCCGGTTGCAGGTGCTTGGGATTGGTGATCTGGTTGCTCTTTTGCAACTCGGGCCAGAGCTTGACGTCACCGTAGAACTCGGTGGCCAGTCGCTCCAGCGTGTCGCCCTGTTTGATGCGGTGTTCGATGAACCCGTCAGGTTGGGCGAACGCCAATGCAGGCAAGGCCATGGCAACGGATGCCACAGCCCTGAGAATCAGTTGTTTCGGCGGTGAATGACTCAGCAAACGGACCACAGTACTTCCTCCCGGACAATCGTCATTATTCCAGCCTTCGCTCTCTGGCGAGCGCTGGTGACTATATCCTACAGAGTGTTGAGACCCGTGGTTGTCGCGGGTTCGGGATTACGTAGAAATCAAAGCGTCTTCGCTCTTGGGCTTGACTGCTTCGAAACGATAACCCATTCCGTACACGGCTGTCACGATAAAGCCATTGTCCGGACGCAGGTCGAGCTGACTGCGAAGGCGAGAAATGTGAGTATCGAGCGAGCGGGAGATCACGTCGCTGGTCTGACCCCAGATGATTTCGCGCAGGTGGTCGCGTGAGAGCAGGCGGCCCATGTTCTGGAACAGGAACAGCGCGAGGTCGTATTCGCGGTTCTTGAGTTCGACGGCCTTGCTGTCCATCTCCAGCGTGCGGGTCTCGGGCAGGAAACGGTAGCGACCGAACTCCAACACCTCGTTCACGGCGGCGGGATAGGCGCGGCGCAGCAGGGCACCGACGCGCGCAGTGAGTTCGCCCACGCGCACGGGTTTGACCATGAAGTCGTCAGCGCCGCAGTCGAGTCCTTCGACGATGTCGCGCTCTTCCTGGCGACTCGTCACGAAGAGGATCGGCAGATCAAGTCCGACATGCTTGCGCACCCAGCGCACCACTTCGGGGCCCGATGTATCAGGCAGGTGCCAGTCGACCAACAACAGGTCGAAGGTGTCGCGACGCATGTCCTTCATGAGGGCCGCGCCGGTTTGATAGGTGTGACACGAGTGCCCCATGTCGGTTATGGCACGCTTGAACAGCTCGAGCTGCAGTGCGTCATCATCCAGAGCCACAATACGCATGGAAATCCTTGCAGGGAATTCAGTGGAAAAAATCTTCGTCCGAGTATAGGAAGCAGACCGATGAACTGCACATGGATGGTGCGAAGTTAACATTTGTTAACTGCCTCTGTCGCAACCCTGATTCCTTCTTGATATACGTCGATTGTGCTTCCGCAAATTGCTTGCAAATCGCGCACTGTTTTGGACGTCCGGACTGTGGTGTCGCAAGGCGTCCAAAAGTGCGTTCGCGGTGTCCGCTCGTGCCCGCTTCTATCAGGTCATGCAGCGTTGCGCAGGGCTTCCAGAGCGGCCTGCACGTCGTCCATGCCCACGCCTTCGGCCAGCGTGAACTGAGCGGCCATAGCCGCCAGTGCGCCCGCATCCTTCTGCAGTTGGCCGATGGTCTGACCGGCTTCCTTCGGCGCGGTGAACCCTGCGCTTTGCAGCAGCAGCTTGCCGTCGGCTGCGACCAGCTTGAAGTAGAACTTGCCATCGGCCTCGCGGTATTGCTTGAAGCTGGGCAGCGCGACCTTGGTTTCCTTGGCGGCCTTCTTGCTGCCCTGACCGGCGCGCAGGCTGCGCAGGCCCACGGCTTCGCGCAAGGTCTGCACGAAGGGGTGCGACTTGGCGCGGGCGCGTTCTTCGCCGATGGCGAGCGCCGCTTCCACCTTGTCCGGATTGGCCATCAGGTCTTCGTAGTGCGCGCGCATCGGGGCGATTTCGGCGTCGATGCATTCGAACAGCGCCTGCTTGGCATCGCCCCAGGAAATGCCGTCGGCGTAGGCGCGGCGCATGGCGTCGGTCTGCTCGGGCTTGGCGAATGCCTGATAGAGCTGGAACAGCGCAGAGCCTTCGATTTCCTTGGGCTCGCCCGGTGCGCGTGAGTCGGTTACGATGCTGCCCACGAGCTTCTTGAGCTGATCGCGCGGCGTGAACAGCGGAATCGTGTTGTCGTAGCTCTTGCTCATCTTGCGACCGTCGAGGCCGGCGATGGTGGCCACGCTTTCCTCGATCACCGCTTCGGGCAGCGTGAAGTGCTCGCCGTAGAGGTGGTTGAAGCTCGATGCGATGTCGCGCGCCATCTCGATGTGCTGGATCTGGTCGCGGCCCACGGGGACCTTGTGGGCGTTGAAGATCAGGATGTCGGCGGCCATCAGCACTGGGTACATGAAGAGACCTGCGGTCACGCCGTCATCGATGTCGCGACCGGCTTCGGTGTTCTTGTCCTGCGAGGCCTTGTAGGCATGCGCGCGGTTGAGCATGCCCTTGCCGGTCACGCAGGTGAGGAACCAGGTCAGCTCGGTCACTTCGGGCACGGCAGACTGGCGGTAGAAGGTCACGTGCTCGGGATCGAGACCGGCGGCCAGCCAGCTTGCGGCGATCTCCAGTGTCGAGCGGTGCACGCGATCGGGATCATGGGCCTTGATGAGCGCGTGATAGTCGGCGAGGAAGTAGTAGCTCTCCACGCCCGGATCGCGGCTGGCCCTGATGGCGGGACGGATCATGCCGGCATAGTTGCCGAGGTGCGGTGTGCCGGAAGGCGTGATGCCGGTGAGGAAGCGGGTGACGGACATGTTTTGAATGAAGCGAAAAATCGAAGATTCGAGGAAACGAATGGGACGTGTAGCGACCGATCAGCCCAGCAAGATGGCGCGGAAGGGCATCATCAGCAGTGTGATGATGTAGCCGCCCACCTCCATCAAGGGGCGCAGCCAGTAATCGCTCACTACGCCCATGATGACCAGAGCCATGACGATGAAGAAGCCGTAGGGCTCAAGCCGGGCCACCCACTGCGCTTGTTTCCAAGGCAGCAGGCCGACGAGCACGCGGCCGCCGTCGAGCGGTGGCAGCGGAAACAGGTTGAACGCCCACATCACCAGATTCACCATCACGCCGGCCTTGGCCATGGCGAGGAAGAAGCGCTCGTTGACGTCGAAGGCCAGCAGGAAGATCAGGAACAAAGCCCAGAGGATCGCCTGAATGAAGTTGGCCATCGGGCCCGCCAGCGCCACCCAGATCATGTCGCGCTTGGGATGACGCAGGTGCGAGAAGTTCACCGGAACCGGCTTGGCGTAGCCGAACAGAAAGGTGCCGGAGGTCGCAAAATACAGCAGCAGCGGCATCAGAATCGTGCCGATGGGGTCGATGTGCTTGAGCGGATTGAGGGTGATCCGGCCCATCATCTGCGCGGTGTTGTCGCCAAAATGACGGGCCACATAGCCGTGCGCGGCCTCGTGCACCGTGATGGCAAAGAGCACCGGCAGGGCGTAGATCAGAATGGTTTGGATGAGATTGGATGCGTCCACGCAGCCATTTTCGCAGACCTGAGCCAGCCGCCGGAAGCGAAGCCCCAAAAACGTATTCGCGCCGTCCTGAATTGAGGCGTCGGGCCCCGTTGGGCTTACAGCCCCAGCGCCGAGAGACTGCCGCGTCCTTCGCGCACCACCACGGCATCGCCGCCGTTTTCCATGGGTGTCAGATCGACCACGGTGGTGGGCTGCTGCGGGCAAGGGCCGGCATCGACCACGCCGTCGATCAGCTTCTCGAAGCGCTCGCGGATTTCCTCGGGGTCGTTCAGCGGCTCGGTCTCGCCGGGCGGGATGAAGGTGGTGGCCAGCAGCGGAGCGCCCAGCAGTTCGAGCAGCAACTGCAGGCCCTTGCGGTCGGGCACGCGCAGGCCGATGGTCTTGCGCTGGGGATGGCTCACGCGGCGCGGCACTTCCTTGGTCGCGTCGAGGATGAAGGTGTAGGGACCCGGCGTAGCCTGCTTGAGCAGACGGTACTGGCGGTTGTCCACACGCGCGTAGCTCGACAGCTCGGACAGGTCGCGGCACAGCAGCGTGAGGTGGTGCTTTTCATCCACCTGGCGAATGCGGCGCAGGCGCTCGACGGCCTTGGTGTCGTCGAGCTGGCAGACGAGGGCGTAGCTCGAATCGGTGGGCACGGCCATCACACCGCCGCTCTGGAGAATGCTCACGGCCTGCTTGAGCAGACGCGGCTGCGGGTTTTCGGGATGGATTTCAAAATATTGCGCCATGGCTTGGTCTTCTTCTGTGCGTGCAGGGTTGCGGGGCGGCGGCTGTGGGGTTCAGGCGGCTGGGCGGCGCTGGATGCGGTGGGCGATCACGTCCCAGACGGCTGTGAGCTTTTCCGGCAGTGGTGGCAAGGTGCCCAGGTCCGTGTGCGATTCGTCGGGGCTGTGGAAATCGCTGCCGCGCGATGCGGCCAGATCGAACTCCAGCGCCATGTCGGCGTAAGTCTTGTACTCGGACGGCGTGTGGCTGCCGGTGACAACCTCCACGCCTTCGCCGCCGTGCTTCTTGAACTCGGAAAACAGCGCGTATTCTTCATTGGCGGTGAAGCGATAACGCGCCGGGTGCGCGATCACCGCCATGCCGCCCGCGTCGCGAATCCAGCGCACGGCGTTGGCGAGCGTGGCCCAGCAGTGCGGCACAAAGCCGGGATGGCCTTCGGTGAGATAGCGGCGAAAGACTTCCGAGGTGTCGCGGCAGGCGCCGATCTCGACCAGATAGCGCGCAAAGTGGGTGCGCGAGATCAGCTCGGGATTGCCCACATATTTGAGCGCGCCTTCGTAGGCGTTGTGAATGCCTGCTTCGGCAAGCTGCCTTGAAATCTCTTGTGCCCGCGCGCCACGTCCGCCGCGCGTGAGCTCCAACCCCTTGGTGAGTTGCTCGTTGTCCGGATCGAACCCCAGGCCGACGATGTGCACCGTGTCGTCCGCAAAGGTCACCGAGATTTCGGTGCCGGTGAGGTAGTCCATGCCATGGGCATGCGCCGCTGCACGGGCCCGGTGCTGGCCGCCGATTTCATCGTGATCGGTGAGCGCCCACAGCTGCACGCCGTTGGCGCTGGCGCGCTCGGCTAGCGCTTCGGGAGTGAGTGTGCCGTCGGACACCACAGAGTGACAGTGCAGGTCGGCGTTGAGAGGAGGGGTGGGGGAAGAATTAGACACGTGGTCCATTCTATGGGCGCAACGCGGAATGTGCAGCATCGAAAAATGTTCATATGCTTGTACATGCAGTCAAATTGCAAGCAGAAGTAGGCACTTCTGCCTGCCGGCCCTTGTGGGCGTTCGCTTATTTGGTGGTGTAACCACCGTTGATGAGGATGGTCTGGCCGGTCACCCACCAACCATCACTTACCAAATGGCGGATGAAGGGCACAACGTCCTCGATGTCGGTCAGGCCGGTCCGGGAGAACGGCGAAAGCGCCGCCGCTGTCTTGTGATAGGCGACCGCGTCTGCACCTTCGGCAGGGTAGAAGAAGGGTGTGTCCATCGGGCCTGGGCCGACGGCGGTGACCGAGATGCCGCGTGCGCCGAACTCCTTGGCGGCCGCGCGGGTGAAGTGTTCGACCGGCGCTTTGGTGCCTGCGTAGGACGAGTAGAACGGCGTGAACGCACCCAGCAGCGAGGTGACCACTGTGCAGACCTTGCCGTTGTCGTTCAGATGTTTGCCAGCTTCCTTCAGGAAGAAGAAGGCCGATTTGGCGTTCACCGCGCTCATCTCGTCGTATTCGGCTTCGGTGACCTCGGCCATCGGCTTCTTGAGCACCTTGCCGACTGTGTTGATCGCGATATCGGGGCGGCCGACGGCGGCGATCGTGTCGGCAAACAGTTGGCTCATGGCGTCGGCGGTGGTCAGATCCGCTTGAATCGCCACTGCCTTGGCACCAGCCTTTTCGATGGCGGCAACGGTCGCATCCGCATCGGCCTTGCTCGATGCGCTGTTGTAGTGGATGGCGACGGCCTTGGCACCCTGCTGGGCCAGATCGACGGCCAGCAAGCCGCCCAGATTCTTGGCGCCACCGGCGATCAGGACAACCTTGCCGCGAATGTCATGTGGAGTCGTGCTCATGTCTGCGTTCCTCGTTGAATCAAAAAGAAAAAGTGGATGAAGAAGAAGGAAAAGGGAAAAAGAGAAAAGGAAAGAGCGCCAGCTTATTGGGCATAAGAAGCAAAATAAATTACCATTTCACTTCTTGTTTATTCAGAATTTCATAACAATCAATCGCCATGGACCGCATTGATCTGCTGCGCATTTTTCTGCGCGTGGGCGCTACCGGCAGCTTTTCGCAAGCGGCCGATCAGCTCGACATGCCTCGCCCCACGATCACGCTGGCGGTGCAGCAACTGGAGGCCCGCCTTGGCGTGCGACTCATGCACCGCACGACGCGCAAGGTGGCCCTCACGATGGATGGCGAAAACCTGATGGAGCGCGCCCGGTTGCTGGTGGACGACATGCAGGATCTGGAGCAGCGCTATCGCCCCTCGGGCACAGGCGTGGTCGGACGCTTGCGGGTGGACGTGCCCAGCCGCGTGGCGCGGCTGGTGATTGCGCCTGCCTTGCCCACCTTGTTTCGCGAGCATCCGGATCTGGAGCTGGATCTCGGCTCGACCGACCGCGCCGTCGATCTGGTGCTGGAGAACGTGGATTGCGCCTTGCGGGTAGGGAATCTGGCCGATTCCAACCTGGTGGCGCGCCCGCTGGGCTCGTTCGAGCTGATCAACTGCGCCAGCCCGGACTATTTGAAGACATTCGGCGTGCCGCGGTCGCCGGACGACCTGCATGCGCACAAGGCGGTGAACTACCTTTCGCCGTCACGCGGCCGCGCGGCGGGCTGGGAGTGGTTGGAGGCGGGCAAGCTGCACACGCTTGCCATGCCCTGCAATGTGGCGGTGAACAATGCCGAAACCTATATCGCCTGCGCGCTCTCTGGTCTGGGGTTGATCCAGATTCCGCTCTACGACGTGCGCGCGCATCTTGCGGCTGGCGAGTTGGTGGAGGTGATGCCCGAGCGCCGCCCGCCGCCGCTGCCGGTGAACATGGTGTTTGCCCACCGCGCGCAGTTGTCGCGGCGCACGCAGGTGTTCATGGAGTGGCTGGGGCGGCTGCTCGACGACATCCGGGCCTTCGAGACCACCTGAAGACAAGCTGCGCGGGCACAGCGCCCCAGGCCTCAGTCCTGCCAGCCTTCGACCAGAAACTGCACTTTGCGCTCGCCGCGCCACTCGTTCACGTCGAGGCGAAACGCCAGCGTGGCGCGGGCGGGCAGCGGTTCGGTGTGGCTGAACCAGATGGCATCGACCGGCTGGCCTTGGTGCAGCAACTTGATCGACAGATGGTTCTTGCCCTCGCCGACGAGGCGCTGGCTCACGATTTCGACCTCTTCGCTGAAGGTCGGCGGCGCAAAGCCTTGGCCCCAGACTTCGCGATGCAGCACATCGACCAGTTCGGCTCGGCAGTATTCGGGCGCGAGCGGGCCATCGGTTTCCAGCTTGCGGGTGAGCGTGGCGGCGTCCAGCCATTCCTGCGCGACCTGCGCGAAACCTTGCTCGAACACGTCGAAGAATTCCTCGGTCACCGTGCAGCCCGCCGCCATCGCGTGGCCGCCGAATTTGAGCAGCACGCCCGGATGGCGCTTGGCCACCAGATCGAGCGCATCGCGCAGATGAAAACCGGGAATGCTGCGGCCCGAGCCCTTGAGTTCGTGCTCCTTGCCCGGTGCGCTGCTGGCGGCGAACACGAAGGTCGGGCGATGCAGCTTGTCCTTCAAACGCGATGCGACGATGCCGACCACGCCTTCGTGAAAATCGGGATCGAACACGCTGATGGCCGGTGGTGGCTCTTCGCTTTCGTCGAACAGCGTTTCGGCCATGAGCATGGCCTGCTCGCGCATGCCGCCTTCGAGTTCGCGGCGTTCGCGGTTGATGGAGTCGAGCTGGCTCGCGAGTTCGGCGGCCTTCATGGGGTCGTCAGTCAGCAGGCATTCGATGCCGAGCTTCATGTCGTCCAGACGCCCCGCCGCGTTGATGCGCGGGCCAAGCGCAAAGCCGAAGTCGAACGTGGTTGCGTCTTCCGCCTTGCGGCCTGCGGCCTTGAACAGGGCCTCGATGCCCGGTTGCATGTAACCCGCACGGATGCGCTTCAAGCCTTGGGCGACGAGGCGGCGGTTGTTGTTGTCCAGCCTGACCACGTCGGCCACGGTGCCGAGCGCCACCAGCGGCAGCAGCGGCTCCAGCTTGGGCTGGTTGGCCTTGTCGAACACGCCGCGCGCGCGCAGCTCGGTGCGCAGCGCCATCAGCACGTAGAACATCACGCCCACACCGGCGGCGGACTTGCTCTCGAAGCCGCAGCCCGGCTGGTTGGGGTTGACGATGGCATCGGCATCCGGCAGCGTGGGGCCGGGCAGATGGTGATCGGTCACCAGCACCGAAAGGCCCAGGCGCTTGGCTTCGGCCACGCCGTCGACGCTGGCGATGCCGTTGTCCACGGTGATCAAGAGATCGGCATTGCGCTCTGCCACGCGGCGCGAGATCGGCGGCGTGAGGCCGTAGCCGTCCACCACGCGATCGGGCACGAGATAGTCCACGTGTTTTGCGCCCAGCATGCGCAGGCCGCGCACGCCCACGGCGCAGGCAGTGGCACCGTCGCAGTCGTAATCGGCGACGATGATCATGCGCTTGTCGGCGGCGATGGCATCGGCCAGCAGCGCAGCCGCTTCACGGATGCCGCGCAGGTCGGACGGTGGCAGCAGACGCGCGAGCGCGTCGTCCAGCTCGTCCTTGGTCTGCACGCCGCGCGCGGCATACAGCCTTGCCAGCAGCGGGTGCACGCCCGCCTGTTCCAGCGCCCACACGGCGCGGGGCGGAATGTCTCTGGCGATGATTTTCATAGTTTGCTCTGCAGGTCCAGAAAGCGTTGCGGTCTGGAGAAAAGACGCTTGAGCTTCTGGCCGAAGCTGTGTTCGGTGGTCTGGAATTCCATGGAGCTGCATTCGCCGCACAGCGTGAGCCGCGCCTTGCCGCCTGCGGCCACGTGGTGCTCGATTTCGGCAACCGCGCCCGCATCGAGCTCGCGCCATTGCGCGGCCCACTGACGCCAGTCTTCACGCAGCGCCGAGTCGCGCAGACCGGTCGGCACGAGCGGCATGGCCGTCGCGGCAGGGGGCTGGGGCAGGCGACCAGCACCGTGCATCCAGAAGGTGTTGACCGGCGGGAGGCCTTCCTCGGCGCGCGCGTCGTTGATCGGGTGCGTGTAGAGCAGCATCTGCATCTCGCTTTGCAGGCGGTGGATGGCGCGCGTGTGCTCGGCGTTGTCGGCCAGCGGCATCCACGAGCGCACATCGCGCTGGATCACGCGGTCGAGCGAGGCCGCGGCCACGCCATCGAACACATCGCCACTGGCAATCCAGCGCATCGGCTCGTCATAGATCAGCTCGATGCCGTCTTCGGCAAACCAGGGCGCGAGGATGTCCATCAGCGCGCGCGAACTGAATGGCGTGAGCTGCAGATCGGCCGGGTCGAGCATGGTCACATGGTCGGTGCTCACATGCCATTGACAGGGCGTGATGTAAGTCCACGCTTTCTGTTTGGCGGCTTCGTCGCGAAGATGCCGCTGCTGCCATGCGGCCCAGGGCGTGATGCCGTTCTTGGCTGCTGGCAGGCCCAGCGAGCGCGCGAGGGCGCGTTCGTGCGGCGGCGAGAAATCGGTTTCTTCTCCGGCATCCGTGCTGACAAGCGACATGCGCGCGAGCAGGCGGTCCAGATGCGGCAGGGGCAGATCCTTGAGCGTCTGCTGGCAGCCCCCCGAAGGGCTGGCCGCGAAGGGAATGAGTAAATGGGGAACGTCCGACATGGGTCTATTGTCCGGGATGCCACAATCCATGTGCACAAGCGGGCCGGATTTTGTGATTTGCACAGAGCAAACCGGTCTGCGTCATGATTCCAACCACCATGCAAATTCCATACGAACTGGCCGTGGGCTGGCGCTACACGCGCGCGGGCCGCGCCACGCGGCGCAACGGCTTCATCTCTTTCATCTCGGGCGTGTCGATGCTGGGCATCGCGCTCGGGGTGGCCGCGCTCATCATCGTGCTCAGCGTGATGAACGGCTTTCAGAAAGAAGTGCGCGACCGCATGTTGAGCGTCGTCTCGCACATCGAAATCTTCGCCCCGCAAGGCGCTGCGCTGCCGGACATGCCGCTGACCTTGAAGGAGGCTCGCGCCAATCCCAATGTGGTGGGCGCTGCGCCGTTCGTGTCCGCACAGGCGCTGCTCGGACGCGGCGACGAGGTCAAGGGCGCGCTGGTGCGCGGCATCGATCCGGCGCTCGAAGGTCAGGTGACCGACATGGCCGCCGATCAGATGAACGTGCTCAAGACACTGGTGCCGGGCGAGTTCAACGTGATTCTGGGCAGCGAGCTGGCCCACGGCATGGGTGTGCTGCCGGGCGATCTGGTCACGCTGATCGCACCTTCGGGCCAGGTCACGCCAGCCGGTGTGGTGCCGCGCATCAAGCAAATGAAGGTGGCGGGCACATTCAATTCCGGTCACTATGAATACGACTCCGCGCTGGTCTTCATGCACCACGCGGATGCCGAGAAGATCTTCCGCCTTGAAGGCCCGACCGGCGTGCGCCTGAAGATCAAGGATCTGCATGAAGCGCCGCAAGTAGCGCTGCAATTGGCGCATTCGCTGTCGGGCCATCTGCTGATCCGCGACTGGACGCAGCAGAACAAGACCTGGTTCGCTGCCGTGCAACTCGAGAAGCGGATGATGTTCATCATCCTCACGCTGATCGTCGCCGTGGCCGCGTTCAATCTGGTGTCCACGCTGGTGATGACGGTGACCGACAAGCGCGCGGACATCGCCATTTTGCGCACGCTGGGTGCGAGCCCGAAGAGCATCATGGGCATCTTCGTGGTGCAGGGTGCGATGGTCGGCGTGATCGGCACGCTGGCCGGTCTGGTGCTGGGCCTCGTGATCGCGTTCAACATCGACGTGATCGTGCCCGCCATCGAGCGCGCGCTGCACACCACTTTCCTGCCCAAGGACATCTACCTGATCAGCAAGATGCCGAGCGAGCCGCAGTACGCCGACATCATGCCGATTGCGGTCATCTCCCTGATTCTGGCTTTTGCGGCCACCCTGTATCCGAGCTGGCGCGCCAGCCGCGTGAATCCTGCCGAGGCGCTGCGCTATGAGTGATGCGATGAATGCGATGAACGAGAACAACAACAACAAGAAGGTCGTGCTGCGCGCACGTGGGCTGACCAAGCGTTTTGAAGAAGGCCGGCTCGACGTGACCGTGCTGCATGGCGTCGATCTCGACGTGCATGCGGGCGAGACGCTGGCCATCGTCGGCGCGTCCGGTTCGGGCAAGAGCACCTTGCTGCATCTGCTGGGTGGCCTCGATTCGCCGAGCACCGGCAAGGTCGAACTCATGGGGCAGGATCTGGCCTTGCTGTCGGCCGACAAGCAGGGCCGTTTGCGCAACGAGCATCTGGGTTTCATCTACCAGTTCCACCATCTGCTGCCCGAGTTCAGCGCGCGCGACAACGTGGCCATGCCGCTGCGCATTCGCCGCTGGGATCAGGCGCGCTGCCTCGAAAGCGCCGATGCGATGCTCCAATCCGTCGGGCTGGAGCAGCGCCTGCATCATCGCCCGGCGGAGCTGTCGGGCGGCGAGCGTCAGCGTGTGGCGATCGCGCGCGCGCTGGTCACTGCGCCCGCCTGCGTGCTGGCCGACGAGCCCACGGGCAACCTGGATCGCAAGACTGCCGACACGGTGTTCGCGCTCATGATGCAGCTCGCGCGCGATCGCGGAACGGCTTTCGTGATGGTGACGCACGATGAATCGCTGGCCGCGCGCTGCAACCGCGTGCTGCGCCTCGTCGCGGGCAATCTTTGAATTGCTTTGAAGTCCTTCCCGGATTACCCGGAAGGAATTGGAATGCGTGACGGACCAAGGAGCAGCGCTTGAGGTGAGCGTCTTCGTTTGAAGGTGCTGATATGACCCCTCATGCGTCGTTGCAAAGCCTTGTCGTACGCTTGTACTGTCTGCGGCTTTGCGTCTAGCCTGAGGGGCCATCTCAGCATTGTGGTGAGCAGTTCATGGGCTGCGCGCGCTGCCAGGTCTGTTGCTCCGAAGACCAACTCCTTCATCCCGACAATCCGTGACGAACGGTTTCTAAAGCACGCGCCCATACCACCACAGCGACAGCGTGGCGGCGAGGATGATGAACAGCGCGCCCGCCAGCGCGAGCAGCGCGGAGACTTCGGTCTCGCGCTTTTCCAGCGTGAGGCGCGAGTGCAGTGTCTCGTAGACCTTGAGCAGATCCTGCGCCGTGGCCGCGTGGAAGTACTCGGCCTTGGTGACCTTGGCGACCTGCTTGAGCGTTTCTTCGTCCAGCCGCACGCGCATGGACCAACCCTCGAATTCGATCACCGTGCCTTCGGGCGTACCCACGCCCACGGTGTAGACGCGCACCCCGCGATCGGCCGCCCATTGCGCGGCCAGCATCGGATCGACGCCGGTGTTGCGCTGGCCGTCCGACAGCATGACGATGGCCGCCGAGTTGTATGAGCCCGGTTGAACGGGCGCGGGCGGCATGCGCTGCTGGCCAGTGCCTCCGCTGATGACTTCGTCGATGCTGCGCGCGAACATGGCGTCGCGGCCCGAGAGCGCGGCGAGATCGATGCCGCTGCCGGGAAAGATCGCCGCGAGCGCCATGAGAATGCCGTTGCCCGTGGCCGTGCCGCGCTGCAGTTGGAACGAGTCGATGGCGGTGTTCAGATCATCATGATTCTGCGTTGGCAACTGCGCGATCTGCGCCGTGCCCGCAAACGCCACGACCGACACGCGCACATTGCGCGGCAGCGCGGCGATGAACGCCTTGGCCGCGTTCTGCGCGGCGACGAGTCGATTGGGTTCGACATCGGTGGCGCGCATGCTGCCCGATACATCCATCGCCAGCACGATGGTCTGCTGCTCCAGCGGCAGACGCAGCGTGGCCACCGGGCGGGCAGCGGCCAGCAGCAAAGCGGCCAGTCCGATGAAGCACAGCAACGGCGGAATGTGCCTGCGGATGCGCTGGCCCGCGCCCATGGCCTCGCGCACCAGCGAGAGCGCCGGATAGTGCAGGGCCGTGCTGCGCCGACGCCGCTGCGCGAGCCAGTACACGAGCAGCAGAAGCGGCAGGATCAACAGCAGCCAAAGCATGGTGGGCCAGAGAAATTCCATGTTGCTGCGGCTCCTTTCTTTCGTGCTGTGTGGTCAGTGGGCCGACGCGGCCAACGGGCTGGAGCCGAATCGTTGGGCAAGTTGTGCCGTGCGCAATCCGCGCAGCGCGAGAAAGCGGATCATGCTCTCCAGCAGATCGTCGTCGGTCGCCAGCTCCAGCGTGTCGACACCGGCTTGCGCAAGGCTGTTTCGCAACTGTTCTTCGCGCTCCGCCGCCAGTCGCGCATAGCGTTTGCGAAGGCCGCTGCTGCGCGTGTCCACATGCAGACGTTCGCCGGTTTCGGGGTCGCTGAGCCACACGAGGCCGATGTCGGGCAGCTCCAGTTCCAGCGGGTCGAGCAGGCGCACTGCCACCACATCATGGCGCTGAGCGAGCAGCGCGAGCGGCTTTTCCCAGCCGGGTTCGCTCATGAAGTCGGACACCAGAAACACCGTGGAGCGGCGGCGCAGCATGCCTTGTGCGGAGGTCAGCAGGCGGCTCAATTGCGTCGTTCCTTGCATGTCCTTTGTGGTGGGTTTGGGCGGTGCACCACCGTCCATCAGCATGTGCAGCAACTGCAAAACATGCGCACGACTGCTGCGCGCGGGCAGAGCGCGGTCGCGTGCGGCGCTGCCATGCAGCACGGCTCCGACGCGGTTGCCGCGCCGCGTGAACAGCCGCGCGAGCACGCCCGCAAAGCCGATGAGCTGGTCGCGCTTGGTGCGACCTGGCGGGCCGAAATCGACAGAGGGGCTCAAGTCGAGCAGAAACCACGCGGTCATCTCGCGGTCTTCGGTGAACACGCGCACATGCGGTGTGCCGAGGCGCGCGGTGACGTTCCAGTCGATATGGCGCACATCGTCATGCGGCTGGTATTCGCGCAGGTCGGCCAGGTCGATGCCCGTGCCGCGCATCAGCGTGCGGTAGTCGCCCTGCAGCAGTCCGTCGAGCCGCCGCAGCACGCGCCATTCCAGCCGCTGCAGCAGCTTTTCGGCGTTCTGCGCGAGCACCGGAGAGTACGGCGTTGGCGACGACGATTCAGGCACGGCGTACCTCCTTGCCGGTGATGTCGGCCACGCGCGCCGGGGCGGGCAGGCGCACCAGAATCTGGTCGATCAGCGCATCGACGTTCTGCGCGTCGGCCATGGCTTCGTACGACAGCGTGATGCGGTGGCGCAGCACATCGTGCGCGAGTTCCTTCAAGTCGTCGAACAGCACATAGCTGCGCCCGCGCATCAGCGCCAAGGCCTGCGCACCTTCGGCCAGCGCAATCGTGGCGCGCGGGCTGGCACCGCAGGCAATCGCGCCGCTCAAATCCTTGAGCCCATAGATGCCCGGATTGCGCGTGGCCGCCACCACGCGCACCGCATATTGCAGCAGCGATGGATCGACATAGACCTCGCGCACCGCGCGCTGCAACTGCGCCAATTGGGCGGTGCTGGCAACGGCCTGCACGGCCACGGCGGGTGCGAGCGCGCGTTCGGCGATCACGAACTCCTCTTCCTCGCTCGGGTAGCCGATCACCACTTTCATCATGAAGCGGTCGACCTGTGCCTCGGGCAGCGCGTAGGTGCCTTCGGTCTCGATGGGGTTCTGCGTGGCCATCACGAGAAAGGGCTCAGCCACGCGGTGCGTCTCGCCCGCAATCGTCACCTGGCGCTCCTGCATCACTTCGAGCAGCGCGCTCTGCACCTTGGCGGGCGCGCGGTTGATTTCGTCGGCCAGCAGCAGGTGGGTGAAAACGGGGCCGAGCGTGGTGCTGAATTCGCCCATGCGCTGGTTGTACATGCGCGTGCCGATCAGGTCGGCGGGCACCAGATCGGGCGTGAACTGGATGCGGCGGAACTCGCCGTTGATGGTGCTGGCCAGCGTCTTCACGGTGAGCGTCTTGGCGAGGCCCGGAACGCCTTCGACCAGCAGATGGCCCTGCGCGAGGATGGCGACCATCACGCGTTCGAGAAAGCGATCCTGCCCGACGACGACGCGCTTGATTTCGTAAAGAATTTGCTCCATCAGCACGGCGGTCGGTGGGGTGGTGGGGCTGTTGCTGTTGGTCTCCATCGGGTTCATCCTTGCGTGCTGAATGCGTTGGGGGCTCAGAAAGGGGGTGATCCGACGGCCTTGGCCGCGTTCTCGATCGGCACGGCAAAACCGATGCCGAGCGAGGTGCGCGCTGCGGTCGGATTGAGAATCGCGGTGACGATGCCGATGACTTCGCCATCCATGGTGACCAGCGGCCCGCCCGAGTTGCCGGGGTTGGCGGCGGCGTCGAACTGGATCAGATTGCGCAGCGCCTGCTTGCCTTCGGGCGACTGGAATTCGCGTTTGAAACCGGAGAGCACGCCCGCCGACACCGAGGGTCCGATACCGAACGGAAAGCCCACGGCGATCACCTGATCACCCGCGTTCAGACCATCGGTGGAACGCATGGCGGCGGCCTGCAGATCGTCGGGCGGCTCGTTGGCTTGCAGCACGGCCAGATCGTTCTCGGGCTGGACGTTGATGACACGGGCGTCCGATTTGGTGCCGTCCGCAAACTGCACGGCGATGCGGCGCGATCCGTTGACCACATGCAGATTGGTGAGGATCACGCCGGTATCGACCACCACCACGCCCGTGCCTTCGCCGCGTTCGACCTCGGTGCCGCGCTTGGTGCGCGTGTAGCCGACGACATGCACGACCGACGGCGCAATTTTGGCCGCTGCCTTGGCTGTGGGCGAGGGCAGGGTCTGCGTCTGCAGGGCGCGCAGAACAGCGGCGTCGATGTCCTTCTGCGTGATTGGCTGCGGTGCACGATGTTGTTGCTCATACAGCCAGTAGCCGAGCACGCCGGCATTCAGGGCGAGCACGAGGATCAGCAGCATCCAGGCGATCTTCGGGCGGCGGCGGGGGCTTGGGGGTGTTGCGGCGGGATCAGCCAGCGGCGGCGTTGGCTCTGCCGGACCTGCGCCCGCAGCCAGCGGCGTGTCCTCGGCGGCGGGGACAGGGTCGCGGCGTGAGCTGCTGTAACGGGCGATCCGGGGCATACGTCACCTTTGCGAGCGGCCTCTGCGGGAGATGGGTTGAGCGCGCAGCGGCCACTTCATTCAAAGCGGTTGTGGCAGGTTTTTCAAGGGCTTGAGAGTCACAGTAGCACGGATTGCCGGGCCGCGCACACCGAATTGGATTTCGTCTTACAAGGAGTGGTCCGATGTTGCGCGCCTTCACAAGGTGGCCGCAGTGCCCCGGTTGCCGCCGATGCGGCCCGTTCTGCGGCATCATTCCCGCATGCAGTTTGCAAAATCATCAGCGTTCTGGATCGACACCCACTGTCATCTGGACGAATTCGTCGTCCACGGCGGGCAGGACTATGCCGACGCCATGCGAGCCGATGCCCGTCGCGCCGGTGTGGCGCACTGCGTGATTCCGGCGGTCGAGCACAGCAATTGGGCGGCCTCGCGCGAGGTGGCCCATCGCTGGGGCGACAGCTACGCGCTCGGCATCCACCCGCTCTACACGCCGAAGGCGCAGGAGGGCGATCTGGCCGCGCTGGAAGTGGCTTTGACCGAGTCGCGCGAGGATGCGAGGCTGGTGGCGATTGGCGAGATCGGCCTCGACTACTTTGTGCCGGGGCTGGACCCGGCACGGCAGGAACACTTCTACCGCGCCCAACTGCAACTCGCGCGGCGCTTCGATCTGCCGGTGATCCTGCATGTGCGGCGCTCGGCCGACCGGCTGCTCAAGCATCTGCGCGAGGTGCCGGTCTGCGGCGGCATTGCCCATGCGTTCAACGGCAGCCTGCAGCAGGCGCAGGCGTTCATCGACATGGGTTTCAAGCTGGGCTTTGGTGGCGCGCTGACGTTCGATCGCGCATTGCAACTGCGGCGGCTGGCCGAGCAGTTGCCGCTCGAATCGTTGGTGCTGGAGACCGATTCGCCCGACATTCCCCCGCATTGGCTCTACGTCACCGCAGAGCTGCGCGAAACGGGTACGCCGCAGGCACGCAACTCTCCGGCCGAGCTGCCGCGCATCGGCGAGGTGCTGGCGGGGCTGCGCGGCGTCAGCCCGGATGAACTGGCGCGCATCAGCAGCGCCAATGCGGTGGCGGCTTTGCCTCGCTTGAAGCCGTTGCTGGAGGGCGCGTTGAATGGCTGAATCTGCCGACGATTTGCCACTGGTGGGCTTGCCGCCCGTGGTGGGGCCGGGCACCAAAGTGCTGGTGCTGGGCAGCTTTCCCGGTGTGGCGTCGCTGCGTGCGGTGCAGTATTACGGCCATCCGCAGAACCATTTCTGGAAGATTCTGGCGGCGCTGTGGCCTGCGCATCCGCTGCCGGATCGCACGGACTATGCAGGGCGCTGCCAGTGGCTGCTGGAGCGCCAGTTGGGCATCTGGGACGTGTATGCGGCGTGCGAGCGCGAGGGCAGCCTCGACTCCAACATCCGCAATGCGAAGGTGAACGATTTTGCGGCGCTGCAAAGGCAACTCCCGCAACTGCTCGCGATCGCCCACAATGGCGGGGAGAGCTTTCGCCACGCGAAGGCGGTGCGCAGGAGCATGGCTTTACACGACGATGACAGAATCGCGTCGCTGCGTTTGCCGTCCACGAGTCCGGCCAACGCGTCGTGGAGCTTTGAGAAGAAACTGAATGCCTGGCGCGAGGCGCTGGCATCGTATGGATTGGTGTGAAGAGTTGACTACCCGAAAAAAACAAACCGCTGCTTTTGATCTGCCCGAGGTGAGCGTCTCCGATGACGGCGACGTGCGTTATCTGCACTTGGGAACACCCTGGGTGCAGGGCTCGATGAAGATGGCGGCGCCGTTCGATATCGATCTGGAATATGTGCAGCGCATGATGGCCTGGCTGCTGTTCGTGGAGCCCGAGCGCGTGGCCCGTCGCCATGCCATGCAACTGGGGCTGGGCGCGGGCGCGATCACCAAGTTCTGCGTGAAGAAGCTGCGCATGAAGACGTCGGTGATCGAGCTGAACCCGCAGGTCATCAGCGTCTGCCGTTCGTGGTTCAAACTGCCGCCCGACAGCGCCAAGCTCGAAGTCGTGCTCGGCGATGCGGCGGTGGAAATTCGCAATGACAAATGGCTGGGCACGGTGGATGCGCTGGCGGTCGATCTCTACGACCACGACGCCGCCGCCCCGGTGCTTGACAGCGCCGAGTTCTACAAGGACTGCCGTGCGCTGCTCAGCGATGACGGCGTGCTGACGGTGAATCTGTTCGGCCGCTCGTCGAGCTACGAAAGCAGCGTGGCCAAGCTGGCAGAAGCCTTTGGCGAAGAAGCGCTCTGGGCCTTCAAGCCAACGCGCGAGGGCAATACCATTGTGCTGGCGCAGCGCACGCCCACGCATCCCACGCGCGCCGAATTGCTGGCGCGCGCGGAAGACATCAAGACGCGCTGGGATCTGCCAGCGCCCAAGTGGCTGAAGGTTTTCAAGCCCGTCAAAGCGCCAGCTTGAAGGGCGGATGCGGAATGCGCACTGTTTTGAAAAGAACACAGAAAGAGAGCGGAACATGAGCACGAGCACAACGACGGACACCGCCGCGAAGCCGCCGCGCAGCAAGCACGAAGGTCCGCTGGATTGGCGCACCATCGTGAAGTGGCTGCGCAGGGAAGGCGTGATCGATGCCGAGGTGGCCGAGCGCACCATCGAGCGCTGCTCTCGAGCGGAAAGCGTGCAGCATCCGCTCGTGCGTCTGGGCAATGTGGGCATGGTGCGGGCCGGCGATGGCAAGCCGCTGGATGCGTACATGGTCACTGAATTCGTGGCGCAGTATGCCGGCATGCCCTATCTGCGCGTCGATCCGCTCAAGGTCGATGCGGGGCGCGTGTCGGAAGTCATGAGCATGAACTACGCCGAGCGCCACAGGATTCTTCCGGTGCAGGTCACGCAGCAGGAAATCGTGGTCGCGACCGGCGAGCCCTTCATCGATGATTGGGTGGCCGAGGTCGAGCGCCAGTCGCGCCGCAAAGTCACGCGGGTGATGGCCAATCCGGATGACGTCAAGCGCTACACCACCGAATTCTTCGCACTGGCCAAGTCCGTGTGGCAGGCGCAGAAGTCGGGCGGCAACGCCTCGGGCAACAGCTTCGAGCAGTTGGTCGAACTGGGCAAGGCCAACAAGCAGCTCGATGCGAACGATCAGGGCGTGGTGCGCGTGGTGGACTGGCTGTGGCAATACGCCTTCGATCAGCGCGCATCGGACATTCACCTGGAACCGCGCCGTGAGCAGGGTGTGATTCGCTTCCGCATCGACGGTGTGCTGCATGTGGTCTACCAGATGCCGATGAGCGTGCTCAACGCGATGGTGGCCCGCATCAAGCTGCTGGGACGCATGGATGTGGTCGAGCGACGTCGCCCGCAGGATGGCCGCATCAAGACCCGCAACCCCGGCGGCGAGGAAGTGGAAATGCGTCTGTCGACCTTGCCCACGGCCTTTGGCGAAAAGATGGTGATGCGGATTTTCGACCCGGACAACACGGTCAAGGATCTGAGTGCGCTGGGCTTTCCGCCGCACGACGCGCAGCGTTGGGAAACCTTGGTGCAGCGTCCGCACGGCATCATTCTGGTCACCGGGCCGACTGGTTCGGGCAAGACAACGACGCTGTATTCGACGCTCAAGCGCATCGCCACGGAAGAGGTGAACGTGAGCACGGTGGAAGACCCGATCGAAATGATCGAGGCGTCCTTCAACCAGACACAGGTGCAGGCGCAGCTCGATTTCAACTTTGCAGAAGGCCTGCGTGCGCTGATGCGTCAGGACCCGGACATCATCATGGTCGGCGAAATCCGCGATCTGGAAACCGCCGAAATGGCGGTGCAGGCCGCGCTGACAGGTCACTTGGTCTTCTCCACGCTGCACACCAACGACGCGCCAAGTGCCGTGTCACGACTGATGGAGTTGGGGGTTGCGCCTTACCTGATCAATGCATCGTTGCTCGGGGTGCTGGCGCAGCGTCTGGTGCGTACTTTGTGCAAGTCCTGCAAGGCGCCGGACGAGAGTGCGTCGCAGGATGAGCTGATCGAAACCATCAAGCCATGGAAGTTCAATGGCGACTACCGCGCGTACAAACCGGTGGGTTGCCTCGAGTGCCGCATGACGGGCTTCCGTGGACGCATGGGCTTGTATGAATTGCTGGTCATCAGTGAAGACCTGAAGGATTTGATCAATCAGGCTCCCTCCATCGACAAGGTGCGCCGGCAGGGCGTGAAAGACGGCATGCGGCCCCTGCGTCTGGCTGGCGCGATGCGGGCGGCGGAAGGGGTCACGACGCTGGACGAGGTGCTCGTGGCCACGCCGCCGCTGGAATGACGCATTGCGTTGAGTCGGCGCAAGATTCGAGCAAACGCCGTGTTGGTTTTTTCAACACGGCGTTTGTTTTTTGAGTCCACCACAGCGCAATCTCGGGTGCCGAACTGCGGTATGTCGCTGCTTTCAAAGGCTCGCGCATGTTGTCGATATGCGTGTTGACGAGGCAATGTTCCCTATGAAATCTGCGTGTTTGTACGTATGCAATGCAAGGGTGCAAACACGCCCGCAAGCCGCTTGTCTCTTAGGGAAAACTTGTATCCGGGTGTAGGTGGAATCCACATCGATTTGGACTGACACGCAACTGACAATCCGCAGGTCGTTATCCTTTTCTCGGGAGACTTGTTTGTGAAAATAAAGAGTCAGAAAGATTTCTTTGCCGGCCTGATGTTTCTGGTTGTCGGTGTTGCGTTCGCCTGGGGCGCAACCACCTACACTGTCGGAACGGGTGCTCGTATGGGCCCAGGCTACTTCCCCTTGTTGCTGGGCATTTTGCTGGCCATCATCGGCGCGGTTGTGATGTTCAAGTCCACCGTGGTCGAGACCGAAGGCGGTGACCTGATCGGCAAGTGGGCATGGAAGCAGATCGTCTTCATCATCGGCGCCAATCTGGCATTCGGTGTGCTGCTCGCGGGTCTGCCTTCGTTCGGCATTCCAGCCATGGGCCTGATCATCGCCATCTACGGCCTGACGTTCATCGCCAGCCTGGCAGGCAGCACGTTCAACTTCAAGGAAGTGTTCCTGCTGGCCACCGTTCTGGCCGCTGGCAGCTACGTTGCCTTCGTGTGGGCTCTGGCCCTGCAATTCCCTGTGTGGCCTAGCTTCATCGCTGGTTGATCGACGGAGACACTAGACCATGGATCTGATACATAACTTGTCGACGGGCTTCGGCGTCGCCTTCACCTTCCAAAACCTGATCTACTGCTTCATCGGCTGTCTGTTGGGTACCCTGATCGGCGTGCTGCCAGGCGTGGGCCCTGTGGCCACCATCGCCATGCTGCTGCCTGCAACCTACGCGCTGCCTCCAGTGGCTGCGCTGATCATGCTGGCCGGTATCTACTACGGCGCGCAGTACGGTGGTTCGACCACTGCCATTCTGGTGAACCTGCCAGGCGAATCGTCCTCTGTGGTGACCGTGATCGACGGCTACCAGATGGCCCGAAAAGGGCGAGCGGGACCGGCGCTTGCAGCTGCCGGTATCGGCTCGTTCTTCGCAGGCTGCGTGGGTACGCTGATTCTGGCCGCCTTCGCTCCTCCGTTGACCGAAGTGGCTTTCAAGTTCGGCCCTGCTGAATACTTCTCGCTGATGGTGCTGGGTCTGATCGGTGCCGTGGTGCTGGCTTCCGGCTCGCTGCTGAAGGCCGTCGGCATGATTGTGCTGGGTCTGCTGCTGGGTCTGGTCGGTACCGACGTGAACTCCGGTGTGGCGCGCTACTCCTTCGACATTCCAGAACTGACCGACGGCATCAACTTCGTCGTGATCGCGATGGGTGTGTTCGGTTACGGCGAAATCATCGCCAACCTGTCCAAGCCGGACGACGACCGTGAAGTGTTCACCGCCAAGGTGTCGGGCCTGTTCCCCACCAAGGAAGACTTCAAGCGCATGTTCCCCGCGATGATCCGCGGTACGGCTCTGGGCTCTGCTCTGGGTATCCTGCCAGGTGGCGGCGCGCTGCTGGCGGCTTTCGCTGCCTACACGGTGGAAAAGAAGACCAAGCTCAAGCCCGGTGAAGTTCCATTCGGCCAAGGCAACATCCGTGGTGTGGCGGCTCCCGAGTCTGCCAACAACGCTGGTTCGCAAACCTCGTTCATTCCTCTGCTGACTCTGGGCATTCCACCCAACGCCGTGATGGCGCTGATGGTGGGTGCGATGACGATTCACAACATCCAGCCTGGCCCACAGGTGATGACCAGCAACCCGGAACTGTTCTGGGGTCTGATCGCCTCCATGTGGATCGGCAACGCGATGCTCGTGATTCTGAACCTGCCGCTGATCGGCATGTGGATCAAGCTGCTGACCGTGCCATACCGTTGGCTGTTCCCATCCATCGTGCTGTTCTGCGCGATCGGTGTGTACTCCACCAACAACAACACGTTCGACGTGTGGCTCGTAGGTCTGTTCGGCTTCGTCGGCTACATGTTCTACAAGCTGGGCGTGGAGCCTGCTCCTCTGCTGCTGGGCTACATCCTCGGCCCGATGATGGAAGAAAACCTGCGTCGCGCACTGCTGCTGTCGCGTGGTGACTGGAGCGTGTTCGTGACACGTCCGATCTCCGCCGGTCTGCTGGCTGCCGCTCTGCTGCTGCTGGTCATCGTGTTGATGCCTGCCGTGAGCAAGCGCCGCGATGAAGCCTTCGTGGAAGAGTGATGGGTTGATTACGCAATCCACTGAATGAAAAAACCCCGGTCGAAAGATCGGGGTTTTTTCTTTTGTGCGCTTCATGCAATCGAGACGGTTCCCATTTGGCGATGCCTGCCTTGTCGTGATGTGGACAGAGCGGACTCGCATCGCCGCACATAATCGAATGCTGCAAACTCTCAGGCTCATTCTTGTCTTCTGCTTCTCCTCCTCCGGCAGCCGCTTCCCAACCCACCAAGGGCATCGCCGTTGGCCTTGCGCTCGGCATGGTCGGGGCGATTGCGTTCAGCGGCAAGGCCATCATCGTCAAGCTCGCGTATCGGCATGGGGTGGATGCGGTCACGCTGATCATGTTCCGCATGCTGTTTGCGCTGCCGTTCTTCTTGCTGATGGCGGCGTGGGCGAGTCGGGGCAAGCCGCCGCTCACCCAACGTGACTGGCTGGGCGTGATCGGGCTCGGGATTTCGGGCTACTACCTTGCGAGCTTTCTGGACTTTGCGGGGCTGGCCTACATCACCGCCGGGCTGGAGCGGCTGATTCTGTATCTCACGCCCACGCTGGTGGTGGCGCTGGGTTGGTTTCTCTATCGACGCAAGATCACGCGTGTGCAGGCACTCGGCATGTTCATCAGCTATGTGGGCGTGCTGGCGGTGTTCGGGCAGGAGGTGCGGCTGGCGGGCTCGGGCGTGGCCTGGGGCGTGTTTCTGGTGTTTCTCTCGGCCATCAGCTATGCGATTTATCTGGTCTACAGTGGCCAGATGGTGGCGCGGCTGGGCTCCATCCGACTGGTGGGCTTGGCGACCTCGGTGGCTTGCATCTGCTGCATTCTGCAGTTTCTGGTGCTGCGGACCCTATCGGCGGCGTTTGACGTGGCGCCGCAGGTGGTCTGGCTTTCGGTGCTCAATGCGGTGCTGTGCACGGTGGTGCCGGTGCTGCTCACGATGATGGCCATCGAGCGCATCGGCTCGGCCATGGTGTCGCAGACCGGGCTGATCGGGCCATTGTCCACGGTGCTCATGGGCATCTGGTTGCTCGACGAGCCATTCACCACCGGCATTGCGCTTGGCACGGTGCTGGTGATTGCCGGGATATTCGTTTTCACGCGCGCAGGCGTGCGCAGCAGCGGCTAGTATTCCGTTCATTGATTTGGTTGGAACGAACGAGGAGTAAGCACCATGGATCTGGGAATTTCTGGGCGCTGGGCGCTGGTGTCGGGCGCGAGCAAGGGGCTGGGCTTTGGCTGCGCACATGCGCTGGTTGCTGAAGGCGTGAATGTGGTCGTCGTGGCGCGGACGGCGGATGCCGTCGAGGCGGCTGCGCAGCAACTGCGATCTGCCGCAGGGCAAGGTGCAAAGGTGATTGCGGTAGCAGCTGACATTACTGCGCAAGCAGGGCGCGATGCGGCGTTTTCTGCGGCAGGTGGTCCGGGCGTCGATTTCGACATCGTGGTGACGAATGCGGGCGGACCGCCAACGGGCGACTTCCGCAACTGGGACCGCGATGCGTGGATCAAGGCGGTGGATGCCAACATGCTCACGCCCATCGAGATGATCAAGACGACGGTGGACGGCATGGCGGCGCGTGGCTTCGGGCGCATCGTCAACATCACGTCGAGCGCGGTGAAGGCACCCATCGACATTCTGGGTCTGTCGAACGGTGCACGCAGTGGCCTGACGGGTTTTGTGGCCGGTCTTGCGCGCAGCCCGATTGCGGCCAAGGGCGTGACGATCAACAACCTGCTTCCGGGCAAGTTCGACACGGATCGTCTGGCCTCGACGATCAACGCCGCAGCGCAGAAAGCGGGCAAGTCACAGGACGAGGCACGCGCCGCAGCCGCATCGCAGGTGCCTGCCAAGCGCTTTGGCACGCCTGAGGAGTTCGGCGCGATCTGCGCGTTTCTGTGCAGCGTGCACGGTGGCTACATCACGGGGCAGAACATTCTGGCCGATGGCGGTCTGTATCCCGGCACGTTCTGAGTTTCAGTCGCCACCCAAACAAAAACGCCCGAACATGTGTCGGGCGTTTTGCTTTGTGTGCGCTGTTGAAGGCGTTCAATCCGTCAACTGGGCGTTCTGCGAAGGGGGCTGATCGGGTCGCTCGAAGTTGTCGCGGAAGGTGAAGACGATGGAGGTGAAGAACATCGAGGCCAGCACCAGTGCGGAGGCGATCATCAGCGCCGCGACGACGGCATTGCCCAAGCCAGCCACGGCCAGCAGCGTGACCACGAGGCTCACCACAATGCCTGCGCCGATGAACACGCCGAACCAGACGATGCTGAAGACCGTGAACGCGCCGAGGTTGCGAAAGCACGCCACGATGCTGAAGAACAGCGCCTTCACGGGCGGCACGTTGTGCCAGTGGACAAGGCCCGGTGCGTGCCAGAACAGCATGGACAGCGGCACGTACAGCGCCATCACGATCCAGGTCGATGCGACGAAACCGCTGCTGGTTGCAACCTCTTGCGTGAGCGGCTCGACGCCGAAATACACGCGTGCGAACTGCCCGCCATCGGCCAGCGATGCCAGACCAATGATCAGCAGAAACAGCGCGGCGTAGATGCCGCCCAGCACGGCCAGAGCGCCCAGACGCTGGCGGCCGGTGCGGAAGGCGTGCAGGATGAGCGCGGGTGTGGGAATGCGGCCGAGGCTGGTTTCCGCAGCCGCTTCCATCATCACCAAGGTGGCGGTGGGCAGCAGGGCCAACGCGATTGCCGGGCCAATCAGGGGCAGCACGGACAGCAGCGACATCGCCGCCGTGGTCGTGAAGAACAGCAGGGTGAGCGCCAGCGGCTGTCGCCAGAAAACGCGGATGCCCTGGCGAACCCAGTCAACGCCAGTGCGAGCCGGAACAATATGCAGTTTCATGGGAAAAAGAAGATGTGGGCGCGCCAACGCTCGCGTCGGAGGTCAGCACGCTTGTATTCCCGGCACTGTACCCCAGACGCCAGAAACTGCTGGCGATTCGGGGCATTGCCGGGTCGGCTTCATGGATGAACGGGGTGCGCGACGCGCTCGCGCAGCACGCGCTCGAAGTGCGTGGGATCGTGCGGCTTGAGCATCGATGCTTCGCGCGGCAGGTAGAAGTCCCACAGGCGCGAGATCCAGAAGCGCAGCGCACCCGCACGCAGCATGGCAGGCAGCAGGGCGCGTTCGGAGGCGGTGAGTGGACGCACGGACTGGTAAGCGTCGAGCATGGCTTGCGCACGGGTGGCATCGTGCACGCCGGTGGGCAGGTCGATGCACCAGTCGTTCAGGCACACGGACAGGTCGAACAGCCAGGTGTCCACGCCCGCGAAGTAGAAGTCGAAGAAGCCGGTGAGCTCTTCGCCATCGAACATCACGTTGTCGCGGAACAGGTCGGCATGCACCGGGCCACGCGGAAGGGCTGCGTATTCCGACGATTCTGCGATGTGGTTCTGATAAGCCAGCTCGGAGCGCAGCAGCGCTTGCTGCTCTTCGCCGATGTGCGGCAGCACGACCGGCACGGTCTCGTTCCACCAGGGCAGACCGCGCAGATTGGGCTGCTGGCGGTCGTAGTCACGGCCCGCCAAGTGCATGCGGGCGAGCGTGGCCCCCACGGCGGCGCAGTGCACGGCCTCTGGGGCGAGCTGGCTTTTGCCACGCAGCTTGTTGACCACGGCGGCGGGCTTGCCGGCCACGGTGTGCAGAATGTCGCCGCTCTTGTTGGCCGCCGGATCGGGCACGGGAATGCCGCCGTGCGCCAGATGCTTCATCAGGTGCAGATAGAACGGCAGTTGCTCGGCGGTCAGGCGCTCGAACAGCGTGAGCACGTACTCACCTTCATCCGAGGTCAGAAAGTAATTGGTGTTCTCGATGCCGCCTTCGATGCCGCGCAGCTCCTTCAATGTGCCCAGTTGCAACCGGCGCAGCAGTTCGCGCGCCTCTTTGTTGGAGACTTCGGTGAAGACGGCCATGGATCAGCAGGAATACAAAGGTGGAATGGAAGACGCGCGAGGCTGGCCCGCGCCCTCCCGGAGGCTCGCCTGCATCGCGCAAAACCCGCTATTGTGCAGGCAGTCGGCCAAATCTGACTGCCGGGTAACGGTATTTATCGGTTGGAGCGGGCGTTTTTGCCGCGATCAGAACTTGCGCAGCGTCCAGACGCGGGGAGCCTGGAACGAGTCGGCGCCGGCCTTGCTCGGGCCGCCGTCGCGAATGCCGTTGTTGGGAATCACCTCGTATTCGGGGATGTTGCCCTCGGCGGACTTGGGCTTGACGGTGATGCTTTTGGTCTGGCCGCCCACGCGCAGCTCGTCGACGCGGCTGCCGCCATCTTCGACGGTCAGGCGCTCGATGCGCTGGTTGCGGCGACCTTCTGCGGATTGTTCCTGCTGCTCCTGGCGGCTGAGCTGATCGACCTGCTCAGGCGTGAGCTGGGTGGGGACTGCCGACGGGGTCTGGGCAAGGACGGAGCCGCTGGCCAGAACGGTCAGCAGCAGGGCGGAGGAGAGGGCAGTTACGGCGCGCATGGGGCCAATTGTAGAGCGGGCACTCACCCAGTTGTCATTTTTTGTGCCCGATTTCCTGTAGGCGGTCAACCCGCGCGCGCATGGCCGGACCGTGGCGCGGCACAATGGCGGCATGAGCAATTCCAAGACACTGGTGCTGGTGGACGGTTCCAGCTACCTCTACCGCGCCTTTCACGCCATGCCCGATCTGCGGGCCGTGCCGGGCGACCCGACGAGCGCAGCCACAGGCGCGATTCGCGGCATGATCAACATGATGCAGGCGCTGCGCAAGGATGTGACGGCGGACTACGCGGTCTGCGTCTTCGACGCCAGCGGCCCCACCTTCCGCGACGAGATCTACACCGAATACAAGGCGCAACGCGCGCCCATGCCCGACGACCTGCGCTCGCAGATCGACCCGATCCACGACGTGGTGCGCATGCTGGGCTGGAAGGTCGTGGCCGTGCCCAAGGTCGAGGCCGACGACGTGATCGCCACGCTCGCGCGCATCGCCGCCGAGCAGGGCATCGACGTGGTGGTGTCCAGCGGCGACAAGGACCTGTCGCAACTCGTGAATGAGCGCATCACCATCATCGACACCATGAACGGCAAGAAGCGTGACGTGGCGGGCGTGACCGAAGAATTCGGCGTGCCGCCTTCGCTCATGATCGACTTTCAGGCGCTGGTGGGCGACACCGTGGACAACGTGCCCGGCGTCACCAAGGTCGGCCCCAAGACGGCCTCCAAATGGCTGCTCGAATACGGCTCGCTCGACAAACTGATCGAGCATGCCGCTGACATCAAAGGCGTGGCCGGGCAGAACCTGCGCGATGCAATCGCCTCGGGACAACTCGCGCTCAGTCGCCAGTTGGTCACCATGAAGACCGACTGCGAACTCGATGACTACCTGCCCGGACTGCCCGCGCTCGACGGCATCCTGCTGGGCGATCCGGATGCGGTGCAATTGCAGCCGTTCTATGAGAAATTCGGCTTCAAGGGTTTGGCGCGTTCGCTCGGCGCGGTCGAAAAGCCTGCTGCCGAAGGCAAGAAAGCGGCCAAGGGCGAACCCAGTCCGCAGAACGATCTGTTCTCCACCGAAGACGCCATCACGACCGAAATCGCAGTGCAGGCTCAGCACCGCGATGTGGTCTATGAAACGCTGTTGACCGAGGCCGAACTCGACGCATGGATCGCAAAGATCAGCGCAGCCAAGCTCACCGCCATCGACACAGAAACCACCTCGCTCGACGAGCAGCAGGCGCGCATCGTCGGCATCAGTTTCAGTGTGGAAGTGGGCAACGCGGCCTATGTGCCGGTTGCGCATGACGGTCCGGACGCGCCCGAGCAATTGCCCATCGATCTGGTGCTCGCCAAGCTCAAGCCCTGGCTGGAAGACGCGAGCAAAAAGAAGCTCGGCCAGCACATCAAATACGACCGACATGTGTTCGCCAATCACGGCATCGATGTGCAGGGCTACGAGCACGACACCATGCTCGAAAGCTACGTGCTCGAAGTGCACAAGCCGCACGGCTTGTCGAGCTTGGCTGATCGCCACACGGGCCGCAGCGGCATCACGTATGAAGACCTGTGCGGCAAGGGCGCCAAGCAGATTCCGTTCTCGCAAGTGCCGGTGGAAAAGGCCGCAGCGTATTCGTGCGAAGACTCGGACCAGACGCTCGATGTGCACAAGGTGCTTTGGCCGGAGCTAGAAGCCAACGACAAGCTGCGCGGCATCTACGAGCTGGAAATGCAGACCAGCGAAGTGCTGTTCCGCATCGAGCGCAACGGCGTGCTGATCGACGCGGCGGAACTCGCCAAGCAGAGCAACGATCTGGGCCAGCGCATCGTGCAGCTTGAAAAGGAAGCCTTCGAGATCGCCGGTCAGCCGTTCAATCTGGCCAGCCCCAAGCAACTCGGAGAAATCTTCTTCGACAAGCTCGGCATGCCGGTCGTGAAGAAGACGGCAACCGGCGCGCGCTCCACTGATGAAGAAGTGCTGGAAAAGCTCGCCGAGGATTACCCGCTGCCCGCCAAGCTGCTGGAGCACCGCAGCCTGAGCAAACTGAAGGGCACCTACACCGACAAGATTGCGCTGCTGGCCGACAAGAACGGCCGCGTGCACACGCATTACGCGCAAGCCGTGGCGGTGACGGGTCGTCTGTCGAGCAATGATCCGAATCTGCAGAACATTCCCGTTCGCACGCCCGAAGGCCGCCGCGTGCGCGAAGCCTTCATCGCCCCGCAAGGCCGCGTGATTGCGAGCGCCGACTACAGCCAGATCGAACTGCGCATCATGGCCCACATCAGCGGCGACGAGTCGCTCCTGCGCGCTTTCCACGACGGCATCGACGTGCACAAGGCCACGGCTGCGGAGGTGTTCGGCGTGCCGGTCGATCAGGTCTCAAGCGAGCAACGCCGCTACGCCAAGGTCATCAACTTCGGCCTCATCTACGGCATGAGCAGTTTTGGTCTGGCCAAGAATCTGGGCATCGAAACCAAGGCTGCAGCCGCCTACATCGACAAGTACTTCCAGCGCTACCCCGGCGTCAAGCAGTACATGGACGAAACCAAGATGCAGGCCAAATCACAAGGCTATGTCGAGACCGTCTTCGGTCGCCGTCTCTATCTTCCCGAGATCAACTCCCCCAACGGCCCCCGCCGCGCAGGTGCCGAACGCGCCGCCATCAACGCCCCCATGCAGGGCACGGCAGCCGACCTCATCAAGATGGCCATGGTCGCGGTGCAGAAGGAACTGGACGCCAAGAAGCCCGGCATTCTGATGATCATGCAGGTGCACGACGAACTGGTGTTCGAACTGCCCGAATCGGAAGTCGAATGGGTGCGCACCGAAGTGCCGCGCCTGATGGCCGACATCGCCCAACTCAAGGTGCCGCTGCTGGCTGAAGTGGGCTTTGGGCCAAATTGGGAGAAGGCGCATTGATGCCGCGCGGAACCTTCACCCCATCTTGAACTGAAAGAGCATGGCGTTGCCTGAGTTGCCATCTTTCCTGGATTTCGTCGCATTCTTTGAGACGGAGCCGGAATGGATTCATCCCGATGGGTGGTTTCTCGGGGCACGCTTTGTCTCGCGTCGAGGTGATGACCTCATCAAGGCGACCATAGCTCCCGATGACATGGAGTTTTCCTGCGAGTGGTGGCAGTCTGGCAAGCTCAGGTTCAATGTCTCGGCTGTTCTGGTCAACTCTTGGGAAATCGTCACGCGCTCCGGGCAAGAGTTATTGCGCATTACCTTCAATGACGAGCGGCAGCGTTTCTGCGTTCTTCAGTTGAAGCCGGACGTACAGCTTGAGTGGCGCATGACTTGGTAGTCGGCCGGTGGTGCGTGTGGCCTGCAAATTTGCACGACCAGCACTGACGCTGCTGTGCACACCAGCTACGATGCAAGCAGTTCCATTGCTTGCCCGCGCGTACCCCATGTTCAAGAAACTGCTCAGCCGATTTCTGCCCTCCGCTGATTCGGCGGTGTCTGCTGAAAAGACCACGAACCAGACTGCCGAGTTGCCTCGCATGATCGAGGCGGCGGGTGTGCAGCCGCTGGATTTTGAAGAGCTGCTGATCGTCGAGCAGGGCCTGCCGGTGCCGGACTGGGATGCGGTGATGGAGTGGACTTCGGAGATCCGCGATGCGGCCGAGCGTGACCGCGTGTGGGGCGAGATCGAGGTGGCCTGGCTGGTGCATCTGCGTGCCGCATTGGGTTCGCATTACCGGCTGGTGCGGCGCGGCAGCGCGATTGTGTTGTCGAGTCTTGAAGGTGCGGAGGCCGTGGCTGCGGCGCAGTTCATGAACGCGGCGCAGCAGCAGATCGTCAAAGTGCTCAATGGCGTCGCGCAGATGCCCGAAGGTGCGGGGCACGACATTTTGCTGGTGCTCGATGACGAGGAAACCTACTACGACTACGTCGCGCGCTACTACCCCGAGGATGGCGAATTCGCGTTCAGCGGTGGCATGTTCATCAGCCATGGCTGCGGGCATTTCGTGACGCGCAAGGCCAAGGAACTCAAGGACATCGAGCCGACCATCGTGCATGAGCTCACGCACGGCAGCCTTGCGCATCTGCCGATTCCGCTGTGGCTCAACGAAGGGCTGGCGGTGAACACCGAGGAACGTCTGAGCCCCGGACAGACGCAGCGCCACACGGCCAAGCAGCGTGATGCGATGCATCGCAAGTTCTGGAATGCCGAGACGATTCAGGAATTCTGGACCGGGCATTCGTACGCGCGGCCCGACGATGGCAATCTGCTTTCCTACGATCTCGGGCGGTTGCTCGTGTGGCATCTGTCGGCTGATTGGGCGCACTTTGCTTCGTTTGCGAATGCGGCGCAGGCTGCCGATGGTGGGGATGCCGCTGCGCGTGCGCAGTTGGGCCTGGATCTGGGCGAACTGGTGAAGGCGCTGTTCGAGGTGGACGACAGCACGCAGAACTGGTCGCCGCAACCCGCACTTTGGCGTGGCCGCGAAGTGGCAACGGACACGGGCCAGTTGAATCGTTGAGGGGAACCCCTGCAGGGTGAAAAGGCATTGCGTCGCGGTGCGGTCCATGTAGACTGCCTTGCGATTCCTTCCTCCCTTGTTCACATCATTTCCCCTCGCTAAATACTCTACTCAGGAGCTCGAACATGCAGCATGACGACATGAAGCGCGATCTGGATTCGCTGGTGCCCGGTCAGACCACGGAAGCTGGCGCATCGCGCCGCACTGCGCTCAAAGTGGCGCTGGGCGTGGGTTACGCGGCGGCGGTGGTGCCGGTCTGCGCGCAGACGGCGATCAAGACGTCCTCGGACGGACTGACCGTGGGCGATGTGAGCTACGAGGTGAATGGCTTCAAGGTCAACGCCTACCGCGCCGTTCCCACGGACAAAAAGAACGCGCCGGTGATTCTGGTGATCTCCGAAATCTTTGGCGTGCACGACTACATCGCCGACACCTGCCGCCGCTTGGCCAAGGAAGGCTACATGGCGATTGCGCCCGATCTGTTCGCGCGCCAGGGCGATCCCATGTCTTTCGGCGAGATCGCCAAGATCCAGAGCGAGGTGATCGCCAAGGTGCCCGATGCACAGGTCATGGCCGATCTGGATGCGACCGTGAAATGGGCGGGTGCGAATGGCGGCGACATTTCCAAACTCGGCATCACCGGCTTCTGCTGGGGCGGGCGCATCACCTGGCTGTATGCCGCGCATGGCCCGGTCAAGGCGGGCGTGGCGTGGTACGGACGCCTTGTGGGACAGGAGTCGCCGCTCACGCCCAAGCACCCGGTGGACCTCGCCCCGATCCTCAAGGCGCCGGTGCTCGGCCTGTATGGTGAAAAAGATTCGGGCATCCCTCTTGACACGGTTGATAAGATGAAAGCAGCTCTCAAAGAGGGCTCTTCTGCCGCCAAGGCATCCGAGTTCGTGATCTACCCGGATGCGCCGCACGCATTCCACGCCGACTACCGCCCGAGCTTCCGCAAGGAAGCCGCCGAAGATGGCTGGAAGCGCGCACTGGCGTGGTTCAAGACGCATGGGGTGAGCTGAGCGTTCAACGCGCGATCAGCTATCTCCCAGCGGCTGTCGGGGTCTGCCAAATTGAGGACAATGTTCCTCTTTGGTAGCTCCCCAGCTCAGCCAGCATCCAGCCAGGCAGGAGGAAGCAAAGCCCTACGGGGCTTTTTTTGTTGATGGAATAAAACCATGCAGGTACTGTCTGCCTGCGGAAATAAGCTATGCAATTAGTAGCAATTTTGATCGCCACACTGGCTGCTGGCATTGGGAGTGTCTGGATCGCCGCATTGTTGATGCGCTTTGGTCTGGGCAATGGAAATCGCGTGGGAACGCAGCATCTGCTGAGCTTGGCAGCGGGCGCCTTGCTCGCCACGGCCTTCATGCATTTGCTGCCCGAGGCCTTCGAGGAAAGCCATGCTCACGCGCACGAGCTGTTCCCGATTCTGCTGGTCGGGCTGGTGTTCTTCTTTCTGCTCGACAAGGCGGAACTGTGGCATCACGGGCATGAGCACTATGACGCGCACCGTGCGCAAGCAGGTGCTCACCAACAAGGCCACGACCACGACCATCATGACCACGAACACGGCCACGCGCATGCCCATTCACATGGTCACACGCACGGCAAGCAGGGCGGTGGCTGGTCGATTCTCACGGGTGACAGCGTGCATTGCTTTGGCGACGGCGTGCTGATCGCGTCGGCCTTCATGGCCGACATGCGGCTGGGCATCGTCGCGGCCGTGTCGGTGCTGGCGCACGAGGTGCCGCACCACATCGGCGATCTGGTGGTGATGAGCCAGGGCAGCGTGGATCGCCGCGTTGCGCTGATCAAGGTGTCGTTGGCCGGTGCGGTGACGGCGCTGGGCGGCTTGACGGGCTACTTCCTGCTCAACCAGTTGCACGACGGGCTGATGTACCTGCTCGTGATCGCCTCCAGCAGTTTCATCTATGTGGCGCTGGCGGATCTGATTCCGCAGTTGCAAAAGCGCCTGTCAGCCGCGCAGACCTTTGCGCAGGTCGCATGGTTGGTGGCAGGCATTGTGATCGTCACCGTCGTGAGCAAGCTCGCCCACGTGCATTGAGTTTTTGAAGAAGTGCCCGCTCACTGCAAGGTGAGCGCCTCGCGTACGGCAGACACCTGCCTGCGCGAGACGGGCAGCAGCTCGGCCAGCCCTTGCAGACGCACCGCCCAGCCTTCGCCTTCTTCGGCGTCGTAGTGTTTTTCAAGTGAGCGCAAGGCCCGGCGTGCGACCAGCATGCTGCGGTGCACGCGCATGAAATGCTCGGCGTAGCGCGATTCAAGTTCCAGCAGCGAGCCGTCCAGGATGTAGCTGCGCGTGAAGGTGCGCACGGTCACGTACTTCTGCTCGGCTTTCAGATACAGCACCTCGGCCATGGGCAAGCGCACCGTGCGGCCACGTTCTTGAATGACGATGGCGGGTTCGTTGTCGGGCACCGGCGCGACGGCTGGCGTGGGGACGCGCGGCAGGCGCTGCACCTTGGCGATGGCTTGTTGCAGTCGCGCCAGGCGCACGGGCTTGGTGAGGTAGTCGGTCGCGTCGAGTTCAAACGCGCTCACGGCGTGATCGACATGCGCCGTCACGAACACGATGGCCGGTGGGTTGGGCAATTGCTGGATCGTCTGCGCCAGAGAGAGCCCGTCCTGACCAGGCATGTGGATGTCGAGCAGCACCAGATCGAAGTCCGCGCCCAGACGTTGCTGCAGCACGCTGAGCGCCTCGGCTGCGTGCGCTGCCTCCTGCACGTGGTACTCGGGGCCGCAGTCGCCCAGCAACGTGCGCAGTCGGCTGCGCGCCAAGGCTTCGTCGTCGACGATCAGGATGTTCATTCCGGCAATGTGGTTCTGGTGGAGTTGGAAAAATCAGGCGCTGAATGCGGGCAGCGCGATGCGCACCCGGTACAGACCATTTTGCATGCCCGCGCTGAAGTCGCAATCCACGTCATGCAGCAAACGCAACCGTTCACGCACATTTGCCAGCGCAATGCCGTGGCCGCGCGTGGCACGGGCCTCGCCCTCGGCGGTGTCGGGCACGGTGTTGGTGATCTGCAGAATCACACGGCGATTGCGCATCTCGGTGCTGATGCGCAGCTTGCCGCCGCGCGCGCAGGGCTCGATGCCATGCTTGACGGCGTTTTCCACCAGCGGCTGCAGCAGCAGGGGTGGCAACTGGGCGAGATTGGCGGCCGGGTCGAGCTGCCACTGCACGCGCATGCGGTCGCCAAAGCGCACCTGTTCGATGTCCAGATAGCGCTGGGCCAGCGTGATTTCTTCCTCCATCGTCGAGGTCGTGCCTTGCTCCATCAGCGCGTGGCGGAACAGATCGCTCAGGTCTTCGAGCAGCGCCTCGGCCTTGGCGGGCTCGGCGCGCACCAGTGCCACCGCGCTGTTCAGGGTGTTGAACAGAAAGTGCGGACGAATGCGCGCCTGCAGCTCGGTCAGCCGCGCGGTGGTGGCCGCCGGCGTGCTGCCACGGGCGCGCATCTGCAGCGCCGCGACCAGCGCCAGCGCCATCAGACCGCCCGTCATGCCGCTGGAAAGCAGGGGCCATTCACCCGCATCGGAAAGCACCCATGCCAAAAGTTTGCATGTGCTCACTCCTGAGATGAATCCCAGCAGTGTGCCAAGAAGGTACTGGCCGAGCATCGGCAGCTTCTGCAATTGGCTCTTGAGCGCACAGGTGCACAGCAGCCAGGCGAGTGTCGAGGGCAGGGCCCCGCCGGTCACCAGCGCCAACCGCGACAGCCAGTCCATGGGCGAGCTGGAGGGGAACATCACGCCCACGGCCAGCACCACTTCCACGAACAGAACGGCACGCAGAACCACGCCGATATGACAGGCGTCGAACACCTGCATCCGCTCTTCCCGGAAGGGACGTTCGGATGATTTTGGGCTGACTGGCGGAAGGGTCGATAAAATTTCGGTCTCTTGCATTGCGGCATCCGGCTTTCTCGGGTGTCGGAACAACCGGATTATTGCCCTCTCATGTCATCTTCTGCAGCATCGCAACCATCAAAAGACCAACTTGCCACCAAGGCCGAGGCTTGGTCGGCCCTGTTCTCCGAGCCCATGAGCGACCTGGTCAAGCGCTACACATCGAGCGTTTTCTTCGACAAGCGCATGTGGCAGGCGGACATTCAGGGCTCTCTGGCGCATGCCGAGATGCTGGCCGCGCAGGGCATCATCGGTGCCGATGATCTGGCCTCCATCCAGAAGGGCATGGCGCAGATCACCAAGGAAATCGAATCCGGTGAGTTCGAATGGAAGCTCGATCTGGAAGACGTGCACTTGAACATCGAAGCGCGCCTCACGCAACTGGTGGGTGACGCAGGCAAGCGCCTGCACACCGGCCGCAGCCGCAATGACCAGGTGGCCACCGACGTGCGCCTGTGGCTGCGCGGCGAGATCGATCTGATCGAAGGCCTGCTCAGCGAACTGCAACTGTCGCTGGTCGAAGTGGCCGAGCAGAACATCGAAGTGATCCTGCCGGGCTTCACCCATCTGCAGGTCGCCCAGCCCGTGAGCTTTGCGCACCACCTGCTCGCTTACGTGGAAATGTTCAAGCGCGACGCCGACCGCATGCTCGACGTGCGCAAGCGCGTGAACGTGCTGCCGCTGGGCTCGGCCGCGCTGGCCGGCACCACCTATCCGCTGGACCGTGAACGCGTCGCCAGGACGCTGGGCATGGAAGCCGTGTCGCAGAACAGTCTGGACGGCGTGAGCGACCGCGACTTCGCCATCGAATTCACCGCCGCCGCCAGCCTGTGCATGGTGCACGTGAGCCGCCTGTCGGAAGAGCTGATCATCTGGATGAGCCAGAACTTCGGCTTCATCCGCATCGCTGACCGCTTCACCACCGGCTCGTCGATCATGCCGCAGAAGAAGAACCCCGACGTGCCCGAACTCGCACGCGGCAAGACCGGCCGCGTGGTCGGTCACCTGATGGGCCTGATCACCCTGATGAAGGGCCAGCCACTGGCCTACAACAAGGACAATCAGGAAGACAAGGAACCACTGTTCGACACCGTCGACACCTTGAAGGACACGCTGCGCATCTTCGCCGAAATGATCGGCGGCCAAGTGAACCCTGCGACCGGCAAGAAGGAAGGCGGCATCACCGTGAATGCGGCCAACATGCGTGCCGCAGCGCAAAAGGGCTACGCCACCGCGACCGATCTGGCCGACTACCTGGTCAAGAAGGGCCTGCCATTCCGCGACGCGCACGAAACCGTCGCGCACGCCGTGAAGCTGGCGCAGCAGCAAGGCGTGGACCTGAGCGAACTGCCGTTGGCCGAGCTGCAGGCGTTCAACCCGAACATCGAGCAGGACGTGTTCGAGGCGCTGAGCCTCGAAGGTTCGCTGAACGCGCGCAATACATTGGGCGGTACCGCGCCTGCGCAAGTGCGTCAGCAGATCGCCAAGAACCGCGCTCGCCTCGCCTGATATTTGCAAGACCGTTCGATCTGCAAATTCCGGAGTTTTCCATGAGCCCCATGAGCCTTTCTCGCCGCCAGGTCCTTCAATTTTCGTTGGCTGCATCTGCGGCGGGACATGCCTCATGGAGCCTCGCGCAAGGCCCGAAGCAGATCAAGCTGCTGGTCGGTTTTCCGCCCGGTGGCGGCACCGATGCGATTGCGCGGCTGCTGGCTGAAAAGCTCAAGGACCAGCTCGGCGAGACCGTCATCGTGGACAACCGTCCCGGTGCCGGTGGGCAGATCGCGGCGCAGGTGCTGAAGGCTTCGCCAGCGGATGGCAGCACGCTGTTTGTCACGCACGATCACACGATCTCCATCCTCCCGCAGGTCGTGAAGAAGCCGGGCTTCGATCCCGACAAGGACTTTGTTCCCGCAGGCGGCTTCGCGAATTTCGTGAACTGCTTTGCGGTCTCTGCATCGACGCCCGCGAAGAGCTTTGCGGACTACGTGAACTGGGTGAAGAACGAAGGCCATGGCAAGAGCGCTGTGGGCATTCCGGCACCTGCATCGACGCCCGAGTTTCTGGTGCAGTTGCTCGGCAAGCGTTACCAGCTTGACCTGCTGGCCGCGCCGTATCGCGGCAGTGCGCCGATGATTGCCGACATGCTCGGCAACCAGATTCCGGCGGGCATTGGCTCGGTGCAGGACTTTCTCGAAAACCACAAGGCCGGAAAGTTGCGCGTTCTGGCCGTGCTTGGCGGCAAGCGCCAGCCCGCGTTGCCCGATGTGCCGACGTTTGCGGAGCTCGGCCTCAAGGGCTTCGAGGACCTGCCTTATTACGGCGTCTACGCGCCCGCAGGCACGCCCGCTGCATTCATCGAGCGCTTCTCGCAGGCCCTGGCCAAAGTTGTTGCCATGCCCGATGTGCGCGAGCAGCTCACCGGCATGGGCATCAACGTTGACTACATGACACCTGTCCAACTCGCCACACGCGAGCATGCGTACACGCAGGTCTGGACAAAGATCATTCGCGAGAGCGGGTTTCAGCCGCAGTGATGTCAGATCGAGCTTGAATCAACGTCGCCTTCAAACACCGCTGAACAAGTCAGTGGGTCCCAGACAAAGTGCACCTCCAACCCAAGATAGTCGCGATCTGGGGTTGGCACATATTCCTGCTTCTCAAGGCAGCGAGCCTGAATGCTGAAGCGGTGCACAGGTGTCCCCGTTTGTGATGCCTGAAGCTGGAATGAGATATCGCCTGGATAGAACTCACCACTCATGCGTTCCTTGCGCGGAAAAAGTTCGTCATCAGGCTCTTCATCCAGATAAGCCTGAACGGCGCGCTGCACTTGCTCCAGCACCATGGCGAGGTGCTTGAAGATCTGATCAAGCACGGCGGGATCGAAATCCCCATTGACCTCATGAATGGGCTCTCGGCTCCATTTCGGGGGCCCGATCTGATGCATCAGAAGCTGCGTCATGCTTATTTGTGAATTTAAGTAACTAACGTCTGATTTTGCATGCGCTCTCGCGAGTGCGGGCTGACTTGTTTTCAGACTATATTCGTTGCAGGCAATTGAGCGTGCGTGGCTTGGCGCTGCGCGGGTGCTGCGTGCCGTGGCCCGAGAGGGGCCGGACGACGCAGACACGCTCATAGCAGAATCACGCAATACGCTCGCAATGCCGCGTGCAGACAGGAGGAGGTCTGCGGCGGCATTCCCCTGGATTTTCGAGAATTCCATATGACAACAGGCACGACTCGCTTTCGCGGAGCACTGCTGACGTTGGCGCTTTTGGCGACCGGCGCGGCGCAGGCATTGACCATCACCAGTTTGTCGCCGCAGGGCGAGGTATCGCGCGTGCGGCAACTGGTGGCCAAGTTCGACAGCGCGGCGGTGCGCTTCGGCGATCCGAAGGCGGCGGCTCCGCTGTCGGTGTCGTGCGACAACGCCGATGCAGGCAAGGGCACGGCACGCTGGACCGGCGACCGCGAATGGGTGTTCGACTTCTCTCGCGACCTGCCGCCGGGCGTGCGCTGCACGGCGAGCGTGAAGAGCGATTTCAAGTCGCCCGACGGCACGGAAATCTCCGGCACCAAGAGCTTCAAGTTCCAGACCGGCGGCCCCTATGTGCGCAACATCAGGCCCAACACCTACGAGGCCATCGATGAAGAGCAGGTCTTTGTGCTGGAGCTCAACGGCCCGGCCGAGCCGTTCAGTGTGGACGCGAACATCTGGTGCGTGGCCAGCGATGTGGGCTCGCGCCTGGGTGTGAGCACCGTCACCGACAAGCGGCGCACGGATGTGCTGCAGTCGCTGGGGCTGGAGAAGAAGGCCAAGAGCGATCCGAACAGCATCCTCACCGTGTCCTGCGGGCGGCGCATGACGTCGGGCTCCAAGGTGCAACTGGTGTACGGCAAGGGCGTTGCATCGCCAAGCGGCGTGCTCAATTCGGAAGAAAAGCGCTTCACCTTCAATGTGCGCGAGCCGTTCTCGGCCGACTTCACCTGCGAGCGCGAAAACGCGCAGGCCGCGTGCTTGCCGATCCGCGACATGGCGCTGCAGTTCAACGCACCCGTGGCGCGCAAGATGGCCAGCGGCATTGTGCTCAAGTCGTCGTCCGGCAATGTGAAGCCGACGTTTGACGGAGATGCGGGCGACGCTGAATCTATCGTGACGAGCGTGACCTTCAAGGCCCCGTTCCCGCCGGGCGCGAAGTATGCGATCGAGTTGCCCAAGAATTTCCAGGACGCATCGGGACGCGGTTTGTTGAATGCGGAGAGCTTTCCGCTGAGTGTCTCCGTCGGGCAGATGCCGCCGCTGGCCAAGTTTGCGGCGTCGCCGTTCGGTGTGGTCGAGCGCTTTGCCGAAGGCCCCAAGGGCCCGGCGCTGCTGCCGGTCACGCTGCGCAATGTCGAGCAGGCGCTGCAGGTCAGCGGGCTGGATGCGGCGACAGCGGCCAAGCTGGTGCAGGGCCAGCCGCCCAAGGTCAGCACGCTCAAGCCGGGAACGGACGCAGAGATCATCCGCTGGTATCGCAAGGTGCAGCGCTACAGCGATTGGTCGGTGCCGCGCTCGCAGGCGCGTGGCGATGTGAAGGGCGCGCTGCCCAAACGTCTGGAAAACGAAGGCGAGAACGAAAAGGACGGGTATGTGCAGACGCGCGCCGTGTCGCTGCTTGGTGGCAAGCCCAACGTGAAGACGCTTGATGTGCCCAAGACCAACAGCAACGATCCGCGCCCGTTTGAAGTGGTGGGCATTCCGCTGCCCGTCGGCTTCCATGTGGTCGAGATTGCATCGCCCATGCTCGGCAAGTCGCTGCTGAGCGAAGATCTGGGCGAAGGCCGCACGATGTATGTGCGCACGACCGCGCTGGTGACCAATCTGGCCGTGCACTTCAAGCTTGGGCGCGAGAATTCCGAAGCCTGGGTGACCACGCTCGACAAGGGACAGGTCGTTGCCAACGCCGTGGTGCGCGTGTCGCGCTGCGATGGCAGCGAAGTGGCGCATGCGACCACCGATGCCAAGGGCATCGCCCGGTTCGAGAAGCTGCCGCCCGAGCCTTCCGCCTGCGACGATGGCAGCAACTACAGCCGCTCGTACTTCGTGAGCGCGCGCGCCAAGGACACGGAAGGCGTGGAGGACATGGCCTTCACATGGACCGACTGGCAGCGCGGCATCGAGCCATGGCGCTTCAACGCGCCGACCAGTCTGGACAGTCAACCGGACCAAGTGGCGCACACGGTGTTCGATCGCACGCTGCTGCGCGCGGGCGAGACGGTGTCGATGAAGCACTATCTGCGCACGCAGAGCATGAAGGGCTTCGGCCTGCCGGATGGCGCCCCGGCCACGCTGGTCATCACGCATTACGGCAGCGGCCAGCAGTTCACCGAAGAGCTGCAATGGCGCAAGACGGCAAGCGGTGGTCTGAGTGCCGAGAGCACGTTCAAGATTCCGCCCGCCGCCAAGCTGGGTGAATACGGTGTCGAGCTCAAGGGCAGCAAGGCGCGCGATGCGCACAGCTTCAGCTCGGGCAGCTTTCGCGTGGAAGAGTTCCGTCTGCCGGTGTTCGATGGCCGCATCACGCCGACCGACAAGAAGCCGCTGGTGCGCGCACGCAGCGTGCCGGTCGATGTGCAGATCAACTATGTCTCGGGCGGCCCGGCGGCGCGTCTGCCGGTGCGCGTGTCGTCCATGGTGCGCGGCAAGTACATGAGCTTCTCGGACTTCGAGATGTTCAGCTTCCAGCCACCGCGCAAGCGCGATGCCAACCCAAGCGGCAACAGCGACAACGAGGAAGCCACGGCATCCGAAGACAACCGCGTGATCGCCGACAAGCTGCCCGTGACGCTCGACGCCAAGGGCGCGGGCACGGTCACGCTCGACAAGGTGCCGCAGTCGCGCGCGCCGCAGGACATGGTGCTCGAAGCCACCTATGCCGATCCGAACGGAGAAGTGCAGACGCTGCGCAGCACGCAGACGCTGTGGCCTGCAGCGGTGATCGCGGGCATCAAGACCGAGGGTTGGGTGTCGGCATCGAACAAGATGAAGTTCCAGGCGCTGGCCCTGTCGCTTGACGGCAAGGTGCAGGCATCGGTGCCGGTGGAAGTGCAGGCCGTCGCGCGCATCACCACCACCAGCCGCAAGCGCATGGTGGGCGGCTTCTACAGCTACGACAACAAGACCGAGACCAAGGACTTGGGCACCATCTGCACCGGCAAGACCGACAACCGCGGTTTGCTGCTGTGCGAGGCCAAGATCGCCGAAGCGGGCGAGGTCGAACTGATCGCGAAAGCCCGCGACAAGGACGGCAACGAATCGCTGGCCGCATCGACCGTGTGGGTCACGCGCCAGGGTGAACTGTGGTTCGGCGGCGAAGACCACGACCGCATCGACGTGCTGCCCGAGAAGAAGAGCTACCAGCCCGGCGAGACCGCGCAGTTGCAGGTGCGCATGCCGTTCCGCCACGCCACCGCATTGGTGACGGTGGAACGCGAAGGCATTCTGAGTTCCGAGGTCGTGCAGCTCAACGGCCAGGACCCGACGGTGAACGTGAAGATTCAGGAAGCGTGGGGCCCGAACGTCTACGTGAGCGTGTTCGTGCTGCGCGGACGCTTGCAGGAAGTGCCTTGGTACAGCTTCTTCACCTGGGGCTTCAAGTCGCCGCGTGAATGGTGGAATGCGTTCTGGTACGAAGGCAAGGAATATGTCGCGCCGACCGCGATGGTCGATCTGTCCAAGCCCGCGTATCGCTTCGGTATGGCCGAGTTGCGCGTGGGCATCAAGGGCCATCAGATCGATGTGAAGGTCACCGCCGACAAGGAAAGCTACCCGGTGCGCGGCAAGGCGCAGGTGACGATCTCGGCCACGCTGCCCGATGGCAAGCCTGCCGCCGGAGCAGAAGTCGCGCTGGCTGCGGTGGACAAGGCGCTGCTGGCGCTCAAGCCCAACACCAGCTGGAATCTGCTCGAAGCGATGATGCAGCGCCGCTCGTGGGGCGTGTCGACATCGACCGCGCAGATGGAAATCATCGGTCGCAGACACTACGGCAAGAAGGCCGTGCCGGCAGGCGGTGGCGGCGGCAATCTGCAGGCGCGCGAACTGCTCGACACCTTGCTGCTGTGGAACCCGACCATCCAGCTCGATGCCAATGGTCAGGCCAAGGTGGAAGTGCCGCTCAACGATGCGCTGACGACGTTCAAGATCGTGGCCGTGGCCGATGCGGGCGTGAGCCTGTTCGGCACCGGCAGCACGGAAATCCGCGCCACGCAGGACCTGCAGATCATCAGCGGCCTGCCGCCGCTGGTGCGCGAGGACGACCAGTTCCGGGCGATGATCACGCTGCGCAACACCACCAAGAACGCGATGAAGGTGGAAGTGACGCCGCGCGCTGCGCTGCTCACGCTCGACAAGCTGACCGTGGACATTCCCGCCAACGATGCGCGCGAAGTGTCCTGGGACGTGACTGCGCCTGCGCAACTGGCGCAGACGCGCGCACAGGCGCTGATGTGGGAGATCGAGGCCAAGGACCTGACTGCGGGTGCGCGCGATGCGCTCAAGGTGAGCCAGAAACTGATCCCCGCGATCCCGCTGACCGTGCAGCAGGGCACGCTGATGCAGGTGGATGGAAGCATCAACATGAGCGTTGCGCCTCCGGCCGATGCGGTGGCGGGACGCGGCGGCCTCAAGCTCGCGCTGCAACCCAAACTGGCCGAGGGCCTGCCTGCGGTGCGCGACTGGTGGATCAACTACCCGTTCATTTGTCTGGAGCAAAAGACCAGCAAATCGGTCGGCCTGCGCGACGGCGCGATGTGGCAGAACGTGATGTCGCAACTGCCGACCTATCTGGATGGCGACGGTCTGGCGCTGTACTTCCCGCCACGTGCGGGCGATGCGAACATGGGCAGCGACACGCTCACCGCCTATTTGCTGTCTGCGGCGAACGAAGCGTCGAGCCTGCATCCAGAATTCACGTTGCCGCCCGAGTCGTTCGACAAGATGGTGCGCGGTCTGACCTCGTTCGTGGAAGGCCGCATCCAGCGCACTTTCTGGAGCCCGAAGAAGGATCTGGACATGCGCAAGATGGCGGCAGTCGAAGCGCTCTCGCGCTACGGCAAGGCCACGCCGAACATGCTCACCAGCATCCAGATCACGCCCAACCAGTGGCCCACGCATTCGGTGATCGACTGGTTCATGGTGCTGCAGCGCATGAAGGACGTGCCCGAGCGCGACAAGAAGCTCGCCGAGGCCACGCAGATTTTGCGCGCACGTCTGTCGTTCCAGGGCACGAAGGTGATCTTCAGCACCGAGCGCGACGACTACTGGTGGTGGCTGATGCAAAGCGGCGACGTCAACATGGCCCGCCTGCTGATCGCGGTGATGAACGATCCCGCATGGAAGGACGACATCGGCCGCATCGCCAACGGCTTCATTCAGCGCCAGCAGAACGGCGCGTGGCACACCACGTCGGCCAACTTCTGGGGCGGTCTGGCGCTGGAGAAATTCAGCGCGGTGCATGAGTCCACTCCCGTTGCGGGCTTCACCAAGGCCACGCTGGGCAGCAACTCGGCGCTGGTCGACTGGAGCAAGGTCGAGCGCGTGAAGACCAGCGACGCAGGCGGCGCACCGAACCAGACCACCTGGTTCGGCGCACCCGCATCACCGGGCAACTTCAAGAACAACACCATGTTCCTGCCCTGGACGCCCGCGCCCGCCGACTTGAGCGTGACGCAGGTGGGCAGCGGCAAACCATGGCTGACCGTGCAGTCGGTCGCGGCCATCCGCTTGAAGGAGCCGTTCGCTGCTGGCTACGCGATCAAGAAGACCGTCACGCCCGTCGAGCAGGCCGACAAGAGCCTGCCCGCCAACACCTACTCGCGCGGCGACGTGCTGCGCGTGAAGCTGGAAGTGAACGCCAGCGCCGACATGACTTGGGTGGCCATCACCGACCCGATCCCCGCAGGCGCCACGATCCTCGGCGGCGGCCTCGGCCGTGACTCCGAAATCGCGACCACCGGCGAAAAGCGTGAAGGCTGGGCCTGGCCAGCGTTCGAGGAACGCAGCTTCGAGTCCTTCCGCAGCTACTACCAGTACATCCCCAAGGGCTCGATCAGCATGGAATACACCGTGCGTTTGAACAACGCAGGCGAGTTCTCGCTGCCGCCTAGCCGCGTGGAGGCGCTTTATGCGCCGGAGATGTTTGGCGAGTCGCCGAATGCGAAGGTGAAGGTGGTCACCAAGTAAGCCACTTTTCTCGCGCTGAGTTCAAGCCGACTTCGACCGCTGCCGACAGGGCAGCGGGTTGAAGTCGGCTTTTTTCATGTTCGCAGAGTCTGTGATTTTTGATGGTGTTGGGTATGCGTTGCAGGCAATCGTGTTTGCGCCCGATTTCGTGATCTGACCATACTCGTCGTTTTCGCATTGCTGCGAATAATCGAACGAAGAGAGGGTGGCGATGCGCTGTGTTGGCGGGCCACCGGGAGAGGACACTTATGAAGAAATCCAGCGCTTATGCCCGTCGCCAGAATGTGTCGGTCGGGGAGCTTTCCAAGAAATACCTGGAGCTCATTCGGTTGCAGGACTACGCGGGTGCGTATCGGCACATGCTCAAGGTGAATGTGCAGGTGCCGGGGCGTGCGTCGGTGTTGATGGATCTGGCGTTCAGTGCCTTGCGTGCGGGGCTTCCTGAGGAGTCCTATCGGCATTACCGCAAGGCCATCGATATCAGCGGATCGTCGGTCAACACCAATATCTACGATGGTTTGGTCGAAGTCTGTCATGCGTTGAAGCACGAAGACGAACTGCGGAAGTACGCCGCGCTCGCGCTGCAATCCAAGCGGGAGCAGGTGGCTGCGGAGCCGATGGTGGCTTGTATCGATGGTGCTGCGCCTGCGTTCGATGCGAGCAATCCCAAGCAGAACATCATCGCTTATTCGCTGTTTGGCGCATTGCCGCGATATTGCGAAACGGCGCTCATCAATGTAGCGTTGGCCAAGGATATCTATCCGGAGTGGACTTGCCGTTTCTATGTGGATGATTCCGTGCCGGTGGATGTGCAAAGCAAGCTGCGTGAAAAGGGTGCCGAAGTGGTGCAGGTGACTCCGCAGCAAAAAGAGTTGTCGGGGCTTTACTGGCGCTTCTTTGTGATGGATGACCCGGCGGTCAAGCACTTTCTGATCCGCGATGCGGACTCGCTGGTGTCGTACCGCGAACGCGCAGCGGTCGATGAGTGGCTGAAGAGCGGCCAATGGTTTCACACCATGCGCGACCGCTACACGCACACCGAGCTGATTCTGGCGGGCATGTGGGGCGGGGCGCAGGGCGTGTTTCAGAACATGGAGCAACTGATACGCGACTTTGTGAAGGCCGGGCGCTTCATGAATACCCGCGTGATGGATCAGCATTTTTTGCGCTTTGTGGTCTGGCCTGTGTTGTCCAAGAGTCTGTGGGCGCATGACAGTCAGGGTTTCGAGCCCGGAGCGCATGCGTTTCCCGAATCCGCGAAGAAAGCGGAGTTCGAGGACTGGCCCGAATTCCATGTGGGAATGAACGAGGGTTCGGCGGTGTTCGTCATCACCGTGGCCGAGGCGCATGCGAAAAATGCGCGCTGGGAATTGCGCGATGAACAGAGTGGCATCGTGTGTGCGTATGACGCGGACGTTCCCGCCTCGCGAGAGATCAAGGTGGACATGCCGAGGCATTACGGCAAGAAGGTGCAGGCGGGGCTGTGGAGCGTGAAAGTCGTCCCGCATCGCGCCTGAAGAAAGAACTTCGGCATTCATGCAGGCGACTTGGCAGCGTGGTCAAATACGCGTTGTTCCAACCGCTTTGAAGTCTTGCCATGTTGATGGGTCTTGCTGCCAACCGTTTGCACCACCATAACGCCGAAGGGGCCCTGTTTGAATTCCTGCGCCATGCGGAAAAGGGCATTCGGGAGTTGAACGTCGGTTTTCACGTCGTGGGGCGCACCTTCGATGCGATTGCGCAGGCCGGCATGCTGGCGCATTACGAGCCGCTGCAGCGCTATCCGCGCGGCAGCCGTGGTGGCTTGATGAAGCTGGTGGCCGAAGTGGTGGGCATGCCCGAAGAGGGGCGCAGGCTCGACGGCGCGATCTATCTGATCGACCCAGTGGACCCGTCGTCGATCTTTCCCGAGGCGCTGGCGCTCAAGCGGCAGTGTCTGATCCATTCCAAGCCGTTTCTCTCGACGGTGGCAAGCGCGCGCGATTGGCTGGAGATGGAGCGCATTCAGGCGGGGCTGCCACGCGATCCGAGCGCAGACCGCTTTCACGATTTCGAGAAGCAGACCGTGGCGCTGATTGCGCACGATGCCTTGAAGCAGACCATGCTGGAGTTTGCCGATCGCAACTTCGATTTGCTGTCGCGCTTTGGTCGACGTGTGGGCACGGGCACGACCGGTCAGCGGCTCAACGAACTGGCGTGGAGCAAGGGCTGGCCTGCAGATCAGGAGTGGGTCTACCGCTTCAACAGTGGCCCGCTGGGCGGTGATGCGCAGATTGCCGATCTGGTGCTGGACCGCCGCTGCCAGCGCGCGATTTTCTTTGAAGACCCGCATGTGGCGCGCCAGCACGAGGCCGACATTCAACTGCTGGAGCGCGCCGTGACCACCGTGACGCACGAGACCGTGTGTGTGACCGCGCCGCACATCGCGCAGCGCTGGTGTGATGCGGCCCGCCTGCGCGCGCAGGCGGGCTGATCGTCCCATTTGTGCAGTCTTCGTGTCACGCAACCGTCATTCGAGTGGGCTACATTGGCAGGGCTGAAGCGAAGCAACGCAAACACCGCGAACCCGGTGACTGCCAAGGCCCCGCATCGGCGCTGAAGTTCCAGTGCGTTGCGCATTGGGCCAATTGCGGGAGCGCCAGCGCTGATTTGAAGGGGTGGCACTGTCGCCGTTCGATGGTGATGCAGCGCTCCGGTTTCGATACGATGTGTTGGACATGGGTATCTGGAACGGGCGTCGCACATCTGCGGAGCCGACCGAATACGTGGCGGTTCGATCTCACCGATCCCATCACCGTATCCGGTGCCTTCAGCGGCTGAGGGGATGCTCGGGGAATGTGGTTGCAATGACCATGTTGGATAATTTCCCTGCAGCGCTCTCGTGAAGACTCTTGTCTCACGATGATGTCCTCCCATTCTCTTGCTTCCCGTCCTTTATGAATTTTCGGCTTGCAGCCATCTCATTTGCAGCGCATGGTGTGGCGCGTTTTCGTGCACCGGCGGCCGCGTTGCTGGCTGTGAGTGCTTTGACATTCAGCCCGGTTGCGAGCGCGTTGCCGAGCTATGACGAAGTGAGGCAGGACTTTCGCTCGTCCGAGACGCTGATCCTGTCGCGCGAGGGCGAGGCGATTCAACGCATCCGTACCGATTCCACGGTGCGACGCGGCCAGTGGACGGCGCTCGCCGATGTGTCGCCCGCGCTGCGCACGGCGCTGGTGATGAGCGAGGACAAGCGTTTTTTTGAACACAGCGGCGTGGACTGGAGTGCGGTGTCCGCCGCAGCATGGGGCAATCTCTGGAACCAGCGCACGCGCGGCGCGAGCACCATCACCATGCAGCTTGCCGGGCTGCTCGATGGCGACTGGCGGCAGGGCGCGGGTGGGCGCACGGTGGTGCAGAAGGTCGGGCAGGCGGTGGCCGCGCAGGTGCTGGACAGGCGCTGGCGCAAGGACCAGATTCTGGAGGCCTATCTCAATCTCGTGCCGTTTCGCGGCGAGCTGGTGGGCATCGATGCGCTGTCGCGCACGCTGTTCGACAAGGCACCGCATGGCCTCGATGAGCGCGAGGCCGCCGTTGCTGCGGCACTGGTCCGTGCGCCCAACGCCAAGCCTGCGCAGGTGGCGCAGCGGGCCTGTGGCGTGCTCAAGGACATGCGCAAGTCGCAGGCAACGAACTGCGATGCGCTCGATCTGTTCACCACGGGCGCGTTGCAGCGACGCGCGTTCGATCCGAGCGAAGGCATTGCGCCGCATTACTCGCGGCAGTTGCTGGCGCAGTTGCGAGGTCAGGGTACGGATGTGAAATCGGCGCAGGTGAAGTCGAGCATCAGCGCGCCGCTGCAGCGCGTGGCGGTGGAAACGCTCACGCGCCATCTGCGCGAACTGCGTGGGCGCAATGTGGAAGATGGCGCCATCGTCGTGCTCGACAACGCGACGGGCGAGGTGCTTGCGTGGGTGGGGTCGTCGGGGCTCTTGAGTCAAGCGGCCGAGGTCGATGGTGTGCTGGCCTGGCGGCAGCCGGGCTCCACGTTGAAGCCGTTTTTGTACGCGCAGGCGATTGCCGAAAAGCGCTTGACCGCTGCGTCGTTGGTCGAGGATTCACCGGCCTATATCCCGACGGCGAATGGACTCTACATTCCGCAGAATTACGACCGCCAGTTCAAGGGCTGGGTATCGGCGCGCACGGCGCTTGCTGCGTCGCTGAACGTGCCTGCGGTGCGGACTTTGGTGATGGTGGGCACGGACCGCTTTCACGAACAGCTCAAGGCCTTCGGCATGCCGCTGCGCGAGTCGGGTGGTTATTACGGCTACAGCCTGGCGTTGGGCAGTGCGGAGATCCCGCTGCTGTATCTCACCAACGGTTATCGCACGTTGGCCAATGGTGGGCGCTGGTCGGGCGCACTGCTGCAGCCGACTGTGAAGACAACGAATGCAGGCAAGGCCGCATCGCCAGTGCCGGGCAAGCAGGTGATCGATGAAGGCGCGGCTTTCATCGTGGGCGACATGCTTTCCGACACCAATGCCCGCGTGCGCACCTTCGGCACGGACAGTGTGCTGAACACGCGTTTCTGGACGGCGGTGAAGACGGGCACCAGCAAGGACATGCGCGACAACTGGGCGCTGGGCTGGTCGCAGCACTACACGGTGGGCGTGTGGGTGGGCAATGCCAGCGGCGAGCCCATGCACGATGTGAGCGGCACCAGTGGCGCTGCACCGATCTGGGCCGAGCTGATGGTGTGGCTGCATCGCGATCAACGCAACAGCGTGCCCAAGGCTCCTGCGAATGTGGTGAAGACGGCGGTGCAATTCGGCGCGATGGACACGGCAGGCAACTGGTTGGAGAGTCCGCGCGATGAATGGTTTCTGCGTGGCACCGAGCAGAAGAAATTCGTCATCGATTCTGTGGCTTCGGCAGAAGAGGCGCGTGAAGCACAGCGCGGCAAGAAGGGCAGCAAGCAAGGCGCATCGACTGCGGCGCAAGGCATGCCCGCACGCATTGTTTCGCCCGTGTCGGGCACCATCATCGCGCTGGACCCGGACATTCCACCGGCGCGTCAGCGCGTGCAGTTCATCGCAAGCGATGCGCCCGACGGCGCACGCTGGCTGTTCAACGGCAAGGAGCAGGCACGCGGTGCGCGCTGGGGCTGGCTGCCTTGGCCGGGGCGCTACAAGGTCGAGCTGGTCGATGCGAAAGGCCAGGTGCTCGACGAGACTTCGGTGGAAGTGCGCGGCGCGGGCGTGCGCCAGCAAAAGTAGTCTGAAGTCTGTACCATCGGACGCATTCCGGTAAGTGCTTGCGAGTCGTATGTGCTCGTGGCGGTCGCTGCCTCAGCTTCTGCCCCCGCACCCCACAACACGCTTCCAACCGCAAGTGCTGCATACCTTCGCTCCGCTCCTGTTCGTGCTGATCTGGTCGTCTGGTTTCCTCGTCGGGCGGGGCGTTGCGGCGCATGCGGATCCGTTCTGGTTTCTGGCCTTGCGGTTTGCTTTGGTGTGCGTGGTGTTCACCGCTGCCGCTTGGTGGGCGCGCGTGGAGTGGCCCAAGGGTGCGCGGCGCGTGGGCCTGCATCTGTTGGCCGGTTCGCTCATGAGCGGTTTTTATCTGGGCCCAAGCTGGTGGGCCATGTCGCAGGGCATGCCGGCGGGCATCATGGCGCTGATCGGCGCGCTGCAGCCCTTGTTCACCGCACTGATCGCGGTCGTGGTGCTGCACAAACGCTTGTCGGGCTCGACATGGATCGGCCTTGCGCTGGGCTTTGGTGGCGTGGCGCTGGTGCTGTGGCCACGGCTTGCGGCGGCCGATGCGTCGGCGCTTTCCTTGCCGGTGGCATTGATTGCTGCGGGCAGCATTCTGTCGCTCACGGTGGGCTCGATGGTGCAGAAGTCGCCGCTGGCGGCCAGCGATCTGCGCAGCGCAGGTGCCGTGCAGAACATCGGCGCGGTGTTGGTGCTGATCGTCATGGCGCTCCTCTTCGGCAAGCCGCATTGGGACAACTCACCGCTGCTCTGGGGCTATCTGGCGTATGCGGTGCTGGTGCTGTCGGTGGCGGGCACCACCTTGCTGATCTGGCTGATGCGTCGGGGCGAGGCCACGCGCACCACAGCGCTGCTGCTGGCGGTGCCGCCGCTGTCTGCGCTGCAGGGCTGGTTCATCTTCGGCGAGACCATGGAGGCCATCCAGATCGTGGGTTTTCTGGTGGCGATTGCCGGTGTGGCGCTGGCGCGGCGCTGAAAAAAATTCAAACGACCCACAGCAGGCTTCAAACAGAACCTCGGCGGCCAGCGCTACCATTGCCGCATTCCAGATAACACCAACGCTGTGTGTTGTCGCGCGAATGCTGATCGGCTGACAAAGTCCCGGGCGGCATGCGTGTGGCGGTGCGCAGGGGAAGACCGCCATGCCTGAACTCTCCAAAATGACCTGCATCGAAGACCTGCGCCAAGTGGCCGAGCAACGCGTGCCGCGCATGTTCTACGACTATGCGGATTCCGGTTCATGGACCGAAACCACCTACCGTGCCAACAGCGAAGATTTCCAGAAGATCAAGCTGCGCCAGCGCGTGGCGGTCAACATGGAAGGGCGCAGCACCGAGGTCACCATGGTTGGCCAGAAGGCGAAGATGCCCGTGGCGATTGCGCCCGTGGGGCTGACGGGCATGCAGCATGCCGATGGCGAAATCCATGCCGCACGCGCCGCAGAGAAATTCGGCATTCCGTTCACGCTCTCGACGATGAGCATCTGCTCCATCGAGGACATTGCCGAGAGCACCAAGGCACCGTTCTGGTTCCAGCTCTACATGATGCGCGACCGCGAAGCGATGACCCGCATGATCGGTCGCGCGCGTGATGCCAAGTGCAGCGCGCTGGTGCTCACGCTCGATCTGCAGGTGATCGGCCAGCGCCACAAAGACATCAAGAACGGCCTGACCGCACCGCCCAAGCCGACCATCCCCAACATCATCAACCTGATGACCAAGCCGCGCTGGTGCCTCGGCATGGCGGGCACGAAGCGCCACACCTTCCGCAATCTGGTGGGCCATGTGAAGGGCGTGAGTGACATGAATTCGCTGGCCGCATGGACCAACGAACAGTTCGATCCGCGCCTGTCGTGGAGCGATGTGGCGTGGGTGCGCAAGCAGTGGGACGGTCCGCTGATTCTCAAGGGCATCATGGATGTGGAAGACGCGCGCCTTGCCGTGCAAAGTGGCGCGGACGCCATCGTGGTGAGCAACCACGGTGGTCGCCAATTGGACGGAGCACCTTCGTCGATCCACGCGCTGCCTTCCATCGTCGATGCGGTCGGCCAGCAGATCGAGGTCTGGATGGACGGCGGCATTCGCGGTGGTCAGGACGTGCTCAAGGCCTGGGCCATGGGCGCGCGCGGCACGATGATTGGCCGTGCGATGGCCTACAGCCTGGGTGCTTTCGGCGAGGCGGGTGTGAGCAAGGCGCTGCAGATTCTGCACAAGGAACTCGATGTGAGCATGGCTTTCTGCGGTCACACCAACATCCAGAACGTGGACACCGGCATCCTGCTGCCCGGCACCTTCCCGACCAAGGACACGCCGCAGTATTGATCCTGTTGTCCAGTCCGGCGCGTGCCACTCCGGTGTCACTCCGGTGTGAGGTGGTGGTGGGCGCAGCAATCGGTTCGATGCTTGTGATGTGGTTTTGCGAGCCTGTTTTGTGTCAGGGTGTTCTCCTGCGTGGGCGGAATTTGCATTGATTTACGCTGGGACGCACCTGCAAGGCGCTGTCCTACAGGGATCTTGGCAACCGCCTTCCACACTCCGTCGATCCGTCAGGCATCCCTTGGCGGTTTCAAAATCAACCCTAGGAGTGCGGACATGCTGGACAACCTGATTCGAGAGATTGGTAGCCGCTTTGGTCTGAGCGGGGACCAAGCGAAATCCATCGCGCAGATGCTGCTGGCCTTCGTCACCAACCCATCTTCCGGTGGCATCTCCGGGCTGCTGCAGCGCTTGCGCGGCGATGGTCTGGAGGGCATGGTGCAGAGCTGGCTCGGCAATTCGTCGACCCCGCAAGTGCCCAGCAACGCGCAAGTGGAATCGATGTTCGGCACCGGTGCAGGTGGTGGACTGCTGGCCACCATCGTGTCGCGCCTGGATCTGCCGCGCGACAAGGTGGTGGGCATCGTCGGCGCCCTGCTGCCCAAGCTCATTTCCTATCTGACCCCAGGCGGCTCGGTGCCTTCCGTGCTGCCTGCCGACGTGGCTTCGCTGGCCGAAGGTGGCCGTGGGCTGCTCGGATCGGCCTTGGCGGGAACGGCCGCTGCCGCAAGCGCAGGAGCCGCGAGTGTGTCTTCAGCCGCATCGCAAACGGCTGCGGCCGCTGGCAGCGCAGGTGGTGGATTGGCCAAATGGCTGCCATGGATCATCGGTGCGCTGATCGTCATCTTCGGCATCAACTACTGCAGCAAGAAAAAACCTGACGCACCAGCGCCCACACCGGCAACCACCTCTGCTCCGGCAGCCGTCACGCCGCCTGCTTCTGTGGAAGCCGCTCCGGCACCGATGCCCGCACCGGCAGCCAGCGAGGCCGCTGTGGGCGTGCCTACCGGTGCTGCGGTGATCGACAGCGTCGCGCAGGATCTGCCGATGCTGCGCGTGTTCTTCGATTCCGGCAAGACCGATGTAGCGGCCGAGTTTGGCGACAAGTCCAAGGCGCTGGTCGAGTACCTCAAAGCCAATGCTGGCGCGAAGGCCGTGATCTCCGGCTTCAACGATCCTACGGGCGATCCGGTCAAGAATGCAGAACTGTCCAAGCAGCGTGCGCAGGCGGTGCAGTCCGCACTCGTGGCAGCGGGCATTGCAGCGGATCGTGCCGTGCTTGAAAAGCCCGCAGAAACCAGCGACACCGGTGCCAACAATGCCGCATCGCGTCGTGTGGATGTCGTGATCCGCAAGTAACAGTCAGGCGAGCGAGTGAATGACAAGGCCGCCGGGCGCTCGCTCGGCGGCCTTGTCGTTTGTGGATCAGTCGGGCTGGGCAAGCAATTCGTTTTTCACCGCGTTCAGCACTTCATTGGCCAGTTGCGGATTGTTGACTGCACGGGCCAGCGTCAGCGCACCGACGGCAGTCGACAACAACATGATCGAGCGTGCACGTGCCGGTGCGCCCGAAGCATCATCGGACGGCGTCCAGTCGAAGGACTCGGCCATCTTCTCGATCATCTGCTCGAGCGCTTCGGTGAAACCATCTTGCAATGCGTCGCTGCGAGCCACCTCCGCGCCGAGAGAAACCAGCGGGCAGCCGTCGCCCGGATCGTTCAGATGCGCGCGATTCAGATAGCGCTCGACAAAGCGCTGCTTGAGGTCCTCGTCGGCATGGCGCTTGCGAAAAAGCCGTTTCTCCGATCGCGCGAAGGCGCGTGCCAGCGCCTCGGATGCCAGCGCCTCCTTCGACGCAAAGTGGGCGTAGAACGCGCCGTGCGTCAAGCCAGCGGCCTGCATGACTTCGGCCACGCCCACACGATCGAAGCCGCGTTCGCGAAAGAGACGGGCGGCCTCATCCAGAATGCGTTCGCGTTTCTGGGCGGTTTCGTTGGCGGGGTAACGCATGGTGGGCGGTGACGAATGGCGATGCCCTGCAGTGTAGTGCGGTTCGTCGATGGCATGATGATCATCATGCATTGAAGTATGATGGTCATCATGAATAACGGAGATTCAGGAGACCACTTTCATGAGCGACAAGCTATACCTTGACGACCTCGTCGTCGGTCAAAAATTCAAGAGCCGCGAGTACCTGCTGGACGCCGAGCAGATCATGACCTACGCACGCGAGTTCGATCCGCAGCCGTTCCACACCGATCCGGAACAGGCCAAGAACACCTTTTTCAAGGGCTTGGCCGCAAGTGGCTGGCACACGGCGTCGATCACCATGAAGCTGGTGGTGGAGAGCCTGCCGATGTCTGCTGGCGTGATCGGTGCCGGTGTCGAGGAACTGAGCTGGCCGCTGCCGACGAGGCCCGGTGACCGGCTGCATCTCGAATCCGAGGTGCTGGAAATCATCCCCTCGCGTTCTAGGCCCGAACGCGCCATCGTCCGCATCCGCTGCGAAACCAAGAACCAGAACGGTGACGTGGTGCAGAGCTTCATCCCCAAGCTGCTGGCGTTCAAGCGCGGCGCGGCCTGATCGACGGATGCACTGACATCGCTGGCAGGGGCGGCTGCCTTCGCCAATGGGCGCGGCGGGGCAGCGGCTGCGCGGCTATGCTTGCAGGCTTCGCCGCCATCGTTGTCATCATCGATGTCGGCTGCCTCGTTTCTTGAAGTCTGCCCACCCATGTCCACTGCTCCGCAAGCCGCCTCCATCCTGACCGAACACGCTTGGCTGTGGGTGCCCGTGGTGCTGTTTGCGGCGCTGGCGCAGACCGTGCGCAACTCGGCGCAGCGCTCGCTCACGCAGGAGCTGGGAACGCTCTCGGCCACGCTGGTGCGCTTTCTGTATGGCCTGCCGTTCGCGGCCATCTGGCTGTGGCTGCTGTATGTGCTGCCATCGCAGACGCCGTCGACCCCCCACATGAGCGGTGCCTATTTCGGCTGGATTGCACTGGGCGCGTTCTTTCAGGTGGCGGCGACTGCGGCGTTGCTGCTCGCGATGAAGGAGCGCAACTTTGCAGTCGCCATCACGCTGTCCAAAACCGAGGTGCTGCAGGTGGCCTTGTTCGGCGCGATTTTTCTGCACGAGCTGCCCACGCCTTGGGCGCTGTTTGCCATGGTGCTGGCGACCGTGGGTGTTTTTCTGCTTTCGCTGCCACCGCGCGGGCAACTGTTTTCGCTTTCTGCATGGTTCAGCAAGTCGGCGATGTACGGCGTCATCTGCGGTGCCTGCTTTGCAATCGCGACCATCGGCTTTCGCGGCGCGGCCATTGAGCTGAACGCCGAAACGCCATGGCTGTCCGGTGCATGGGGCGTGCTGTTTGCGCAGGCCATGCAGACCATTGGCCTTGGCGCATGGGTGCAGTTCAAGACCGAGCGCGGTCTTGCACCGCTGTTTCGTGCCTGGAAGATTTCCATGATCGCCGGCTCCATGGGCGCGGCCGCGTCGCTCGCCTGGTTCACTGCCTATGCCATGCAGAGCGCCGCATCGGTAAGGACCCTCGGCATGGTGGAGGTGGTGTTCAGCTACATCGTCTCGCGCAAGTTTTTCAGCGAATCGTTCTCGCGGCCCGAGAAGATCGGCATCTCGCTGGTGCTGGTCGGACTGGTGCTGATCTGCTCGCTGGGAAGCTGATTTCCCCTGCGTTGAAAACGCCGCCCCATTGCGGCAACAATAGCGGCTGTGCCATCTCCAGAGCAGCCCATTCGCCGTATCGCCCACCTCGACATGGACGCGTTCTACGCGTCCGTGGAGTTGCTGCGCTATCCGCAATTGAAGGGGCTGCCGGTGGTGATTGGCGGCGGGCGACGCTCGGAAGATGATGCGCTGGTCGCCCGGTATGGCGACCGGCTTGACGAGATTCCGGTGGCCGAATTCCCTTTGCTCAAGGACTATGTCGGGCGCGGCGTGATCACCACGGCCACCTATGCCGCAAGGCAGTTCGGCGTGGGCTCGGCCATGGGCATGATGAAGGCCGCGCGGCTGTGTCCGCAGGCCATCATGCTGCCGGTGGATTTCGCGCAATACCGCAAGTTCTCGCGGCAGTTCAAGGACATCATTCTGTCCATCGCCCCGCGCATGGAAGATCGCGGCGTGGACGAGGTCTACATTGACTTCACCGACGTGCCCGGAGGCCAGCGCGAAGCAGGCAGGGTGCTCGCGCGCCTGATGCAGAAGACGATTCACGATGCGACGGGTTTGACCTGCTCGATTGGCGTAGCATCCAACAAGCTGATCGCCAAGATGGCCAGCGAATTCAACAAGCCCAACGGCATCTCCATCGTGCACGAGAGCGATCTGGAACCCATGATCTGGCCGCTGGCCTGCCGCAAGATCAATGGCGTAGGTCCCAAAGCGGACGCCAGACTCAAGGACCACGGCATAGAAACCATAGGCCAACTGGCAGCCAAACCCCGCGATTGGCTGATCGCCCACTTCGGCAAAAGCTACGGCGCATGGCTGCACGACACCGCCTGGGGCCGCGACGACCGCCCGGTGGTGACCGAAAGCGAACCCGTCTCCATGAGCCGCGAAACCACCTTCGACAGCGACCTGCATGCCGTGCACGACAAGGCCGAACTGGGCCGCATCTTCACCGAACTCTGCGTGCAAGTGGCGGCCGACCTGAAGCGCAAAGGCTACGCCGGAAAAACCATAGGAATCAAACTGCGTTACGACGATTTCAAAATCGCCACACGCGACCAAACCATAGACATCCACACGCAGGATGCCGCAACGATCAGGAAATACGCAGGCCAGTGCTTGAAGCGCGTACCCCTGCAAAAGCGACTTCGATTGCTCGGAGTGCGAGTAGGAAACCTGCTCCCACAAGATGAAGTAGAGCAAGCACTAGAAGAAAAGAGAAGCGGCGAAAGCGCGTCGCTTTTCTAAACAGGCACGAGCGAAGCGAAGTGCCGTAACCACCTCTTCAAAACTGACTTCCGGCGGTTGTCCGAGCGGAGCGCGCAGCGCGAAGTCGAGTTCTGCCGGAGGTATTCAAAGCGATTTTTGGTGACTTTTTGGCGCAAGCAAAAAGTTACTCCGCCGCCGGGCGGAACTCCCGGCCAGCCCAACTCAACCCCTCAGCCGAAGGTTGAAAAAAGACTCACTGCCGCGCATTCCTCAAATTCTTGGGCAGTGCCTGCGGATGGCTGGTCCGCAGAGGATTGATATCCAACCCACCCCGCCGCGTATACCGCGCATAAACCGACAACTTGATCGGTTTGCACCGAGCCCAGATATCCATGAAGATCCGCTCCACACACTGCTCATGAAACTCGTTGTGATTGCGAAAACTCACAATGTATTGGAGCAGCCCCGCCTGATCGATCTGCGCGCCGCTGTAGCTGATCTGCACGCTGCCCCAGTCGGGCTGGCCGGTCACGAGACAATTGCTTTTCAGCAGATGGCTCACCAGTTCTTCGCTCACGGGCGCTTCATCATGGTTGGCTGTCAGCAGCGAAGGATCGGGCGTGTACTGATCGCATTCGATGTCGAGGCGGTCCAGCAGCAGGCCGCTCAACTCGCCCATCCGTTCGGTCTCGAAGCCTTCGGCCAGCACCAGTTTCAAACCAATCGTGCGCGGTGCATCGCTGCCGCGCCAGACGGCTTCGCTCACATCGGCGCGGATGGCGTCGCGCACTTCTTCCACGCTGGTGAAACGGCTGTTGTTGAAGCTGTTGAGGTACAGCTTGAACGACTTGCTCTCCACGATGTTCGGGCTCTCGCACGGAATGGTGAAGTGCGCGAGCGCCACCTGCGGCTTGCCCTTGGCGTTGAGCCACGAGACTTCATACGCCGTCCACAGATCGGCTCCGAAGAAGGGCGGAGCCTTGTCGTCCACACCGATCTCCTTGCGCTTGGTCTCGCGCGGAATGGGGAAGAGCAGCGTGGCGTCGTATTGGTCCGCATAGGCGGATGATTTGCCGAGCGGGGATTGTTCTGGGGAGGATGACATTGCAGATAGAAAAAATGGGGAGGGCTCAGACAAATTCGCCTTGCCTGAGCCATTTGGTGGCGATCCACTTTTCGCCCTCGATCACCGGCGAGCCGCCATGCAGCGTCTTGGTGCTGGTGTGCGGACGGTCGTAGCTGAAGAACACCGCATTGCCCTGGCGCGGACCGACTTCGAGGTGGATGTCGGGAAACACCGTGCCGCCGCCCTTGGTCGGGTTGTTCAGATAGACCACGAGCGTGCCGACGCGCTGGCCGCCGCGCTTGATGATGGTGGCGGTGCCGGGTTCGGCCGGGTCGAAATAGTCGTAGTGGGGCTTGTATTCCGCGCCGGGACCATAGTGCAGGATCTGCAGGCCTTCGCCGTTTTCAAGCGGCCAGTTCACGAGCTTGGCGATGCGGGCTTCGAGCTTCTTGACGATCTCGTTTTCGCCGCGCTGAAAGAACATGCCTTCGCTGGTGCGGCTGGCGTTGACCTCTTCGCCGCCGGTCTTGGTCTCCACCGTCTTGGAGCGCGCCATGCGGGGTTTGGCTTCGCCGATCAGCGTTTCGCATTCCTCGCGCGAGAGCAGGTTGCCGAACAGCACGATGCGCGGATTGGCGATTTCCAGCAGCACTTCCACCTGACGATCACCGACATCGACGAACAGCGGCGACTCTTCAAGCTGCGGCTCGGGAACCGGGGTGGCTGTGGGCAGACCGTTCTGCACGGCGACCGCGTTGAGATGCTCGCGCAGCACGACTTCGAGCGCATCGATGGCGACGTCTTCTTTCCAGCCCGAATCGGTCATCGACTTGAGCAGCGAAGGCGCGGCAAAGCCTGCCTGCGCCTGCGCAATGATCCACTGGCGCAACTCGGGCGTGATGGGTTGCTGCTGCTTGGTGGCGACGCGGTTCTGGGTGGTCGAAGTGGAAGGCATGGTGCTCGGGTTCCTTCGTCTTGTGTGTGGCGGTTTACTTCCTCAATTCTCCGCGAGCTTGCGGCGAAACACCAGCCGCTCGGGCGAGGAGGATGCAGAGTGCAAAGCATAACCTTCGAGATCAAAGGCTTCGAGCTGGTGCGGCGTGGTGACGCGGTTCTCGATGGCGTAACGCGCCATGAGCCCACGTGCGCGCTTGGCGTAGAAGCTGATGATCTTGTACTGGCCGCTCTTGAAGTCCTCGAACACGCATTCGATCACACGGGCCTTGAGGGTCTTCAGATCCACCGACTTGAAATATTCCTGCGACGCCAGATTGACCACGACGGGCGTGGTGTCGGCCTGCAGCCGCTTGTTCAGGTACTCGGCGATGCGCTTGCCCCAGAACTTGTAGAGCGTGCCACCGGCGCTGGTTTCAAGGCGTGTGCCCATTTCGAGACGATAAGGCTGCATGCGGTCCAGTGGGCGCAGAACGCCGTACAGGCCGCTCAGAATCGCCACATGGTCCTGTGCCCAGGTCAGTTCATCGGCAGACAGCTTTTGCGCTTGCAGGCCCTCGTACACATCGCCGTTGAATGCCATCACGGCCTGACGCGAATTCTTGGCCGTGAACTTGGGACTCCAGGCCGCGTAACGCGCCACGTTCAGACCGGCGAGCGTGTCGCTGATGCTCATGAGCGACGCGATTTCCTGCGGCGACTTCTGCTTGAGCACGTCGATCAGCTTTTGTGAATCGGGCACGAACTGCGGTTGGGTGTGTGCGAGTTCGGGCGGCAGCGGCGTGTCGTAATCCAGCGACTTGGCGGGGGAGAGGAGAAACAGCATGGCTGCATTTTCGCCTGCAATTGGATTTCGTCACGGCACGACAGGTTGATTCCCTGATCGAGGCATTGCAGCGCGATTTGCACGCACCATGAAAAACACCCCGACATGCCGCAAGGCGTTCGGGGTGTCTGGCTTTGGACCGCCCGGATTGATTGGTTCCGGGCTTCAGCGAGCGCTTTTTACTGCTGCTGTTGTTGCTGTTCCTGATCGAACGGCAGGCGCATTTCGCTCAGGTCGCGGCGGGTTTCGACCAGCACCAGCGGGCCTTCGTCGGTCACCACGACCGGAGGACGCTCGCGCGGCACATGCACCGGCTTGGGTTCGGCAGCGATGGCGGCCTGGACGGTTGCGATCTTGTCCGCGTCGGAGTTCACCCACTGCAGGCCCGAAGCGCTTGCCAGATCGTTCAGCGACTGCATCGGCAGTTGGTAGCTGCCAATGCGCGGCATGCCGACTTCCTGAGCCACTTCTGCGACCACATTGACGACCTTGGCGACCACCACAGGCTGCGCGGCCGGAACCACGATGGCTTCTGCGGATGGCGAGACCACGATGGTGGCTGGCGCGGCTTCCTGCACGGGAGCCGGTGCTGCCACCGGTGCGGCTGCAGGTGCTGGAGCGGCAACAGGCGCAGGCTCGGCTGCCACTGCCGCGACCGTGGTGGTGGTCTGCGAGAAGTAGCTGCGGCGTGCGGGCTCTTCAGACGACGTGGAGGCGTCGGACGCAACCACGGTTTCCGTCGACGTCGCGGCGATCACCGCATTGTCTTGCGTGTCGGATGCGGGTGCTCCTGCGTCGGTGCCACCTTCGGCACCACCGTTGTTGCGACCGCGACGATCACGGCCATAACGGTCGCGTGAGCGGCGCTCGCGGCGCTCGCCGTCGGCAGCCGGAGTCGTCGACGTGCCTTCTGCGTTGACGTCGGCTGCACCGCTGTTCAGCGACAAGTCGATGTCGGGCATGGGCAGCAGCAACGACTGGGCGTCCGCCACAGGTGCTGCGGCGTTGGCGTCGATGGTGCGCGGAGCGCGTTCGCCGCGTTCACGGCGCTCGCCACGTTGGCCGCGTTCTCCGCGGTCACCACCTCGTTCGCCACCACGATCACCGCGCTCGCCACGTTCACGACGTGGGCGATCTCCGCTCATTGCGGATGCGTCGTCCTGCGCAGCGCCTGTCGAGGCGTCCATGGCGGGGTTCGCATTGCGTTGCTCGTTGTTGTTGCGGTCACGGCCGTTGCGTGGTTCGCGGCGGTTTTCGCCTTCTGGGCGCTCGCTGCGTTCACCACCGCGCTCGTTGCGGCGGTCGTTGTTGCGACCTTCGCTGCCTTCGCGTGGCTGACGGGGCTCGCCGTTGGCGTTGCGATCATTGCGGCGACCGTTGCGGCCTTCGTTGCGCGATTCGCCGTTGGCGGCCTCGTTGCGGTTGCCATCGCGGCCACCTTCACGATTTCCGTCGCGGTTGCCATCACGGTTGCCGTTGCGCTCGCCACCACGGCGGCGGTCGTTGTTGCCACGGCCTTCACGGCGCGGTTCGCGGCCTTCGGCGGCTGGTGCGGGGGCTGCCACCGGTGCGGGAGCTGCCACGGGCGCTGGGGCCGGGCCAAAGCCGAACAGGCTCTTGATCCAAGCGATGAAGCCCATTTCCTGCGGACGTGCAGGCGCTGCCGGAGCGGGCGTGGGCGCTGGAGCCGGTGCGGCAGGTGCGCCTGTGCCAGCGCTGGTGCGTTGCTGCTGACCGTTGGCGCGGGCTGCGGCGCGAGCGGCTGCGTCGGGGCGTGGCTCGACCTGCGGAGCGGGTGCATCGGGCAGCACGCCCTTGATGACAGGAGTCTGCTTGTTGGTCGGCTCCTGCGAGCGACGTGTCACCTTGGTCTGGTCTTCGACTTCTTCGGCGAGCTGGTAGCTCGACTGCAGGTCTTCCAGACGCGGGTCGTCGTGCTTCAGGCGTTCGAGCTTGTAGTGCGGCGTTTCGAGCGACTTGTTCGGAATCATCAGCACGTTCACGCGCTGCTTGAGTTCGATCTTGGCGATTTCGGTGCGCTTTTCGTTGAGCAGGAACGAGGCCACTTCCACCGGCACCTGGCAGTGCACGGCGGCGGTGTTGTCCTTCATGGACTCTTCCTGGATGATGCGCAGGATCTGCAGCGCCGAGCTTTCCGTGTCGCGGATGTGGCCGGAGCCGCCGCAGCGTGGGCAGTTGATGTGCGCACCTTCGGACAGCGCGGGCTTCAGGCGCTGACGGCTCATTTCCATCAGACCGAACTTGCTGATCGAGCCGAACTGCACGCGGGCGCGGTCCTGGCGCAGCGCGTCGCGCAGGCGGTTTTCCACTTCGCGGCGATTCTTCGACTCTTCCATGTCGATGAAGTCGATCACGATCAGGCCGCCCAGATCGCGCAGGCGCATCTGGCGGGCCACTTCGTCGGCGGCTTCGAGGTTGGTGCGGGTGGCGGTCTCTTCGATGTCGCCGCCCTTGATGGCGCGGGCCGAGTTCACGTCCACCGACACCAGCGCTTCGGTGTGGTCGATCACGATGGCGCCGCCGGAAGGCAGGGTCACCACGCGCGAGTAGGCCGATTCGATCTGGTGCTCGATCTGGAAGCGGCTGAACAGCGGCGCGTCATCGCGGTAGCGCTTGACCTTGTTCGCGTGCTCGGGCATCACGTGCGCCATGAACTGGTGAGCCTGCTCGAAGATGTCGTCCGTGTCGATCAGGATGTCGCCGATGTCGCCGTTGAAATAGTCGCGGATCGCGCGGATCACAAGGCTCGATTCCTGATAGATCAGGAACGCGCCACGGCCCGACTTGGCAGCGCCGTCGATGGCGGTCCACAGCTTGAGCAGGTAGTTCAGGTCCCACTGCAGTTCGGGCGCAGTGCGGCCGATGCCGGCGGTGCGCGCGATGATGGACATGCCCTTGGGGTACTCGAGCTGGTCCATCGCCTCCTTGAGTTCGGCGCGGTCTTCGCCCTCGATGCGGCGCGAGACGCCACCGCCACGGGGGTTGTTGGGCATCAGCACGACGTAGCGGCCCGCCAGCGAGATGAAGGTGGTGAGAGCCGCGCCCTTGTTGCCGCGTTCTTCCTTTTCGACCTGAACGATCAGTTCCTGGCCTTCACGGATCACGTCCTGGATCTTGGCCTGGCTGGGCGAGACGCCTTCGGCGAAATATTGCTTGGAGATTTCCTTGAAGGGCAGGAAGCCGTGGCGGTCTTCGCCGTAGTCCACAAAACAGGCTTCCAGCGAGGGCTCCACGCGGGTCACGACCGCCTTGTAGATGTTGCCCTTGCGTTGTTCGCGTCCCTCGATCTCGATTTCGTAGTCCAGCAGCTTCTGGCCGTCGACGATGGCCAAGCGGCGTTCTTCGGGCTGCGTGGCGTTGATGAGCATCCGTTTCATGATGCGTTTCCTTCTCGTTGTTGTATGCGGGCCGACGCGCTGCGTGATCGCAAGCTGCTCGCCCCGCCAAAGTTCCATGACAAAAACAGGCTCACTCAAGGAGCCGCCAATGCCTGGCCAACGCAGAGAAACGAAAGGAATTGCCGAAGTTCTACGGCCGACGCGTCAAAGTGGTATCAATGACTGGCGCGTCGGGCGCAAAGGGGGGGCATGGATGAAGGCGAAGCGGAACGCGCGCTGCTTTACCGTGAAGAAAACAGCCTTGGGCACGATCCGAATGAAAGATTGCGGCGCAGGCAACGCCACTGCCAAAGGCTTGAACCTTTGACTCAGTGACATGATCCAGGCCGTCAAAATCCACATATTTGTTATCGCTTTGTCCGCTGGTCACCGCGCCTCACAATATCCAGGCCGGGACCAACTCAGATTCCGTATTCAGTGTTTCAATGTGTTAGCCACTGACATCCAACGGGTTTTAAACGGGCAATCGCCAACAATTTTTACGCGTAGGACGCCTATGGGCATCAACCATACTGCGCGACTCACTGGGCTGGGTGGACTAAACTCCAGACAAATCAACCACTTACACATTCGTCGCGCAGGCGGGTAGGGACAGTTCATTGCTGAACCATCCCCCCCTTAGAACCGGACTTGCGACTTTCACCGCATCCGGCTCAAGCACAACATGTCCAACCTCATTGGGACATTCTATGTCAAGATTTGAAAGTTGAACTCAGGGCTTCTTTCTAGAGGCCGGTTTCGCTACGTGTAGGCCTAAGGCATGCACTCTTACGTGACAAGCCGGATGCAAAAGCACCCGATTTGAAAGGGCTTCTGACCCGCCGTGCACCTTGTGAACAAGGTGATGTTCGTGCCATCCGCTGTCATAGTCCAGAGGTTCCGTACACAAGGCGCAGTGCCCTGCTTGGGATACATACAGTTGCACGGTTTCGGCCTTATGCGCGATGCTCTTGAGCATACGTTTCGTCCTCAACTGTTCTCCATACACCTCCCACGATGGATCAAACGGGTTGTAGCCCCCTTTGATCTTCTCGTGTCTCACGATCTCTGTCTCGGCAAGCCTCAACAGTTTGACCGGGAAGGGACCATCCTCCGTCCGTATAGTTGCAGCAAACTCATCCCGGTCCCTGATGCTTTGCCAGTAACGGCTTTTGCACCAAGGGCGGGGTTTATTCGGATGCCGCCTTCTCGCCCAGCGCACGAGTCGCCAGTAAATCAGGTGGTCCATCCGATTGAAGGTTTCTTTCGCCACCACCGGGCGGTGGTACTGCGCCCAGCCCCGAAGGACTGGGTTGAGTAGAGCGATGAGATCTTCCTGCTTCACTGATGAATGCGTTTTGACGATCTCCCTGACCTTGCGGTAGAACGCTTGCACATTCTTTTTGCTCGGTTTGATGAGTAACTTCCCGTTGTATTTGCGGAAGTTCCATCCCAAGAAATCGAAGCCTTTGTCGATGTGTATGACTTTCGTCTTTTCCAGCGATAGTCGCAGACCCCGTTGTGCGAGGAACGCTTCTACCCATGGCCTGATTTCTTCTTCCAGAAGCTCTTGAGAGCAACCGGTGATGACAAAATCGTCGGCGTACCGGATCACATTGACTTTGAGCCCTTTGAGCTTTGACTTCCCGTGCTGCGCCACCAAGTGCGCCATCAGGTCGGTTTCCAGCCCGTTCAAACACATATTCGCCAAGGTTGGCGAGATGATTCCGCCTTGCGGCGTTCCTTCATCGGTCGGCGACAGGCGGCCCTTGTGGACCACTCCGGCTTTCAACCACTTTCGCAGGATCGTCTTGTTCATGGGAACATGACTCACCAGCCATTCGTGATTGATGTGATCGAAACAACCTTGAATATCCGCCTCCAGCACCCATCGAGCCGAGACCCGCTGGGAAGTGCAGACGAATATTTGTCCCATGGCGTCTGCCGTTGAGCGGTTTCTCCTGAAGCCGTAGCTGTTCGGATCGCTCGTGGTTTCTGCCACTGGTTCAAGCCCCAATAAGTGCAGAGCCTGCATTGCCCGGTCGAACATGGTCGGGATGCCCAGAGGGCGTTCCTTTCCGTTCGCTTTGGGGATGTAGACCCGCCTTAGCGGAAGAGGTCTGTAGCCTCTTTGCTGCTTCAATCTATCAGTCGCCGCCCGTTTCAGGGCAGGAGTTTCCCAAAGCTGGCGGTCGACCCCTGCCGTTCGCTTGCCTTGGTTTTCAGTCACTCGCCTCACTGCCAGAGCTCTGGCAGAAAAGGAGTGGTTCAAAGACCGTTGCAAGGCTTTCACCCTGCGCCAATCTTTTTCCAGCGTAGCCTTCGCTATACGTTGCTGAGTCGTTCGCACGAACTGCTCGACTCGATGCCAATCAATGGCATGCCAGTCTTGCGGCTCGCGTGAGGACGCAGAACCACCGGAGGTGATTTTTCTCATGCTTTCCTCTTTCCGGGTTAACCCCTTCGGAAGACGCACTTCTCCCCCGAAGGGATGAAGCACATCCCTTCGGGGCGGTTTGAACTATTGCAGTCGTCAACGACGGTTGCACCAAGTGGAAGTGGGCACGCTTTCACGTCAGGGCAAATCTTGAACCCCTATGCCGCCGATTACAGGTAGCCATTCGCTTTTTCCACGATCCCATACCCCCTCATCCAACAGGTTGCCTTGCGGCTTCCCTGCCCGCGCGTTTACACACGCTGGCGAATAGTGGGGCTTACCACGTTCCCTGATCTGCCGACATGGACGATTCCCATCGCTACATGTCTATCCGGTTAGGACTCATCTTTCCTGGAGTTGCGATGTGACGACGTGTGTGAATTCACCACTCACACAGCCTGCAACGTACCTTTTGGTTATGGCCTATCAGCAGATTTGGCCATTCAATGTTTACCCAGGTTCGGGCGATGATTCACTTTACGTTGTCCATTTGGAACTAGCCTGGCACCTCGACCGCCTTTCTGCTGGCAGTGTCCAAACCTCATCTTGCGAGTGAGGTTCACCGCTTTCGCGGGGTTACGTTGTCAGGTGAGCTTCACACAACTGCATTGCTGCTGCTGCATGCCACCGTAGGCTACTCATGGTCGTACATGAGGTCGCAGCGGCCCATTGCTGGGTGTGCGACAAGGCAGATCAGAGCTTACGCTCTGCGGAATACTGATCAATTGATTGTCAAGTTTGTACACGCAAGACGATTCCACACCGCATCAGGGATGTAGTTGTTGGATTCATCGGATTTCATCAGTTAGCTACGTGTGGTAGCTGTCTTTGAAGCGTTCACCATGTTTATCTACGGATTGCGTAGAGCCATGGCGAAGCAAGGCAGCCCTGTAGGAACTACCAAGCAGACTAGAATGACCAGCATGCTGGTATTCAATGACGGATGTCGAAAATGCCGAAGCGATTAAACGACAGATTGAAAAGTATGTACCCTAAGCCGTCTCCTTTGGAGAGAACAGCCGTTCGGTTGTCAAGGGTTGAACCGACGCAGAGCGACACTGCGTGTCGCACGGTGAAACACATTATAGAGGGCAAACCGGCAAAACAGGCCGCCCCAATAGCCACATCGGCAGTACGCATCGTTGAAGTCGATGCGGAATATGCCGGTCAACGCCTGGATAACTTTCTGATACGCCAGCTCAAAGGCGTTCCCAAAACCCTTGTCTACCGCATCATTCGCAGTGGCGAAGTGCGGGTGAACAAGGGGCGCGCGAGCGCAGATACCCGGGTCGAAGCAGGGGACCTGGTGCGCGTGCCGCCCGTTCGGGTTTCCGAAAAAATCGCCGAGAAGGCCGAACGCCCCGCGCCACCTAGGGAATTTCCTGCGTTGCTGGAAGACGACCAGATCATCGCCATCGACAAGCCGGCCGGCGTGGCCGTGCATGGCGGCAGCGGCGTGAGCTTCGGCGTGATCGAGCAGCTTCGGCAGGCGCGGCCCACGGCCAAGTTTCTGGAACTGGTGCACCGGCTCGACCGCGAAACCTCGGGCATTCTGCTGGTCGCCAAGCGGCGCTCGGCGCTCGTGGCGCTGCAGGACCAGTTCCGCGAGCGCGAGACCGGCAAGACCTATCTGGCGCTGGTGACCGGCGCCTGGCCGGCCAAGCTCAAGGTGATCGACACGCCGCTGCACAAATATCTGCAGGAAGACGGCGAGCGCCGCGTGCGCACCACCACCAAGGAAGACCCGGACGGCATGCGCTCGATCACGCTGGTGAAGGTTCGCTCGACCTACGCGCCGCGTCCCATGCAGGGGCTGCCCGCGATGAGTCTGCTCGAAGTCACCATCAAGACCGGACGCACGCACCAGATCCGTGTGCATCTCTCTAGTCAGGGCCACCCGATTGCGGGCGACGACAAGTACGGCGACTTCGATCTGAACAAGCGGCTGCAGAAGCAGGGGCTCAAACGCATGTTTCTTCATGCATGGCGGCTACAGTTCAATCACCCGGCGACCAGCGAGCGGTGCGAGCTGCGTGCCGAGTTGCCACCCGAACTGGCCGATTTTCTGAGTACCGAACCTGCTTCCTCCAATGTCTGAACCACATCACCGACGCTTTGACCTGATCGCCTTCGACTGGGATGGCACGCTGTACGACTCCACCGCCTGCATCGTGCGGAGCATTCAGGAGGCTGTTCGCGACGTGGGCGGCACCGTGCCCAGCGACGAGGATGCCGCCTGGGTGATCGGCATGGCGCTGGAGCCTGCGCTTGCCAAGGCGGCGCCCGACGTGCCGCCCGAGAAATACCCCGAGCTGAGCAATCGCTACCGTTATCACTACCTCCAGCACCACGACGACCTGAACCTGTTCGACGGCGTGATGCCCATGCTCGACGACCTGCGCCAACGCGGCTATCTGCTGGCGGTGGCCACCGGCAAGAGCCGCCGTGGGCTCGATCACGTACTGGATTCCAAGGAACTGCACGGCGTGTTCGACGGCTCGCGCACGGCCGACGAAACGGCGGGCAAGCCGCATCCGCAGATGCTCAATGAGCTGATGGAGCAATGGGGGATCGAGCCCGAACGCACGCTGATGATCGGCGACACCACGCACGACCTGCAAATGGCCGTGCTGGCTGGTTGTGCGAGCGTCGGCGTGGCCTACGGCGCGCACGACACAGACGGCTTTGCCGAGTTCCATCCGCTGTATGTGGCCGAAACTGTTGCTAATTTGCATCAGTGGTTGTTGAACAATGCGTGACCAAACGGTGACTACAGCATGAACACAACTGAAGGCAATTCCAGCATCGAACTTTGCGCCAGCACAGAGCTGGCGGATGGCGGGCGCGCTGTTTCGTTCGATGTGCGCTTTGCGGGCGAAAACTGCCGCGCGTTCGCGATCCGCTTCGAGGGCCGGGTGCACGCTTTTCTCAACCGCTGCACGCATGTCCCCATGGAAATGGACTACCAGCCGGATCAGTTTTTCGACGACACTGGCCAATGGCTGCTGTGCGCAACCCATGGCGCGGCCTATCGGCCCGACACGGGCGAGTGCGGCGGCGGCCCGTGCCGTGGCGGCCTGGTGAAGATCCCTCTCAGCGAGGCGGAGGGCATTGTCCGCTGGCACACCGCAGATAACTTGCAACCAGTAGAGTTTTGACAGATGACTGATCCCACGCGTCCTGATTCCCCCGGGTCACAGAGCTCCGAGCCTGCCGCCCCGGATCTGTGGGGCAGTCCAGAGCCCGCCAGCAAACCCGCATCTGCCAAGGCCGCGCCCGCATCCGGCGCGCCGGGATGGGAGCGCGATGTGCTTGAAAAGCTGGTTTTCTCCACGCTCAAGGAGCAGCGCTCGGCCCGCCGCTGGCGCAACTTCATGCGACTGGCCTGGCTGCTGGTGATCACCACCATCGCGGTGATCCTGTTCTCCAAGGAAACCAGCTCCACCAGCAAGACCACGCCCCACACGGCGGTGGTCGACATCAAGGGCGAGATTGCCGCGGGCAACGAAGCCAGCGCCGAATTCGTCGTCGCCGCCATGCGCAGCGCGTTTGAGGACTCGGGCGCGCAGGCCGTTGTGCTGCTGATCAATTCGCCGGGCGGCAGCCCCGTGCAGGCGGGCATCATCAACGACGAAATCGTGCGCCTGAAGGCCAAGCACAAGAAGCCGGTCTACGCGGTGGTCGAGGAAACCTGCGCGTCCGCTGCGTACTACATCGCTGCTGCGGCTGATGAGATCTATGTGGACAAGGCCAGCATCGTCGGCAGCATCGGCGTGCTGATGGATGGCTTTGGCTTCACCGGCACCATGGAAAAGCTGGGCGTCGAGCGCCGTCTGCTCACTGCTGGCGAGAACAAGGGCTTTCTTGACCCATTCAGCCCACAGACCGAGCACCAGCGCGAATATGCGCAGCAGATGCTCAACCAGATCCACCAGCAGTTCATCACGGTCGTGAAGGCCGGTCGCGGTGATCGCCTCAAGGAAACGCCTGATACCTTCAGCGGCCTGTTCTGGACGGGCCAGCAAGCCGTCGAAATGGGCTTGGCCGACAAGATGGGCAATCTCGACTACGTCGCCCGCGAAGTGGTCAAGGCTGAGGAAGTGGTGGACTACACCCGCAAGGACAATGTGGCCGAACGACTGGTCAAGCGCTTTGGTGCGGCGATGGGCGCGGGCGCGGCCAAGGCGCTGCAATCGTCGTCATTGCAACTGCGCTGAAATATTTCGCTGAAAACAAAAAACGGCGCGGCCTTCAAAGGCCGCGCCGTTTTTCATTGGGTTGGATTGATTTGCCGGATCAGGTGCCGATCAGAAACACCGTTGGCGTGCGGTTGTCCACCGGGCAGGCCAGATTGCGCCACTGGTTGACCGCGCGGCTCTGGATGTTGGCGGTCTCCAGCGTCAATCCGCTGGCGATGGCCAGACGGGTGTTGGGCTGCAGTCCTTGCAGCAGCGCCTGCCAGATGGCGGCATTGCGGTAGGGCGTTTCGATGAAAAGTTGGCTTTGGCTGTGCTTGACGGCCAGCGTCTCCAAGTCTTTCAGTCGCTTGGCGCGCTCGGCGTTGTCCTGCGGCAGATAGCCGACGAAGGCAAAGTTCTGGCCGTTCAAGCCGCTGGCGGCAATCGCGAGCAACAGTGAAACCGGGCCCACCAAAGGCACGACCTTGATGCCCAGATCATGCGCCGAGCGCACCACGGAGCTGCCGGGGTCGGCCACGGCGGGCATGCCGGCTTCGCTGATCAGGCCGATGTCGCTGCCCGAGAGCGCGGCGGCCAGCAGCGGCTTGGCATCCCATTGCGCGCTGCCTTTTGCGCCGTGATCGCCTTTTTTGTGCACTTCGCGCGGCAGCTCGGTGATCTGCTGCTCCTGCAGTGGAGCGGCCAGCGGGAGCAGGGCGTCGATGCGCTTCAGATACGCGCGGGTGCTTTTGGCGTTTTCGCAGATCCAGTGGGTGAGTTTTGACGCCGTCAACAACGTGCCTTGCGGCAGTACGGATTCGAGCGAGGCCTGAATGTCGCAGCCGAAATCAAGCGGTGCAGGAACGAGATACAGCGTGCCTTTGACGGATTGGCTTTGCGAACTCATGGCAGCATCAATCCGGCGGCGCGCAGCATCTGGCAAGTGCGGATCAGCGGCAGGCCGATGAGCGCGGTGGGGTCGTCGCTTTCGATGGCGTCGAGCAGCGAAATGCCGAGGCCTTCGCTCTTGGCGCTGCCCGCGCAGTCATACGGCTCCTCGGCGCGCAGATAGCGCTCGATTTCCGCATCGCTCAGGTCACGAAAGCGCACATGCACCGGCGCGAGATCGACCTGGCTGAAACCGGTTTCAAGGCAGACCACCGACACGGCGGTGTGAAATACCATGGCGTGGCCGCGCATTTCCTGCAGTTGCTCGGTGGCGCGCTCGTGATTCCCGGGTTTGCTGAGGGGTTTGCCGTTCAGGTCCGGTACCTGGTCCGAGCCGATCACGATGGCATGGGGGAATTGTTCGGCCACGGCGCGGGCCTTGGCGGATGCCAGGCGCAGCGCGAGCTCGCGCGGGGCTTCGCCGGGCAGTGGGGTTTCGTCGACATGCGGAGCCGACACATCGAACGGCAGGCGCAGGCGCTCCAGCAACTCGCGGCGGTAACGCGATGTGGAGCCCAAAATCAAGGGGCGGGGCATGGAAGTGGATTGCTGCATGCCCCGATTCTCTTACACTGCTTGCATGACCAAGGAACACTCCCCCGATCGGCTGGACATCAAGGCCTTTGCACAGGCTGGTGGACATCTGTCCGGCCACGACTCACTGCTCAAGTACAAGCGTCTCGCGGAGGAAGCCAAGGGCCTGCATCCCGATCTGCTGGTGGATTGGCAGGCTGACGGTGAAGTCCGCACCGTGGCAGGGCTGGGAGCGCAGATCTGGCTCAAGCTCAAGGTGCATGCGACCGTGCCCATGCAGTGCCAGCGCTGCCTCGGAACGGCCGATGTGCCCCTCGACATTGATCGGGAATTCCGCTTTGTGGCGGATGAAGCCACGGCGGAAGCGCTCGACGACGAGTGCGACGAAGACCTGCTGGCGCTGAGCCGCGAATTCAATCTGCGCCAGCTCATCGAGGATGAGCTGCTGCTGGAGCTGCCCGTGGTGCCGCGCCACGACGAATGCCCGACACAGGTGGAAATGAGCTCGTCCGACGACGACTTCGAAGAAGCCAACGAGCAGAAACCCAACCCGTTCGCGGCGTTGGCGGGCCTGCGCAAGGACGACAAGAAGTCCTGATCCGTTTGATTTCGGTGCCTGAATGGCGCTTTCTCAAGAGCAGTATTTGAGTGCCCAAATCATTTCCGCTATAATCAATGGTTTCGCGCGAAATCCCCTCGTGTCTTTAATGGGCTGATCGCGTTTTTTACCAACCCTTTTCAGACCCTAGGAGCCATCATGGCTGTTCAGCAAAACAAGAAGTCCCCCTCCAAGCGCGGTATGCACCGTTCGCACAATGCCCTGACTACACCGGGCACTGCCGTGGAACCTACCACCGGCGAAACACATCTGCGTCACCACATCAGCCCCAACGGTTTCTACCGCGGCCGTCAGGTGCTGAAGAACAAGTCTGAAGCCTGATCGAGGTTTCAACCAATCCTGGGCCCGCTGCTACTCGTTGGTAGCGCGGGCCTTTGTCGTTTTTGACATTCATCTTTTTTCATTCGGGCCTTTGCTTGTCCGAATACTCGCCTAAATGATCACACTGGCTGTCGACTGCATGGGGGGCGATCATGGCCCTGGTGTCACGCTTCCCGCGTGCCGCCAATTTCTGGAGCATCATCCGGATGCCCGACTGATTCTGGTCGGGCTGGAAGCCAGTCTGCGGGATTTCAAACACGAGCGCGCCACCGTGGTTCATGCCACGGAAGTGGTTGCCATGGACGACGCGGTGGAAGTGGCCCTGCGTCGCAAAAAAGATTCTTCGATGCGCGTGACCATCGCCCAGGTCAAGGATGGCGCTGCGCAGGTGGCGGTTTCCGCCGGCAATACCGGCGCGCTGATGGCGATTGCGCGCTATCTGCTCAAGACGCTCGACGGCATCGACCGTCCGGCCATCGCAACCCAGATGCCCAACGACACGGGTGGTGCCACCACCGTGCTGGATCTGGGTGCCAATGTGGATTGCACGGCAGAGCATCTGCTGCAGTTCGCGGTGATGGGCTCGGCGCTGGTGTCGGTGCTGCAGGACTGCGATCAGCCCAAGGTCGGTCTTCTCAACATCGGCGAAGAAGTCATCAAGGGCAATGAAGTCATCAAGCGCACGGGCGAGCTGCTGCGTCAGGCCGGTGCGAATGGCGATCTGAACTTCTACGGCAACGTGGAAGGCAACGACATTTTCAAGGGCGTGGTGGACATCGTGGTCTGCGACGGCTTTGTCGGCAACGTGGCGCTCAAGGCGACCGAAGGCGTGGCCTCGATGATCGTGGGTGGCCTCAAGCGCGAGTTCAAACGCAACATCTTCACCAAAATGGCGGCCATCGTGGCTTATCCGGTGCTATCTGCGCTGATGAAACGCATGGATCACCGTCGCTACAACGGTGCTGCGTTGCTGGGTCTGCGCGGCCTGGTGTTCAAGAGCCATGGTTCTGCCGATGCAGTGGGCTTCGAGCATGCGCTCAACCGGGCGTATGATGCGGCACGCAACAATCTGCTTGACCGTGTCCGGACCAAGGTTGCCCACGCGGCTCCGCTGCTGGCGACTGGTGCGGCATCCGCATCTGTTTAGTTAGTTCGATATACAACGTCGGCCGCATATTAATGAGACGCTTTTCACGTATTACGGGCACAGGCAGCTATCTGCCGCCTCGCCGTGTGACCAACGATGACTTCGTGGCCCAACTGGCCGAACGAGGCCTCGAGACATCCGATCAATGGATCGTCGAACGTACCGGCATCCGCGCACGCCACTTTGCCGAACGCGATGTGGCCAGCAGCGATCTGGCACTGGAAGCCGCACGCAAGGCCATCGAGGCTGCGGGCATCACGGCCGAAGACATCGACCTCATCATCGTCGCGACGTCCACGCCCGACATGGTGTTCCCGTCGACCGCCGCCATTTTGCAGGGCAAGCTCGGCATCCATGGCTGTCCGGCATTCGACGTGCAGGCCGTGTGCAGTGGTTTCGTCTACGCGCTGACCGTGGCCGATTCGATGCTGAAGTCCGGGGTCGCCAATCGCGCGCTGGTCATCGGCGCGGAAGTCTTCAGCCGCATTCTCGATTTCAACGACCGCACGACCTGCGTGCTGTTCGGTGATGGCGCAGGTGCGGTGGTGCTCGAAGCCTCGGACGAGCCGGGCATCCTCGCCTGCGATCTGCATGCCGATGGCCGTCACGTGGACATTCTCTGCGTGCCGGGCAACGTCTATGGCGGCCAGATTCTGGGCGATCCATTGCTCAAGATGGACGGTCAGGCCGTGTTCAAACTGGCGGTCGGCGTGCTCGAAAAAGCCGCGCGCGCCACGCTGGAAAAGGCCAACATGACGGAGGCCGACATCGACTGGCTGATTCCGCATCAGGCCAACATCCGCATCATGCAAAGCACAGCGCGCAAGCTCAAGCTGTCCATGGACAAAGTCATTGTCACCGTGGATCAGCATGGCAACACGTCGGCTGCATCGATTCCATTGGCGCTCGACCATGGCGTTCGCTCCGGTCAGATCAAGCCCGGCCAGACGCTGCTGCTCGAAGGCGTGGGCGGTGGTTTCGCCTGGGGCGCCGTGCTGCTCAAGCTGTGAGTCAGGGACTGCCCGGAACCCACCCTTGAGGTAGGTTCGCGGGCGGATTCGAACAACTACAAAAATACCAATTCAAGATGTCCAAAACCTTTGCATTCGTATTTCCGGGCCAGGGCTCGCAATCCGTCGGCATGCTCGACGGCTGGGGCAACAACGCCATCGTCGCAGAGACGCTGCGCGAAGCCTCCGACGCACTTGGCGAAGATGTCGCCAAGCTGATCCATGAAGGTCCCAAGGAAGCCTTGGCGCTCACCACCAACACCCAGCCCGTGATGCTGGTGGCCGGTGTGGCAGCGTGGCGCGTGTGGCGTGCCGAAGGCGGTGCACTGCCTGCAGCCGTGGCAGGTCACTCGCTCGGCGAATACTCGGCGCTGGTGGCCTCTGGCGTGCTGACTTTGTCGCAAGCCGCGCCGCTGGTGCGTCTGCGCGCAGCAGCCATGCAGGAGGCCGTTCCTGTGGGCGTGGGCGCGATGGCGGCGATTCTGGGTCTCGACTCGGCCAAGGTCGTCGCTGGCTGTGCGGAAGCCACCGCCAGCTTTGGCGCAGACTCCAAGGAAGTCGTGGAGGCTGTGAACTTCAACGACGCGGCGCAGACCGTCATTGCCGGTACCAAGGCCGGTGTGGACAAGGCCTGCGAAGTGCTCAAGGCTGCAGGTGCCAAGCGCGCGCTGCTGCTGCCGGTGTCGGCGCCATTCCACTCCAGCCTGATGAAGCCCGCTGCTGAAAAGCTGCGCGAGGCACTGGCAAAGATCGAACTGGCCGCTCCGCAGATTTCCGTGGTGAACAATGTGGATGTGGCCGTCGAAACCGATGCCGACAAGATCCGCGATGCGCTGTATCGTCAGGCCTTTGGCCCGGTGCGCTGGGTGGAGTGCGTTCAGGCGCTCAAGGCGCGCGGTGTGACGCATATCGTCGAATGCGGCCCCGGCAAGGTGCTTGCGGGCATGACCAAGCGCATCGATCCAGAATTGGTGGGCGCATCCATTTATGATCCGGCCACATTGGCAGAAACCAAAGAATTGCTGGCATGAGCGAAACAACCACTACAACACCCCAGATTGCACTGGTCACCGGCGCAACCCGCGGCATTGGCGCGGCCATTGCAGCTGAGCTGGCAGAGCGCGGCTACCGCGTGATCGGCACCGCCACTTCCGACGATGGCGCAGCGCGCATCAACGACGTTCTGTCGGCCAAGGGCGGCAAGGGCGTGAAGCTCGACGTGACCGACGGCGCGGCCGTGGATGCGTTGATCGACGCCACAGTCAAGGAATTCGGTGGCCTGCATGTCCTCGTGAACAACGCGGGTATTACGCGTGACACCTTGGCCATGCGCATGAAGGACGACGACTGGGATGCCGTCATCGACACGAACCTGAAGGCTGTTTTCCGAGTAAGCCGTGCGGCTATTCGCCCGATGATGAAGCAGCGCTTTGGCCGCATCATCAGCATCACCAGCGTGGTGGGTGCGTCCGGCAATCCGGGGCAGGCCAATTACGCTGCCGCCAAGGCAGGCGTGGCCGGTATGACCCGCGCGCTTGCCCGGGAATTGGGCAGCCGCAACATCACCGTGAATTGCGTGGCGCCGGGCTTCATTGCGACCGACATGACGGCGAGTCTGCCGGACGAGCAGAAGTCGGCGCTCAAATCTCAAATTGCCATGGGCGATCTGGGTCAGCCAAGTGACATTGCGCACGCGGTGGCTTACCTGGCTTCCAAGGGTGCAGGCTACGTGACGGGGCAGGAGTTGCACGTCAACGGCGGCATGTACATGTAGTACAAACCAGTTGGTGCCGTGTCGTCCGTACGGCGGCTGTTAGGGACAATTGTCCGAAACAGTTAAAATCGCGGATTCATTCACAACCCCCTGAGGGAAACCATGAGCGATATCGAAGCACGTGTCAAGAAAATCATTGCCGAACAACTCGGTGTGGAAGAGTCCCAAGTGACCAACGAAAAGGCCTTCGTGGCTGACCTGGGCGCAGACTCCCTGGACACGGTCGAACTGGTGATGGCTCTGGAAGATGAGTTCGGCATCGAGATTCCTGACGAAGACGCAGAGAAGATCACGACGGTGCAGAACGCCATCGACTACGCCAACACCCATCAAAAGGCCTGATCAGGTTTTTTGAAAAGATCAGCAGAAAGTTTGAACGCATGAGCCGTCGTCGCGTTGTCGTGACCGGTCTGGGCTGCATCTCTCCCGTGGGCAACACGGTGAGCGAAGCCTGGACCAACCTCCTTGCCGGCCAGTCCGGCATTGATCTCATCACCAAGTTCGATACGTCGAACTTCTCCTGCAAGATTGCAGGTGAGGTCAAGGGTTTCGATGTGGAGAAGTACATGAGCGCCAAGGATGCGCGCACCATGGACACCTTCATCCACTTCGGCATTGCGGCTGCGGAGCAGGCGGTGCATGACTCCGGTCTGCCCCTCGGCGAAGCCCTGTCGGATGATCTGGCCACGCGCATCGGTTGCGTGATCGGCTCCGGCATCGGCGGACTTCCGCTGATCGAAAATACCCACGCAGAACTGGCAGCTCGCGGCCCCCGCCGTGTGACGCCGTTCTTCGTGCCTGCCTCCATCATCAACATGGTGGCGGGCCACGTGTCCATGCGATTCGGGTTCAAGGGCCCCAATCTGTCGGTGGTGACGGCCTGTACTACAGGTCTGCATTGCATCGGCGAAGCAGGGCGCATGATCGAATATGGCGATGCCGATGTGGTGGTCGCTGGTGGTACGGAGTCCACGGTGTCTCCGTTGGGCGTGGGCGGCTTTGCCGCGATGCGCGCTCTGTCCACCCGCAACGACGACCCCAAGACGGCCTCGCGCCCCTGGGACAAGGACCGTGATGGTTTTGTTCTGGGTGAAGGTGCAGGCGTGATGGTGCTTGAAGAGTACGAACACGCCAAGGCGCGCGGTGCCAAGATCTACGCCGAACTGGCTGGATATGGCATGAGCGCCGATGCAGGTCACATGACCGCTCCCAACATGGATGGCCCACGCCGCGCAATGCTCAACGCGATGCGCAATGCGGGCATCAATGCCGATCAGGTGAACTACCTGAACGCGCACGGCACGTCCACGCCGCTGGGTGACATCAACGAAACCAATGCCATCAAGGCGGCTTTCGGCGATCACTCCAAGAGCATGGTGGTCAGCTCCACGAAGTCCATGACCGGTCACCTGCTGGGTGGCGCGGGCGGCATCGAGAGCGTGTTCACCGTGCTGGCGCTGCGTGACCAGAAGGTACCGCCGACCATCAACATCTTCGAGCAGGACCCCGAGTGCGATCTCGACTACTGCGCGAACACAGCCCGTGACATGAAGATCGATGTGGCCGTGAAGAACAATTTCGGTTTTGGCGGCACGAACGGCACCCTGGTTTTCAAGCGCGTCTGACGACGTGCTGACGGGTGAGGTGGGCGTGCAGATTTCGCTGGTTCACCTTTGCGGCTTCTGCGTCGCGGCAAGATGATCGCTTCGCCGCGCCACCGCCCGCATCTGCACGCACCGGCGCTGCAGTTTGCGCTGCGGCGATCCGTGCGGCTCGGGCTGATTCTGGCGAGCCTTTCCGCGCTGCAGCTGGGGCTGCTGCTCTGGTGGGCCTTGAGCGATTCATCCTCGGTGGCAACACTCAAGCTGGCCGTCTCGATTTCCACCTGGTTACTGACGACGGCGAGTGCCGCTCACTGGTGGTGGCATTCCTGCCGAGGCTCCATCCACTGGGATGGCCTGACGTGGGAGTGGCAGCAGCCGTCAGGCGAGACTTTTTTGCTGGAAGCGCTGCAGGTGCGACTCGACTTCCAGTCGCATCTGTTGGTGCAGACCCGGTATTTCGGTTCCCCGCGCAGCATCCATCTGTGGCTGGAGCGTCGGGCAGACCCGCTGCATTGGCTGGCCTTGCGACGTGCGGTATATTCGCGCGCCGTCGGTGAACTTTCCGCGCGCTGACCGATCAGGTTGGACCAAGAACGATGCCAGATTCATTCTGCGCGACAACGACCAGTACATGACCTCATCTCAAACCGAGCAGGCTCCCGAAACCAACAGTGATCTGCAACTGGTGGAGCGCACGCTTGCGGGTGATCAGCGCGCCTACGAGATGCTGGTGATCAAGTACCAGCGCCGCATCGAGCGCCTGATTGGCCGCATGGTGCGGGATGTGGATCTGATCCCGGACATCGCGCAGGAAACCTTTCTGCGCGCCTATCGTGCGCTGCACCAATTCCGGGGCGACGCGCAGTTCTACACCTGGCTCTACCGCATTGCGGTGAACACGGCCAAGAAGGCGTTGGTCGATCTCAAGCGCAATCCCATCATCACCGAGACCGCTTTGCGATCAAATGATGACGAGGATGAAACTTCTGGCAATCCTTTTGAACTAACCACGGACGAGACCCCCGAAACCGTGCTGGCTGCTCAGGAAATTGCAGCAGCCGTGAACGCAGCCATGGATGCTTTGCCCGAAGATTTGCGTCAGGCAGTGACGCTGCGGGAAATCGAGGGGTTGAGTTACGAGGAAATTGCCGAGGCCATGAATTGTCCGATCGGCACAGTGCGCTCCCGCATTTTCCGGGCGCGCGAAGCGATTTCGGCGCGCGTGCGACCGCTTCTGGAGAAGCAGTCGGGCAAACGTTGGTAAGGCATGTCTGAACAGTGAATGCAGGTGACACCATGAATGGCGATGTAGTGATGCGTGAGCAGTTGTCGGCGATGGTCGACGGCGAGCTCGTGAGCGCGCAATGCGCGCAGGTAGTTGCATACGTGGACTCGGAGGAGGGCGGTGCCGCGTGGCACGAGTTCCACCTCATCGGCGATGTGCTGCGCTCTTCGGAGTTGGCGCGCCCAGTGAGTTGCGATCTGGTCTCGCGACTGCGAGCGCAACTGGCCGAAGAAGCCCATGCTGCGCTGTTGCAGCGCGGCGAGACCGTGCAGGTCGCACCAACCGTGGGCGAACCCGTGGTGCGTCCAGCAGTCAAACCAAAGCAGGCCGCCGTGCCGGTCATGGTCGAACATGCTCCCGAAGCGGCGAACAACGAAGTCTTCCGCTGGAAGATGGTGGCGGGCTTTGCTTCGCTGGCGGCGGTCGCCACGATTGGCTGGAATGCCTACACAGGCCTGGGCGCCACGCAACCCGGCGCGCCCGCAGGCATGCAGTTGGCTGCCGCGCCGGTCGTCGCCAATCAGAACGCTGCGACTCAGATCGCCGTGAACCAGCCCGTGACGAACGCGCAGGGTCAGGTGATGATCCGCGATCCGCGTCTGGACGAGCTGCTCGCGGCTCACAAGCAATACGGCAGCACATCTGCCCTGCAGATGCCGGCCGGCTTCCTGCGCAACGCCACTTTCGAGGCACCAGCTCGTTGAAGATGGAATTCTGAGCTTTGAGACGAATGCAAAGCGGTGTGTGGATGAGCCAGTGGATGGAATCGCGGATGGGAATCTGGCTGCAGGCCGGATGGATGTTCGCAAGAAGCATCTGCATCGCCAGCATCACCTGCATCGTTGGTATTGCCGCACTTCCGCTGGTGGCAGCGGCTGCTGCGAATCCGGCTCAAAGTGCCACTGCCTGCAATCTTCCCCAACTCACTGCAGAGCAACTGCAGCGGCTCGATGTGCTCGGCTGGCTGGAGCGCATGCGCCAGGCCACGGATCTGGGCACCTACAGCGGCAATTTCGTGGTGATGTCGTCGTCGGGCGTGATGAGCAGTTCGCGCGTCTGGCATGTGTGCGACGGCCATCGCCAGATCGAGCGACTCGAAGCATTGAATGGCACGCCGCGCATCGTCTATCGCCAGAACGCCGAGGTCCGCACTTTCTCCCCCAATGACCGCACCGTGCGCATCGATTCGCGCGAGATGCCGCGCAAGCTGCAACGTGCCGAGGGCATCCGCGGCGAATTGCTGCTGGCGCATTACGCGGCGCTGTGGAGTGGCCGTGAACGCATTGCGGGCAAGGAGGCCGATCTGCTGCAATTGCGCCCGCGTGATGCGTGGCGCTTCGGTTATCGGGTCTGGCTCGATCACGCGAGTGGTCTGGTGCTCAAGTGGCAGACCGTCACGCCCGGCGGCCGCGTGCTGGAGCAAGCGGCGTTCTCGGAATTCGAGATGGGTGCTCCCGTGAGTGGCACGCAGATCGAGTCCATGATGAATGATGTCGTGGGTTATCGGGTCATCACCGCATCGCGCGCGCCCACCTCGCTCGAAGCCAACGGCTGGGTGCTGCCGATTCCTGTGGAGGGTTTCGTGCTGCTCAGTTGCGCTGAAAAGCAAAAACTCAAGGAAGTGGCGAAGGCCCAGACGCAGCCGTTGCGCATTGCCGGCGTGCAGTGTGTCTATTCCGATGGGCTGGCCAGCATCTCCGTGTTTCTGGAGCCCTACAGCGAAGAGCGCCACGCATACAACGGTCAGGAGTTGCGGCTGGGTGCAACGCACACGCTGTCCGGACGCGTGGCGGGGGACGGCTGGGTCACCATGGTTGGCGAAGTGCCACTTGCCACGCTGCGCCTCTTTGCTTCGGCTATAAAGCAGATACCGCATTGATCGGTGCGCGCTCCTGCGTGGAGCCGTGCCGCAGTTCAATGCCGAAAATGACCGCGCGGCGGGAACCAAATGGCGTCTTGTCCTTCACAGGGTAAGCGACTCGTTTGCTAACGTCCAAATGAATACCTTGAGAGGTTCAGATGTTGAGGATTGAACAGAAAACATTGCATGGTTATGCGCTCGCGGTCGCCACGGCGCTCACGCTCGGCGTGGCCATGGCACCGGTTCAGACAGCCGTGGCGCAACCTGCCGCTGCTGCGCGCGGCCTGCCGGACTTCACTGATCTGGTGGATCAGGTCGGCCCGGCGGTGGTGAATATCCGCACGACCGAGCGCGTGACACCGGGCGAGTCCAACACCGGCATGGACGAGGAGATGCGCGAGTTCTTCAAGCGTTTCGGCGTGCCCATCCCCAACACTCCCAAGCAGCAATCGCCACAGCGTCGCAACCAGCAACCCGAAGAGCAGCCGCGCGGCGTGGGCTCGGGCTTCATCCTGAGCGGCGATGGCTTCGTGATGACCAACGCGCACGTGGTGGAGGGCGCTGACGAGGTGATCGTCACGCTGACCGACAAGCGCGAGTTCAAGGCCAAGATCGTGGGTTCGGACAAGCGTTCGGACGTGGCGGTGGTGAAGATCGATGCGACCGGCTTGCCCGCTGTGAAGGTGGGTGATGTGAATCGCCTGAAGGTCGGCGAATGGGTGATCGCGATTGGCTCGCCATTCGGTCTCGACAACACGGTGACTGCCGGCATCGTGAGCGCCAAGCAGCGCGACACGGGCGACTATCTGCCGCTGATCCAGACCGATGTGGCGGTGAACCCCGGCAACTCTGGTGGGCCGCTGATCAACATGCGCGGCGAAGTGGTCGGCATCAACAGCCAGATCTATTCGCGATCGGGCGGTTTCATGGGCATCTCGTTCGCGATCCCGATCGACGAAGCGATCCGCGTGAGCGATCAGCTGCGCGTGAGCGGTCGCGTGACACGTGGTCGCATTGGCGTGCAGATCGAGCAGGTCTCCAAAGACGTGGCGGAATCGCTGGGCATGCCCAAGGCGCAGGGCGCATTGGTGCGCGGCGTCGAAGTCGGCTCGCCTGCCGAAAAGGCGGGCATCGAAGCCGGTGACGTGATCACCAAGTTCGATGGCAAGACTGTCGAGAAGACTGTCGATCTGCCGCGCCTTGTCGGCAATACCAAACCAGGAACGAAGTCCAGCGTGACGGTGTTCCGTCGCGGTCAGTCGCGCGATCTGCCGATCACGATTGCCGAGGTCGAGCCCGATGAAAAGACGGCAGCGGCCAAGAGCGGATCGGGCAACGCCAAGCCTAAAGCGTCGGCGGCTGCAGAGCAGTTGGGTTTGATGGTCGCCGACCTCACCGATGCGCAGCGCAAGGAGCTCAAGATCAAGGGCGGCGTGCGCGTGACGGAAGTGGCCGAAGCGGCTGCACGTGCCGGATTGCGCGAGGGCGATGTGATTCTGAGCGTGGCCAACACCGAGGTGCACAGCCTGAAGGAATTCGACGCGGCGCTCGCCAAGGCTGACAAGACCAAGCCGATCAACGTGTTGTATCGCCGTGGCGAATGGGCCCAGTATGCGCTGATCCGTCCCTCGCGCTGATGGTTTGGGAGTCGGCGGGCCAACCCGAAAAGCGGGCTTTCAAGACCCCATCCCGATCTCGGGAGTGGGGCTTTTGAGGGATTTGGGAAGGGTGCCTGAGGGGGATTGGGGGTTTTTTGCGGTTTCTGCCACGCAGCCCAATAAGTTTCTTTCTGCGAATTTCTATAGAATAGCGCCGACTCTACAATCAATATGTGTATAAATGATCTGAAATCCCTCATGATGTGGGATGAGGTGAAGTGATGCACAAGCAGTCCACAGATCACGCACAAGTTGTTCAGGAAGATCGTGGTAGAATTGTTGATAACCTGTGAATAAACACCCCCGTTGCAATGCGGCAACGACCCTCCTCTGCAGTCGGATGGGCTTCCCGAACAGGCCTTTTTGCCTACAATGAAGCTCCAACTATCGCAGTTGCCAAAGATTGTTGGTTTAGGGCGCGTCGCTATTTGACGCGCCCTTTTTTCTTGTGCGCGTCCTTGCAATTCAAATACTTGTCGTTTTCCGTTGATGAACCACATCAGAAATTTTTCGATCATTGCCCACATCGACCACGGCAAGTCCACGCTCGCTGACCGTCTTATTCAGCGTTGCGGAGGTCTTGCGGAACGTGAGATGGAAGCTCAGGTGCTGGACTCGATGGACATCGAGAAAGAGCGTGGGATAACCATCAAGGCGCAGACCGCTGCGTTGCAGTACAAGGCCAAGGACGGCAACGTCTACAACCTCAACCTCATCGACACGCCCGGTCACGTCGACTTCTCGTATGAGGTGTCGCGCTCGCTGTCCGCGTGCGAAGGCGCGTTGCTCGTCGTCGATGCATCGCAAGGTGTGGAAGCGCAGACCGTCGCCAACTGCTACACCGCGCTCGACCTTGGCGTGGAAGTGCTGCCGGTGCTCAACAAGATGGATCTGCCGAACGCCGATCCTGAAAACGCGAAGGCCGAAGTCGAGGACGTGATCGGCATCGACGCGACTGACGCGATCCCTTGCTCGGCCAAGACGGGCATGGGCATCGATGAAATTCTCGAAGCCGTCGTCGCCAAGATTCCTCCGCCAAAGGGCGACCCCACGGGCCCGCTGCGCGCGATGATCATCGACAGTTGGTTCGATACCTATGTCGGCGTCGTGATGCTGGTGCGTGTGGTCGATGGCGAGCTCAAGAGGGGCGAGCGCTTCAAGATGATGGCGACCAACGCCGCATATGAAGCCAACAACCTGGGTGTGTTCACGCCAGCCGACCTGCCGCGCGATTCGCTCAAGGCGGGTGAGGTGGGCTACATCATCGCCGGCATCAAGGAACTGAAGGCGGCGAAGGTGGGCGACACCATCACGCTTGAAAAGAAACTGCCGAACAATCAGGGGCCTGCCAGCACAGCGCTGCCGGGCTTCAAGGAAATCCAGCCGCAGGTGTTTGCGGGTCTGTATCCGACCGAAGCCAATCAATACGACGCGCTGCGTGACGCGCTCGAAAAGCTGCAGCTCAACGATTCATCGCTGCGCTACGAGCCCGAAGTCTCGCAGGCGCTGGGCTTTGGTTTCCGCTGCGGCTTCCTCGGTTTGCTGCACATGGAAATCGTGCAGGAACGTCTGGAGCGCGAGTTCGACCAGGACCTGATCACGACCGCGCCCAGCGTGGTCTACGAAGTGGTCAAGGCCGACGGCGAAGTCATCATGGTGGAAAACCCATCGAAGATGCCGGAGCAAGGGCGCATCGAGGAAATCCGCGAACCCATCGTGACCGTGCATCTCTACATGCCGCAGGACTATGTCGGCCCGGTGATGACACTGGCCAACCAGAAGCGCGGCGTGCAGATCAACATGGCCTACCACGGTCGTCAGGTGATGCTCACCTACGAAATGCCGCTGGGCGAAATCGTGCTCGACTTCTTCGACAAACTCAAGTCGGTGTCGCGTGGCTATGCCTCCATGGACTACGAGTTCAAGGAGTACCGCGCGTCCGACGTGGTGAAGGTCGATATTCTTCTGAATGGCGAAAAGGTCGATGCGCTGTCCATCATCGTTCACCGCTCGCAGGCCACCTACCGTGGTCGTGCCGTGGCAGCGAAGATGCGCGAAATCATCAGCCGCCAGATGTTCGACGTGGCGATTCAGGCGGCCATCGGCGCCAACATCATCGCCCGCGAAACCATCAAGGCACTGCGCAAGAACGTGCTGGCAAAATGCTACGGCGGCGACATCACCCGCAAGCGCAAGCTGCTCGAAAAGCAGAAGGCCGGCAAGAAGCGCATGAAGCAGATCGGCTCGGTCGAAGTGCCGCAGGAAGCATTCCTCGCGATTCTGCAGGTGGAAGATTAAGCAAGAACAAGGCAAGGGCCCATGCAAGTTTTGACATCTCTGATCCTCGCGGCCTTTGTGGGCTACATCGGTGCCTGGTATGTAGGCGCGATCGAGGGTAATTTTGCACTGCTGCTGCTGCTGGCAACGGTGGTGACGGGGGCCTACTGGCTGGCCGAGCGCTTTTACTTTCTGCCGCGGCGCAAGCAAGCCGCCGAGGTGTTTGCCGCTTCCACGTCGCAACGCCGCGAAGAACTCGAACGCATGGGCATCCGTCCAGATGCTGCAGAGGATCTGAAGGAAGCCCAACAGAAGCTGATCATGCAGCCCTGGTGGCTGGATTGGACTGCGGGCCTGTTCCCGGTGATTCTGGTGGTGTTCCTGCTGCGCTCGTTCCTCTTCGAGCCGTTCAAGATTCCCTCGGGCTCGATGTATCCGACGCTGTGGGTGGGCGACCTGATCCTCGTGAACAAGTTCACCTACGGCCTGCGACTGCCGGTGGCCAACACCCGCGTCACCGAGGGCAACAAGCCCAAGGCGGGCGATGTGATCGTGTTCCGCTACCCGCCGCAACCCAGCGTGGACTACATCAAGCGCGTCGTCGGCACACCGGGTGATACGGTGGCCTATCTGAACAAGCGCCTGACCATCAATGGCAAACCGGTTCCGACCACAAACCTGCCCGATTTCTTTGAAGAAGACGCAATGCGCTACTTCAGCCAGTTCCAGGAAAAAATTGGCGAGAAGCCGCACAACGTGCTCAACAACAAGGACGTACCGGCCTTCGTGCAGGGTGCCAGCAACTTCGCGCACCGTGACCTGTGCAACTACAGCGTCGAAGGCGTGACCTGCAAGGTGCCCGAAGGCCAGTATTTTGTGATGGGCGACAACCGCGACAATTCGCTGGATTCGCGTTACTGGGGATTCGTTCCAGAAGGCAACATCGTTGGTCGCGCCTTCTTCATCTGGATGAATTTCGGTAACTTCAAGCGCATCGGTTCGTTCAACTGAGGTTGAATCGCAGTTTTCATATTTCAATTCAAGAGGGAATCACAGACATGGCAATGCACCGCATCTCCGCTCCACGCTCGCGCCAGCGCGGGTTGTCGTTCATCAGTCTGGTTTTCATTCTGGTTGTGTTTGTGTCCATCGGCTACGTGGCGACAAAGTCACTTCCATTGCTGATGGAGTGGCAGGCGGTTCATAAGGCTGTAAAGAAAGCTGCCGGAGAAACTACAGTCGATGGGGTGCGTGCTGCGTTTAATCGTGCCGCGTCAATCGACGACATACGGTCAATTTCGGGAAGCGATCTTGAGGTAACCAAAGAAAATGAGAAGGTCGTTGTTACCTATGAATACACCAAAGAAATTCCTTTGTACGGACCGGCATCCTTGCTTTACCGGTTCCAAGGTTCATCAAAGTAGTGCTATCAACTGAACTTCAATCGCTGCAGAGTCGTCTGCAGCATTCATTCAAGGACTCCGCGCTGCTGCAGCGCGCGGTCACTCATCGCAGTTTCTCCGCCGATCACAACGAGCGCCTCGAATTTCTGGGCGACTCGGTGCTGAGTCTGGCGGTTTCCACCATGCTGTACCAGCGCCTTCGGGATCTTCCCGAGGGCGATTTGTCGCGCATGCGCGCGAATCTGGTGAAACAGGATTCCCTGCACCGCATCGCCACGCGTCTGAAGCTTTCCGACGTGCTGCGTCTGGGCGAGGGCGAGTCCAAGTCGGGCGGAAAGCTGCGGCCTTCCATTCTTGCGGATGCGGTCGAGGCGCTGATTGGCGCGGTCTACCTGGATGCCGGTTTTGAAACCGCGCAGGCCATGGTGGATCGCTTCTTCGAAGGCGTCGATCTCAGCCCTGAAAAGCAGGCTGCGGCCAAGGATTCCAAGACCGCCTTGCAGGAGTGGCTGCAGGGTCGCAAAATGCATCTGCCTCAGTACCGCGTGGTGGGAACGGCAGGTGCCGCGCACAATCAGACGTTCGACGTGGAATGCCAGATTGTGGAACTCGGTCTGATCGAACACGGAAAAGGCGGATCGCGCCGGGCGGCCGAGCAGGCTGCGGCCGGCGCGCTGTTCGCCAAACTGAAAGCAAAACACGCATGACGAATGCATCAAAACCTCCGGCGCCCAAGGGCTCGGAACCTTCCACCGATTCGCTGAATCCCGATCTGGACGCCATGCTGGCCGGTGCCAAGCCGGGTGCGGGTGCCGTTGCTGCGGCTCCCGTCGACACATCCAAGCAGCGCTGCGGTCTGATCGCCATCGTCGGCAAGCCCAATGTGGGCAAGTCCACGCTGATGAACGCGCTCGTCGGTCAGAAGATTTCGATCACCTCGCGCAAGGCGCAGACCACGCGCCACCGCATCACCGGCATCCGCACCAAGGACGACACGCAGTTCGTGTTCGTCGACACGCCCGGCTTCCAGACACGTCACAGCACGGCCCTCAACAAGTCGCTCAACAAGACGGTGATGGGCGCGATCGGCGATGTGGACCTGATCCTGTTCGTGGTCGAAGCTGGCAG